>REDB01000169.1 GCA_007693685.1 Oceanospirillales bacterium
CAAACAGATCTTCGTAGTAGCGCAATGCTTCTTCAGGAATATCCTTTGGAGCCATCACACCACGCCAGATATCAAAGGTGTAATCCAAACCCTGCTCTTTATATGTCGGAACATCTAGCCCAGGAATACGCTCAGGTGCTGAAACACCCAACGCACGCAGTTCTCCACCCTGAAGCTGAGCAACAGCTTCACCAGCACCAGTGATAACGGCTTCAACATGACCGCCTAGTAGACTGGTCATCGCCTCACCACCACCAGAGAAGGCGATATAGTTTACAGAAGCAGCATTTAAGCCTGCTGCCGCTGCTGCGCCTGCAATAGATATATGATCCATCGAACCAGCGGCAGAGCCACCACCAACACTCAAGCGAGGATTTTCGCCAATTGCGGCAAACAGATCGTTAATATCTTGATAGGGTGAATTATTCGCTACCAATACGATTGAATAGTCGGTAATTAAGCGAGCCACAGGAGTAAAATCTGTGTGGTTGAAGCGAGAAGTTCCTGCTAACGGAACGAGAATGATCGGAGGGCTAGTAGCAAACAGTTTGTGATCATTACGGTTATCACGAGCTATTTGAGCCCAAGCAACCGCACCACCGCCGCCTGGAACGTTGATTGCCGCAAAGTTAACATCGGCTAAGTTTTCAGTACGAATAACATTTGCTGCTGTTCTTACCAAAGTATCCCAACCACCACCTGGGTTAGCTGGCGCTATAAATTCGACTGCTTTTGAAGGTTTCCAATCACTAGCAACTGAATGGGCAGCCATACCTGCGGTAAGGGTTAACGCTGCTCCCATCAATGCGAGGGACTTGAGAGGTGTACTCAGATTCACTTTCATAACAAACTCCACAGTTTTTATCTTTCTTTTAGTTTGGATTGAATCTAATCAGTAGGAACTACTCACACAAGCTTATGATCATTTTTTTAAAAAAACCTATAAACTCCATTTTGTTCATTTTGTTCACAGTCGGGTGACAAGCATCATCACCTAATACGATAGCGACGCTCCGGTCGACCTACTTCTCCATAATCTAACTCAGCCTGCACCTCACCATTCGCAACCATATGCTCAAGGTATCGACGTGCCGTTGATCGACTAACACCGGTATATTGCGCTAAAGATGTTGCCGTTTGAGAAACATCAAAAGCCGCCAAACCCTCTCGAATACGACCTAAAGTTAACGGGTCTATTCCTTTAGGAAGTTTTTCGTCAACACAATCAACGCTATTATTTCGTATAAGCGTTTTATCTAACTGCCCTTGCTCCAATTCATTGTGTTGAGATAAAAACATTTTCTCGTTTTGAAAGCGTTGAAGCATCTGCGACATACGTGCACTTTCTATGGGTTTTATCAGGTAATCGAAAACACCCCCTCTGAGCGCTTCTTGAATCGTTTCTACTTCTCGAGCAGCGGTGACCATAACAATATCTATAGAACGATATCGACGGCGTAGCTCCCAAAGCAACTCAAGTCCATTTACATCTGGAATATAAGCGTCTAACAAAACCAAATCAGGCAATCTGGATTGGCTGTCTAAAAACGATAGGCTATCAGCGGCGTTATGACAAATAGCAGCGACCGAAAAACCATCTGTCTGCTCAATAAATTGACGGTTGATATCTGCAACGCGAAAGTCATCTTCAATGATCAACACTTCATACGTCATCTTAGGTTTCCTTTATATGCTATTACAGATTAACGATTTTTCTATGGTGACTACAAAGCAGGCACCACCCAACTCGCCTTCTTCTAAGTATAAATTTCCTGAGTACATCGTGGCGTAGCGCTGAATCAAAGCAAGACCAATTCCTTGATGCCCACCATCTTTGGTAGAGTATCCTTGCTGAGTAATCACAGCCAACTCTTCTGGCTGCAAACCTAAACCAGAATCTTCAACTTCAATCAGCACCTGATCTCCAAGGTCTGTAAAAAAGACTCGAACTCGAGCAGTAACATCCTTTCTTTCTAATGCTGCATCAAAAGCATTATCAATCAGGTTACTCATCACTTTCATCAGCACATCTTGTCCTTGCTGATTCAAATCTATCTCTAAAGAACTGTTATTATCTAATTCAAACTGAATAAGCTTTTGCCTAGCTGTATTCATTTTAGCTAATAACATAGCGCCCAAAACTGGATTTTTTAGATGCTGCAACACAAAGCGCACTTCATCTTGCTCTGCACGACCCTCTTGATGAATCATCGCTAAGGCTTCATCAATCTGATTTAGCTGAAGCAAGCCTGAAATAGTGTAAAGACGATTAGAAAACTCATGAGCCTGCTCACGAAGCAAATCAGCATCTGCGCTGACCCGTTTTAAAGCTGTGTAAAGCTCACGTATCTCTTTTTGGCTGCGAAAAGTGGAAACTGCTCCATCGACGCTACCTTGAGGGTTAAGAATAGGGATACGGTTAACAATAACAGGGACGTCACCTACCCATAACTCTCGATCAAATTGCTTTTCGCCATGTGTCAGCACCTCTTGTAAACGTGAGTTAGGTACGAGTTGATCGATGGGCGCACCAAGGTATTCTCGATCATCAAGAATACCCAAAGTTCGTTTAGCCGATTGATTTAATAAAGTAATACGACCTTCTTTGTTAACAGCAACAAGACCTTCATGTATTGACTGAAGAATCGCCTCTTTCTCATTGACTAACCTAGCTATTTCATGAGGCTCTAAGCCTAAAATAAGACGTTTAAAGTGCACGGACAACCAAACTGCTCCAGTCAAACCTAGCAGAACAGATCCGGCTATCATCAACCAGCCAACGTACAAAGATCGACCCACATCCTGACTAACTTTTTCCAACATAAAACCAACAGAGACCACTCCGATGATTTCGCCGGATGCGTTTCTAATTGGAGTTTTTCCACGCATAGCTTCGCCAAGTGTTCCTGTGGCTAATGAGACATAAGAAAGACCATCGATCAACGCAGGTTCATTATCATCTCCCACCATGCGACCGCCGATTCTTTCAGGTACTGGATGGGAGTAACGAATTTCCTCACGATTACCCACAACCACATATGCCGCACCGGTTTCCTTTCTAACTCTTTCAGCAATGGGTTGAATGGTGGCCGCTGGATCAGGATCATCAAATGCACGAACTAACTCAGGAATGACAGCAACCGTTTTCGCAACACTCAATGCACGCATACCTATCTGTTCACTTAATAGATCCGCTTTGCTGAGATTAAGATACACACCCTGCATACCCAAAATCACTGCCAACAGCGAACCCACTAACACCAATAATTGCGTACGTATGCTTAACATCATCCCTACTCCAATTTCCTTAGTTTTAGCACTAATCTCTGAGACTGATCCTACTTATTGCTCACCATTGGGTGTGTGCTTTAGCAGAATTTCTATCGCTTGCGACATATCAGCATCATAATCAGCAGTCACTTTAATCCCATCACCATCAGGCAAGGTGACATGCAACTCAGCTGCATGAAGCATCAGTCGCTTAAGCCCTAAATCTCGCATCTGTTGATTACTATCATCGGTCGCATATTTGCTATCACCGATAATAGGATAGCCTGCAAATTGACTGTGAACACGAATTTGATGAGTTCGACCCGTTAATGGACAAGCCTCAACCAAGGTAGCTAAGTCGCCAAAACGTCGTAATATCTGAAAATCCGTTATCGAATCCTTACCATCTGCGTGAACACGAACAATTCGTTCACCAGAACGTAGTTCATCTCTAACCAATGGTGCGTTAATTCGTTGACGTCGATTAGGCCAGCGTCCAACAACGATCGCGTGATATACCTTACGAATTCGCTTTTCTCTTAAGGCTTCATGTAAAAAACGTAGCATACTGCGTTTTTTCGCAACCATGATGCATCCAGAGGTATCTCTATCTAAACGATGCACCAATTCTAAAAAACGCGCATCTGGTCGAATCTGCCTTAAAGCCTCTATCAAGCCATTATTGATGCCACTTCCACCATGAACAGCAAGACCTGAGGGCTTATTAATGATAATCAATCCATCAGATTCATACAAAACTGCTGCCTCTAAGTGAACGGCAAGGCTTTTACCAACAGGCACAGGTTCATTTTGTTCTGGCACTCTGACGGGTGGAATACGCACCTCATCACCTGTGATTAACTTGTAATCCGGCTTGATGCGCTTCTTGTTGACTCGAATTTCACCTTTACGCAAGATCCGGTAGATAAGTGTCTTCGGAATTCCCTTTAATTCAGTGCGTAAAAAATTATCTATTCGCTGACCTTCTCGATCCGCGGCAATGGTGACAAACCTAACACTCGGTCGATCTTGGCTATCCTGTTGTTTTTTTGACTCTGACATATACTGTTTGGGTCCGACTAATTGATGCAATGTGGCTTTACTGTTATATTCTACCGTTGCTGCTAGCCGTTGGCTTTAGCTATTTTCGATTCAAGGCAGTGGGTGATGTTTTTTTGAACTTTACACAACGCCCTTGCCTCAGAAGTTAGCAGCTTAAACAGATTTCTGATGAAATTTACTAACAGAATTTTAAGTAACGCTTTCACCACCTTTGCATAAGCGAGGGTCCGGTTGGAGGTGGAGATGTACGTTAACCCAGAAACTACCTAACCGTAGACACAAGGCATACAGAATAACCACATTGGTTAACGTTTCCTCCACCGTTGATATGTCAGGCAGATGATTTCTGCTAGGTGCTGCTTTCGCCAGTTGCGACAGCCTATCACAAAGACTGGACATCAAGTTCACCCGTTGCGCCAAGCTCGGGGTGCAATGCGTTACGTTTTTGAGAACGCATAACAACATGAAAAGAATGCTAATTAACGCAACTCAGTCTGAAGAGGTGCGTGTTGCGCTTGTCGATGGACAACGTTTATACGATTTAGACATGGAGTCTGATAGTCGTGAACAAAAGAAAGCTAACATTTACAAGGGTCGTATTACCCGAGTAGAGCCCAGCCTTGAAGCTGCTTTTGTTGACTACGGCGCAGAACGTCATGGTTTCCTACCTTTAAAAGAGATCTCCAGAGAATACTTCCAAAAGTCACCTGAGCGTGGCCAGCGTCCTAGTATTCGTGAAGTGATCAAAGAAGGTACTGAAGTCTTTGTTCAAGTTGATAAAGAAGAGCGTGGCAACAAAGGCGCTGCTCTAACGACCTTTATCAGCCTTGCTGGCCGCTACTTAGTACTGATGCCAAACAACCCACGTGCAGGCGGTATTTCCCGTCGTATCGAAGGTGATGATCGCGCTCAGCTAAAAGAAGCACTTGCTGGCGTTAACATCCCTGACAATATGGGTGTGATCATTCGTACTGCAGGTATAGGTCGCACCAGTGAAGAACTTCAGTGGGACTTAGATTATCTAACCACGCTGTGGGAAGCGATCATCGATGTTAATAAGCGCCCCGCTCCTTTCCTTGTTTATCAAGAAAGTGGCGTAGTTATTCGCGCTATTCGTGATTACCTTCGTGCCGATATTGGTGAAGTCTTAATTGACAGCCCTGAAGTCTATGACCAAGCGCTACAGTTTGTTCGCCAAGTCATCCCGACCTTTGAAAGTCGCGTTAAACTTTATAAAGAAGAAACGCCACTCTTCAACCGTTTCCAGATCGAAAGCCAAATCGAAACCGCTTTTGAGCGCGAAGTTCACCTGCCATCAGGTGGTTCGATAGTTATCGATCCTACAGAAGCTTTAGTCTCTATTGATATCAACTCCGCCCGTGCAACGCGTGGTGGCGATATTGAAGAAACTGCGCTAAATACCAATCTCGAAGCGGCTGATGAAATAGCTCGTCAATTACGCTTACGAGACATTGGTGGCTTAATCGTTATCGACTTTATCGACATGACGCCGATCAAGAATCAGCGTGAAGTTGAAAATCGCCTTCGCGATGCGCTTAAAGTAGACCGTGCTCGTGTACAGATGGGTCGTATCTCACGCTTCGGTCTGTTAGAGATGTCGCGTCAACGTTTACGTCCATCGCTAAGCGAGACACGAGGTTCAGTTTGCCCTCGCTGTAACGGTACGGGTGTTATCCGTGACACAGGCTCTTTGGCACTATCCATCATGCGCCTTATTGAAGAAGAGTCTTCAAAAGACCGCACCGCACAGATAAGAGCCATTCTTCCGGTTAGTGTCGCCACTTTCCTACTGAATGAAAAACGTGCCGAAGTTCATGCTATTGAACGTCGTCATGATGTTCAGGTTGTCATTGTGCCGAATCCTAATATGGAAACACCTCATTATGAAGTGGTTCGTATTCGTGATGACCACACTGTTAGCACAACCGATAACTTAAGCTATACGATTAAGCCAGAACCAGCTCAAGCTCCAACTGAGCCAGCAGCGCGCAAATCGGTGAAACGTGAAGAAGCTGCAGTAAAAGGCATACAGCCACCAGAGCGCAAGGCACCCGTTTCTTCTGAACCAACCGTCCCTGTCGCTAAAACTTCACCAGCAAGCCAAGCACCATCTGCTCCTATTGCAGCTCCCATCTCTAGTGGCAGCTCCTTTGCTAGTCGCATGATGGCATCATTGAAAGTTCTGTTTGGTGGAAGTAGTGCTGCAAATACTGGATCAGCTGCCACTCAGCCTGAGCCGAGAAGTAACGCTGCAGAAACAGATAGTCGCCGTCAGAACAATCGTTCAAACAATGGCACAAATGACAAGCGTAGACGTAAACCACGTGATAACGATAAGCGCAACAAAGACCGCAATCGTGATGATCGCGAAGATGAAGTGATTACCATTGAACCCGAGCAGAACTTGCCACCTATTGGTGAAAAATCCGCTGCGGATGACAATAGCAATCGCCCTCGCCGTCGCCGTCGTAACAATGACAAGCGTCGTCAAGATAAATCAGAGACTGCAGATGCGGCCAATCAAGATCTTCAACTAGATCTAGAAAAAACCACTGAAAAAGACGCTGATACTGAAGACAAGAATGTCAGAGAGCCAAGTCGCAGCCGTCAACGCGGTCGCCGCCGTCGCAGTAATGAGCGTACAGCACAGCGCACATTAGCGGTCAGCGATGCGTCTTCAAACGACGAATCAACTTCAGACAATGAAGCAACCGATAATCAAGTTATCGAAACTGCTGCAGTCGTTAAAACAGAACAGCAAGGTGATATTTTTGAATCGCTAGATTCACAAGATAACGCACAGGTTGAAGAAACTGCTCAAGTTCAAGTGGATACTAAATCAGATGCTCCAGTTGAAGCTGAAGAAGCCGTTGAAACCGCAAAAGTAGAGTCTCAACCTGCTTTGGATTTCAATGCTCCCTCTGAAACCAGTGAAGAAACTTTCGCAGCTGAAAAAACTGAAACTGTAGAAGCAGAGCAGATCGCAGAAGTAACTCATGAGCCTGAAACTCAAGTTACGGTCTCTGAAGAAGAGATCGCTCAGGAAACTGCTGTTTCTGAAATCGAGCCTGTTGTTTCGCAAGAAACTGACACTACTGAAACCGCTTCAGAAGCCAATGCGACTGAAGAAAACGATCCAGTAGTAAGCGCCACAACATTAGAAACAGTGAAAGAAACAGAAACAATCACTGATCAGGCAGAAGAATCGCTAGAGACTACTCCAGTTCAAACTGAAGCCATTCAAGCAGAAACTAGTGTAAGCGAAACTGAAAACACAGCAGAAACTCCAGTTGTCGAAACACAACCTGAAGCAGAAACCGTGGAAAGCTCTGAACCAAAACGTCGCAGCCGCCGCGCTGCCAACGACCCACGCCTAAAGCGTCAACAAGCACAGCAACAAATCGACATTCTGGAACCCGAATCTAACAATTTAGAAACGGAAACCAAGTCGGACTAACACTCAGTACAAGGAAGCGTCTATCCGACAAGATTGTTTGTTAGACGCCACCAACTAGCAGAGTGATAATTAGTTAATACCTGACTGACCCTCTGCGCCACGGATGGCGCAGTGGAGCCATCATGGACGATTTCACGGCGTGTCAGGCAGGTATAAACTGATTAGCACGATCAGCACGAAATAAAAGACCGTCTATAAAAGATTAAGGATAAAACCGCGGTTCCACCTCTAACAACACACCAAATCTCTGCTGAACAGACTCTCTAATCTGCTCCGCCAATGTCTCAATCTGTCTGCGATCACCCTTCCCATGATTCACCAGCACCAGTGCCTGCTTCTCATAAACACCCACCGCACCAAGCTGCTTCCCTTTCCAACCACAGGCCTCAATCAGCCAACCCGCCGCTAACTTATATCCCTCACCATCAGCAAACCCGACTAAAGCCGGAAACTCAGCTTTCAGTCTTTCATACTCAACCACACTGACACGCGGGTTTTTAAAAAAACTACCGACATTGCCAATAATAGCCGGATCAGGAAGCTTCTGACGACGCAATTGACAGACTGCATCAAACACATGGTACGGCGTGATGCTAGAACCCTTTGCTAGCGCTTCGCAGGTATCCTTAAGAGCCAAATATTCCAGATTAAGCTGTGTTGCATCACGCGTGAGGTTAAACACGACATCGGTGATGATATAACGCCCTGGCTCAACAGACTTAAACAGGCTATCACGATAGCTAAACTGGCAATCCAAACTGGATAAACTCAAAAATTGATGTGTTTGCGTGTCCAACACTTCAACCCAAGCAACACGATCTTTTAGCTCAACTCCATAGGCACCAATATTTTGCATTGGAGCAGCACCTACCGTTCCAGGAATTAAGGCAAGATTTTCAAGTCCAAAATATCCCTGAGACATAGCATAGACAACGGTATCGTGCCAACCTTCACCGGCAGCTACCTTAAGCTGTAACTGATCACCTTGTTGCGAAATAATCTCGATACCCTTGTTAAGCATACGCGCAACGAGTCCAGAGATTTGATCTGACAAGATTAAGTTACTACCGCCTCCCAAGATTAATAAAGGGAGATTATTAGATTGGCAATATTCAACGACTTCTACTAAAAGATCCCGACTATCTATCTCAATGAAGCTTTCAGCGAGCGCATCAAAACCAAAGGTATTTAGATCGTTTAACGAATAATTTTTTTGCAGCTTCAACATTAAGCCGAAGCCTCATGAGACAGTAACCACTCTTTGACTCGCTCAAGATCTTCGGGAGTGTCTACACCCGCTGGTGGTGCTTCATCTGCAGGGGCAACATGAATACGTACACCATTCCACAAAGCTCGAAGCTGTTCAAGACACTCACACTCTTCAAGTGCAGCAGGCGGCCAAGTGACAAAATCATTAAGCATTCTTACTCGGTAGGCGTATAGGCCAATATGACGCTGCCATGCAAACTGCACAGGAACTTCCTGAGTTACACCCTTCTGGAAAGCATCTCTCGGCCAAGGCACGGTTGCGCGACTGAAATATAACGCCATTCCCATACGATCACTGACCACCTTAACCACATTAGGATTTGTTAAGGCGTCTATCGACTCAATAGGCTCAGACAGTGTCGCTATCCCTGCTTCTGGCATAGCCATTAGATTATGAGCAACTTGGTTGATAATTCTGGGTGGAATGAGTGGTTCATCACCCTGTACATTGACAACTATATCATCCGCATAGAAGCCAAGTTTATGCACCACCTCTTGCAGACGATCGGTTCCGGAAGGATGATCAGTACGGGTCATGCAGACTTCAGCACCAAATCCTTCAGCAACATCAGCAATACGTTGATCATCCGTGGCAATAATCACTCGCAAAGCTTCACTTTCACAAGCTCGCTCATAAACATGCTGTAACATAGGCTTACCACACAAATCAGCCAGTGGTTTGCCAGGGAAACGGCTAGACGCAAAACGCGCAGGTATAACGACTGAAAATCCCATCGACTTACTTCTCTTTCAAACGTTCTTCAGTAGTCAAGGTGCGCGCTTCAGATTCCAGCAATACCGGAATATCATCACGAATCGGATAAGCAAGACCACTTGCACGACAGACCAACTCATTTGCAGCGGCATTGTATTCTAGTGGCGCTTTAGAGACTGGGCATACCAAAATATCTAGCAATTTCTTATCCATTTTCTTTACCTTCAGTGTCAATGGCAGCTAAACGCTGCAGTAACGAATCTTTAAATGTATCAGGCAGCATAGCAGCCACTTGTAATACCCAACTATCAGGAATATCAAAATTCTTACACTTAACCGCATCTTTCTCGGTCATGATGATGGGATAGTTCTGTAATCCATTGAAATCCGCTTTAGTGTATTGGTGATGGTCGGAAAAACCATGTTCGATCACTTCTAAGCCTAGCTCTTTAAGCGTATTAAAAAAGCGCTCTGGATTACCGATTCCACAAACTGCATGCACCTTCTTTACAGAGTGGCCATCTAACCAATCTTTAGCTGAATAGGTTTGCACACCTTGCAACGGCATGATTTGTATCGATGCCAGTGTAAAAATTTGAGAACGAGGGTGCTGAACTTCAGTTCCACCATTTTGCAGGACAAAATCTACCTCTGATAAACGTTCAGGAGGTTCGCGCAGTGGTCCTTCAGGTAAACAACGCTGATTACCTAAACCTCGAACACCATCGATGACGGCGATTTCAATATCTCTTTTAAGTGCATAATGTTGCAATCCATCGTCACTAATCACCAGATTACAGTCACTATTCGCTAGTAGATGACGAACTGCAGCTGGTCTATCAGGGTCAATAACCACAGGCACCTGACCTCGAGTATGGATCAATAAAGGCTCATCACCTGTTTCTATGCTACTTTGATGATCAGCAACACGCCAAGGATAAGATGGTGGTTTACCACCATAACCACGACTCACGACACCTGGACGGTAACCATAGGATCGCAACAGTTCAATAAGAGCAAGAACAACCGGAGTTTTTCCTGTCCCCCCCACGCTAATATTACCCACAACGATCACAGGAACCGGCGGCTGGTAAAGTAAATCAGATGATTGAAATTTATCACGTCGACGTTTCGATAAACGGGTGAAAAGTATTGATAAAGGACGCAATACTTTCAGCCAAGACGCTTGTTGGTACCAACCTCGTTCAATCAGCTGAATCATGCAGTTCAACACTTTCTTGTGTAGTGATTCTTAGCTGAGAAAAGCCTAACTGCCCTGCTACATCCATGGCAGACACGACCGCTTGATGGGGTGTTTGAGCATCAGCTGTAATGACATAAGGAATCTGACGCTGCTCACCTGCAATTTCAACAACTGCACGGCGCAAGGTTTCTGCTTGAGCGTTGACTAAAGCTTGACCATTAACTGAATACTGACCATCAGCATTAATCAAAATATCGATACGATCCCGTTCTTGGCTGGCTGCTTGTGCAGAGCTTGCTTCGGGCAAACTGACTTCTAGCTGAGTTTCTCGTGTAAAGGTGGTGGTCACCATAAAGAAAATCAGTAAAAGAAACACAACATCAATCAACGGAGTCAGATTGATATTAAGAGGTTCTTGCTGTTGATGTGAAAACTTCACAGGTCACCTCTTTTCTTAAAGAGCATCATCACGTTCATCATGAAGCACTTCAACCAACTTTACTGCTTCTTGCTCCATCGTTAACACCAGCGTATGAACACGTCTTTGCAGGTAGCGATGCATAGCTAAGGCTGGTATCGCAATAGATAAACCTGCTGCGGTGGTAATCAGCGCTTCAGAGATGCCCCCTGCTAGCACATTGGCATTTCCGGTTCCTTGAATCATGATTTCGGTAAAGACCTTAATCATACCAATGACCGTTCCTAAAAGACCGAGTAGAGGTGTGATTGCAGCGATAGTTCCGAGGGAGTTTAGATAACGCTCCATCTCATGAATCACTTGATGAGCCGCTTCCTCGATACTATCTTTCATGACCTCTCGACCATGACGGGCATTTCTCACACCCGCGACGATGATTGTGCCTAAAGGACTTCCTTCAGCAATGCTTCGCAGACGTTCGGGTGTCATCTCTTCACTTCGAATTAATTCAAACACTTCTGAGAGAAGTCCATCAGGCAATATTCGATCTTTTTTCAAAAACCAGAGTCGCTCAAAACAGATTGCCATCGCAGCAACGGAGCAAGCTAAAATAGGTAGCATCAGCCAGCCACCCGCTTTAATCAGTTCAAACACGCTTAAGCCTCCATAAAAGATGAGTCACTGTAACATGAAATTAGCAAAAACTGCAGGTCAACCATTTGTCCAGTAACGTCTTTTACGCGTTCGTTGCGTTGAAACCTTACACTGACCCTTAATTGCTTCCAGCAGGACTGCACCATCGGTTGCGGTATTATATTCATCAATACCACGTTGGCGAAATCGTTGTGTTACTACTGCCGCTGGATGGCCATAACGATTGGCAAATCCTGCGGTATAAATGACCGCACTTGGACTTAAATGATCAATAAAAACCTCACTCGAAGAACTCGCACTACCATGATGTCCTGCAACAAGCCAATCGACCGACTTTATTCGACCACTTCGAATCAGGTCATATTCTGTCGGATGACCAGCATCACCAGGCAAGAGCAGCGAACAAAAATCATTTCTTACCTCCATCACACAGGAGCGTTCATTTTCACTGCTAGATTGAGCAGGTTCATCGGTTAAATAACGAAACTGAACTTGATTGTAGTGCCATTCAGCTTGTGTATGACAGCTAGTAAAACCCTGTTGTATCAACTGCGCACTTCCAGAGTCTTTTTGAAATACTTCAAGCTGCTCATTCAAAGCAGGTAGACCTCCTGCATGGTCTAAATCGTTATGACTGATCACTAAGTGTGTTAACTGCTGCTGATTTCGAACCTTAAACCAGGGTGCGATAGCAAAGCCCCATGCACTGCCTCCCATAGGATAACCCGGGCCAGTATCATATAAAATTAGCTTATCTGATGTTTCTATTAACACTGCCAAACCCTGACCAACATCAAACGCAATGGCTCTGAACTCACCCTCTTTTAAGGTTTTTTCTCTCGGAAAAACAATGGGTAATAGACAGATAAAACCCATCAACTTCCACTTGAATGGTAAAGGGATTAGCAGCAAAAACCACAGGGGCAAGGTAATTAACAGTAGGAACATCTTAGGCTTTGTTAGTGATAGTGTCGCCCACTGGATTTCTGAGGCACCCGATAAGGCTAACCAGAAAAGTTCTAAAGCCTGTTGAACTATCATCTGTACCCAGTTTACTTCTAATAATATTAGAGAAACCAATATGGGTAGTGTCATAACAAATATTGAAAACAAAGGAATGGCTAACAAATTAATTAAAGGAGCTATGATTCCAAGTTGTTGAAATACCCATGCCATCACAGGCATTAAACCAATGAAGATCATCCACTGAGCTCTTAGAAGGCTTTTCCATGATGATTGTCTAGAACCTCGATAAAGATCTGTCATCAACAATAATGCAGCCACGGCCACAAACGACATCCAGGCACCCGGTTCAATAATCGCTAAGGGGTTATAGGTCATGATCACTATCAGTGCTAGGCGCCAACGCTGCCAACCAGTCAAGCTCAATAACCGCCATTCTCCAAGCAAAAATACTGAAACCATTATCCATGCCCGCTGCACTGGTAAATTAAAACCTGCTAACAGCGCATAAAAGGTTGCCAAGAAAAATGCTAAGAGTAAGGGCACCGCTCGCAAATAAGTTGATTGGTAACCGAACAAAACCAAGCCACTCAACAATAGGCGTCCTATTAAAAACCCTGAACCGCTGATCACGGCAACATGCAAGCCACTCACAACTAGTAGATGAGCTGTGCCTGTTCTTTGTAGAACACGCCAGATCTCGTCAGTCATTGCCGTTCTATCACCCAAAATAATGGCAGGTAACAGCCATTGCGCTTCACTTTCTGCAAACTGAGTTGTCAGAAAAACTCTAAACTGATCTCTCAGGCTATAAAAAGTATGCTGTGATGGATAATGCTCAAGAACTTCGCGCAACGACCCACTGGCATCCCAACCTGAACTTAAAAAATGACGTTCAAGGTCAAAAGCATCTGGATTTTGTAAGAAGTAAGGTGATCTTATTCGAACCTTTAGAGTAACGTAATCACCAGAACGAAAGCTTGGAAGGCTCGTATCTTTATGAAATTGATATAAGTTTATACGAATACGCCGTAACCGATTTAATGCATCAACATCCGTTTCAACTTGGTCGACTTTGAGAATAAAACGTGTTCGATGATCTGTGATTTCCGGTAGGCTAACAATATAACCGCTTAATGTGACATCTTGCCGATCAAGACCTAAGGGTAAACGATGATGGAGCTGCCAAGCTCCGTAACTGGCCGCAACGATGACTCCACATAGGTAAAAGACCACGTGAATACGTAAACGAGTGAACAGCAATAAGGGTAGAAACAATATCGCCCATAAGGCGGTTTTAAGGGTCGGCAAAAAAGCGACACTTAAAATTCCAGCAAGATAGATGATCATCCTTGATCCTCTCTATTGGTTTGACTTGCATAAAACGGCATAATGGGTAAATAATTACACCCTGATTAGTCAATAATGCCTCGCAAGATCTTAAAAAAATACATGCCTGACCCTAATTGGGTTCGAAATCATCCACAACTCCGTTGGCTGGGTGAACATATCAGAAATCCCGGACTCTGGCATCTTTCCCATCGCTCTGTGTCCTTAGCATTTTTGGTAGGCATCTTTTTTGCCTTTATGCCAATGCCGTTTCAGATGGTACCTGCTGCCATCGCTGCAGTGCTTATAGGTAGCAATCTACCCTTATCTGTTGGGCTTGTTTGGATCTCGAATCCCATTACCATGCCGGCACTGCTTTATTTCTCTTATCGTGTTGGCCAAATTTTACTGGGTACGGGAAACTTTTCTCAGCCGATGGTTTGGAATCTGGATAGTCTGTATGACAATTTCCAACAAATTTGGCGGCCACTTATTTTAGGCTCTGTGGTATGCGGCATCACCTTTGGCATGGCTGGCTTTTTATCTGTGCGTGTTTTCTGGACGATTCATGTTAGACGAACATGGATTAAACGAGGCCGCGAAAGGCTTAAAAGAGAGCAGATGCAGAGAGAGCAGTTACAAAGAGAGCAGATTCAGAAAGAACAAGACCAAATTAATGATAAAAACAATCAGAACAACGAGTGATAGAGATGATCGGAAGTATTCTGATCATCTCGAGTAGAAGGCTTACCAGCTTAATCGGCAAACCTCACTTATCACATCATCACTTTTAAACCTAAAAGTTTTTAGGTACCAATTTACCCTCTTCTAACAGATAAGCCTGATCCATTCTAGCAGCAAGATTCAAATCATGTGTGACGACCACAAAGGCGATTCCTAACGACTGATTCAAGTGATCAAGATAGGATTGCACCTCATCAGCCGTATGACGATCTAGGTTGCCTGTAGGCTCATCCATCATCACACAAGCAGGCTTAGTCACTAGCGCTCGTGCAATGGCAACACGCTGACGCTCACCTCCACTGAGTTGCCCCGGCTTGTGCTGAACACGATGAGATAAACCCACCTGTCCGAGCAACTGAAGTGAACTTTCACGTGCTTGCTCTACTGGTGTACCCCTGATTAACAGAGGCATTGCCACATTTTCTAACGCACTAAATTCATGCAACAAATGATGGAATTGATATACAAAACCTAGCTTTTCGTTACGTATCTTGCATCGACGACTTTCAGAGACTGTATAAATCGCCTCACCTTGAAGCTTAACTTCACCTGTGTCTGGTTTATCAAGACCTCCCAAGATATTCAGCAAAGTACTCTTACCACTTCCTGAACTACCGACGATGGCTAAACGCTGACCCTGTTCTACAAAAAAGTCTAACTCATTTAAGATCGTCAAAGATTGACCCGCTTCTTCATAACGACGACAGATGGCTGTCGCTTCTAACACCCAATTCTTACTCATAACGAAGCGCCTCCGCAGGTTGAGTACGAGAAGCCTTCCATGCAGGATAGAGGGTCGCAAAGAAACTAATCAGTAACGCCGTGGTAGTAATGGTGATCAAATCACTTACCTGAATTTCTGAGGGTAAATAATTAATGAAGTAGACTTCAGCTGACAAAAACTCTATGCCCATTAACCGTTCAAAACCTGAAACCAAATCACTGACAGTCAGAGCTAGGATGACGCCCAAAATCAGCCCTAAAGTCGTCCCAATAAAGCCAATCACTGCACCTTGGACCATGAATATTCGCATAATCATAGAAGGCGTGGCTCCCATGGTACGAAGAATTGCAATATCAGCACGTTTATCGGTCACTACCATTACTAGGGTAGAAACAATATTAAAGGCCGCGACAAACACAATTAGGAAAAGCAGCAAACCTATCATGCGCTTTTCCATCTGTATGGCTTGGAAAAGATTACCATGAGTGCGTGTCCAGTCCGAGATCTGCATAGGTCTGGCTAAATCAGTTGCCAATTGGCGCACTAACATAGGCGCTTGAAATAGATCATTAAACGCTAAGCGAATTCCATCAACACTATCAGCAGGCATACGCTTAATTCGAGCGGCGTCCACTCTGTGAACATAAGCAAGACTAGCGTCTATCTCCGCACCAACAGAGAAAATAGCTGACACGGTAAAACGCTTAAGTTGCGGAACAATTCCAGCAATACTAACTGAAGCTTCAGGTAGTACCAGAGTGACTCTATCTCCGACACTTGCTCCTAACTGCCTAGCTAACAACTCACCCAGAATGATGTTGAACTCACCCGCTTCAAGAGTTTCTAAAGAGCCAGTAACAAAGTGATCCTCAATGATAGACACCGAAGGCTCGATATCCGGATCAATACCGCTCACTAAAACTCCTTGAACCTGTCCAGCATGCGTTAACATCCCCTGAGCTTGAACGAAGGGTGCTGTCGCACGAACATTAGGATTATTAGCCAAGCGCTCTCTTACCGCCTGCCAATCATGCATCGG
This sequence comes from Oceanospirillales bacterium, assembly GCA_007693685.1. GTDB lineage: Bacteria > Pseudomonadota > Gammaproteobacteria > Pseudomonadales > Balneatricaceae > Nitrincola. Next base: position 16,870 of record REDB01000169.1, read on the forward strand.
CTTTTGATAATCACTCAAGGTCGCATGTGGCACCATGCCTAAAATGCGCTGACGCAATTCTCGATCAAAGCCATTCATGACTGAAAGTACGACGATCAATGCTGCAACACCTAAGGTCAGCCCTAGCATGGAAACAAGCGAAATAAAGGAGATAAAATGATTGCCACGCTTTGCAGCCGTGTAACGAAATCCCACAAAAAAGGAGAAGGGTCGGAACATAATTTAATTAAACCCGTAATCAGCTCTCGCTGCCTATAACAGATTGATTGGATAATTCGGTATACTCTCGGAATCTACCGACACAAACTAACGGAGAATAGCCTTGGAACAGGATCGCCGACAATTCTATCGTATAGACAAATGGGTTGCACTTGAGTTTCAGCTTTTGGATAGCAGTACTGAAATAATAGAACTTCCCAACCCTGGTATGTTTAAGGTTTCGCCACATTTCATGATTCATGCAGAGCTTGAACAATTGAACCAAAACATTGATCAATTGTTTGAAGCTAGCACAGAGCTATCCACTGAAGCGACAGAAATTCTTAAATTACTCAATCGCAAGATAGATATCATTGCTAAATCTTTAAGTGACAATGAAGAGATAGGTTTTAATATCCGCTCTGATCGGGTCAATCTGAGTGAGGGTGGTTTATCATTAAACCTGCCATATCCTTTAACTCTTGGTCAGCTATCGATGGTTAGACTAATTATGCCTGAATCAGATCTAGGAATGCGCCTGTTGGCAGAAGTAAAGCGTTGTGAACCAAAAGACGAACAATTTGAAGTAGGTCTAGAATTTCAACGCATGCCAGAAGTGTGCAGAACAGAACTAGCTCGGTTAATTTTCCGCTCTCAAATAGAACAACATCATGCAAAAAAGGAAAGTCTGATTAATGGAGAAGTACCATAAACTACTACATCATTTAGGTGTTGCTGTAGGGTTTATTTTTCTAATTACATGGTTTTATCTTGGTCGAAGCTTCGGCTTTTTAGACTGGGCCGTTAGCTTTGCACCTGCAAGTCATGCTGGAGCAGTGCTCATGCTGGCCATTATGGTGATGATGGTTCCAGCCTTTTTAATCTGGAAGTATGTCAATCGCTGGCTGGAAAAAAAGCTCAATATCACAGGGAAGTATTACGAAGATGACGTTTACAGGAAGTAAACAAAGGCACTTTTCAAAAGTGCCTTTGTTGAACTCTAAACCTAAAGGTTAGACACTCGATTAATACCAGCAATAGCAGCAACTCGATAAGCTTCAGCCATCGTTGGGTAGTTAAAGGTGGTATTAACGAAATACATTAGAGTATTCGCTTCACCTTCCTGACGCATAATCGCTTGACCGATGTGAATAATCTCAGATGCTTGGTCACCGAAGCAGTGAATACCTAAAATCTGAAAAGTTTCACGATGGAAAAGTATCTTTAACATTCCCACCGGCTCACCAGAAATCTGAGCACGAGCGGTATCTTTAAAGAATGCCTGCCCTACTTCATAGGGAACCTTTTCTTCGGTGAGCTCTTCTTCCGTTTTTCCTACAGAGCTAATCTCAGGAATAGTATAAATACCGGTAGGAACATCATTGATATAACGGAAGTCATCTGCCTTGAGTAGATCAGAAGCAGCTGAACGACCCTGATCCAATGCAGCAGACGCTAAACTTGGCCAGCCGATCACATCACCAACGGCATAAACACCTTCACAGGAAGTTTTGTAATGCTGGTCAACTTCGATCTGACCACGACTATTAGCCTTCAAACCAATTTTTTCAAGACCAAGACCTTTAGTATTACCAGAACGACCGGCACACCATAGGAAAGCATCAGCACGTAGGCGCTTGCCAGATTTGAACTCGATGGATACACCGCGATCATCACCTATAATGCTTTGATACTCTTCATTGTGACGGATCTTCACAGCATTATTTCGCAAGTGGTAACTTAAAGAATCAGAGATTTCGTGATCCAAGAAAGACAGCAAACGGTCACGATTATCAATTAAATCAACTTTAACACCCAAGCCACTAAAAATGGATGCATACTCGCAACCGATAACACCCGCACCATAGATCACCATGGTTCTAGGCGTATGGTTTAGTTTAAGAATAGAGTCAGAGTTGTAGATACGTGGATGACTAAAATCAACATCCGCTGGACACCAAGGGCTGGAACCTGTTGCTATGATAAAGTTCTTTGCCCTTAAGACTTCAACTTCATGTCCTTGGCTTTTAACTTCTAAACGACCTTTCTCCGCAAAAGACGCAAAACCAAAAAACACATCGATACGATTGCGTGCATAGAAATTGGTTCTGAGCATCACTTGATTAGAAATAACTTTTTCTGCACGACGTAATACTTTCGGAAACG
>REDB01000274.1 GCA_007693685.1 Oceanospirillales bacterium
CTGAAGCAGCTGAAACCATCGAAGTATCTCGTTGTTTGCTACTGGTTGAGCAAACCGGAGTCAGAGCTCACTTTGGACAAATTAGTTGTGAGCGCTCTGTACAGTTAATCACTGCTGCCCAACAACGAGGCTTAAAGGTCTCTGCCGACGTAGCAGCTCATCATTTAATCTTAAGTGATGAACAAGTTAACGAATTCGACTCTGCACTGCACTTGCAACCTCCTTTGCGCAGTGCATTAGATCGTGCAGGTTTAATTCAAGGACTACTTACAGGAAGCTTAACTGCGATTTGCTCTGATCATCAACCTCAAGATCTTATCTCAAAACAAGCGCCTTTTGCCGAAACAGATGCGGGACTTAGCGGATTAGAAACTCTGTTACCTCTTAGCTTAAACTTAGTGGAGCGCAAGTTAATTGAGCTACCGCAACTTATTGAAAAGCTAACATTGGGACCAGCGAAGATATTGGGATTAGATTCAGGGAGCTTACAACCTGGCAAGCCAGCGGATATCTGTATTTTTGATCCTAACGAATCTTGGACAGTGAATAAAGACAGCTTACGTTCGGCTGGAAAAAACACGCCCTTCAATGGCAAAACATTGAAAGGTCGTGTTTCTACAACACTACTCGGCGGGCGAGTGGTGTTTCGTCGATGATGGAGAAACTTAAAACTACATATTTTTAACTTCGGCAACGCCACTCAAGTTCATGTTGTCATCCTCTTCCTGAAGAGTAAATGACGGCATGGACTCATCTTTTTGAGGTGATTTTGATTTACCTGAGGTCTCTGCATTCAGCTTGATCATTAGGCGCAAATCGTTAGATGAGTCAGCATGACTTAGTGCAACATCGTAACTAATGACACCCTCTTTGTAGAGTTGAAAGAGTGACTGATCGAAGGTTTGCATACCCAAGTTAGTGGATTTTTTAATAACGTCTTTGATCTCATGTACCGCAGCTTTACGGATCATATCCTGAATCAACGGGGTATTAATCATTACTTCAATAGCCGCACGTCGACCTTGACCGTCAACCGTCGGCAACAATTGCTGCGCGACAATCGCCTTTAGGTTCAAAGACATATCCATCCAAACCTGATTATGATGGTCTGGACCAAAGAAGGAAATAATACGATCTAGTGCTTGGTTGGCATTGTTCGCGTGAAGGGTCGCCATACATAAGTGACCTGTTTCAGCAAAGCTCAACCCATACTTCATGGTTTCAGCATCTCGTATCTCACCCATCAGAATGACGTCCGGTGCTTGACGCAGGGTATTTTTCAATGCGATTTCGTAAGAATCGGTATCTAAGCCCACCTCTCTTTGCGTGACGATACTTTTCTTATGATGATGAATATATTCAATTGGGTCTTCGATGGTAATGATATGTCCGGCATGATGACTGTTTCGATAGTCAATCATGGAGGCTAGCGAAGTAGATTTACCCGTTGAAGTACCACCGACGAAAAGTATCAACCCTCGCTTGGTCATGGATAAGTCTTTCAAAACCGGCGGCAAGTTCAACTCTTCTAAGGTTGGAATGTACGTATTGATACGTCGCATAACCATCCCGGGGGTGTTACGTTGAACGAATGCACTGACACGAAAGCGCCCTATTCCTTGTGCACTGATAGCAAAGTTACACTCATGCGTGCCTTCAAACTCAGAAAGCTGTTTGTCGTTCATGGTGCTATAGACAAGCTTTCTTGCTTGTTCAGGCTTCAATGCTTCCTTGGTAAGCGGTTTGATGGTTCCATCGACCTTGATTGCTGGGGCAGCACCAGCTGTGACAAATAAATCTGACGCCCCACGATCCGACATCACTTTAAGTAGTTGTGTAAAGTCCATAACTCAGTCCTCTGTTTGGGCCATCAGAAAGATGTCGGTGTTTTAGCCTTCTCACGCGCTGCATCACGCGAGATTAACCCTTTAGATACGAGCTCACTAAGTGATTGGTCCAGTGTTTTCATTCCAAAGGAAGCACCCGTTTGAATGGCTGAATACATCTGTGCCACTTTATCTTCGCGAATCAAGTTTCGAACGGCTGGTGTGCCGATCATGATTTCATGCGCAGCGACACGGCCACCTTTGATTTTTTTCATCAAAGTTTGGGAGATAACACCCTGTAATGACTCAGATAACATGGAGCGAACCATATCTTTTTCCGCAGCTGGAAAAACGTCGATGATACGGTCGATGGTTTTTGCAGCCGAGGTGGTATGCAAAGTACCAAAAACTAAGTGACCTGTTTCCGCAGCCGTCAAGGCAAGTCGAATCGTTTCAAGGTCACGCATCTCACCAACAAGGATAATATCAGGGTCTTCACGAAGCGCTGAACGAAGTGCGTTGGCAAAACTATGTGTATCGCGATGCACTTCACGCTGGTTAACTAGGCACTTTTTGCTTTCGTGAACAAACTCGATAGGGTCTTCTATCGTAAGAATATGTTCAGATCGCGTATCGTTGATATAATCCACCATAGCCGCAAGCGTGGTGCTTTTACCTGAACCCGTGGGTCCCGTAACCAACACAAGACCACGTGATTTCTCAGAAAGGTCCTGAAATACCTTACCCATACCTAAGTCGTCCATCGTCAGCACTTTACTAGGGACGGTACGAAATACCGCTGCTGCTCCTCGGTGCTGATTAAAAGCATTCACACGAAAACGTGCTAACTTAGGCACTTCGAAAGAGAAATCCACTTCAAAGTTCTCTTCGTACTCTTTGCGTTGTCGGTCATTCATTATGTCGTATACCAACGTATGAACCTGTTTATGGTCCAAGGCTGGCAATTTGATACGACGGACATCACCATCTACACGAATCATCGGAGGCATTCCGGCAGTGATATGTAGGTCCGACGCACCCTGTTGAACAGAAAAAGACAAAAGTTCTGTAATATCCATAGAATTAATGCTCGCAGCTTCTTCCAATCAGAGGTTTGATTATCGCAGAATACTCTGATCACTGAACAAACAACAACCAGAATCTATCATATGTCTATAATAGCAGAGAAAATCGAACAGGTAGTGAGCCAAATCAAACAGTTTTGCGAAGATTCACAACGTAAACCTGATGATGTCACCCTATTAGCCGTCAGCAAGACCCGAAGTACCGATGAAATAAGGGAAGCTTTTCATCAAGGACTGCGATGTTTTGGTGAAAACTACGTGCAAGAGGCAGTTGAGAAAATAGTCGCATTGGCTGATTTACCGATTGAATGGCACTTTATCGGCCCCTTGCAATCAAACAAAACACGCCAAGTTGCCGAAGCCTTTTCTTGGGTCCACAGTGTTGATCGTTTAAAAATTGCTAAACGCCTCTCAGAGCAGCGTCCAGCTAACTTACCAGCTCTAAATATCTGCCTTCAGGTAAATATTGATGACGAACAGAGTAAGTCGGGTTGCCACCCTGACGAAGCGATTGAGCTAGCTAGGCAAATCGCAGAACTGCCTAACCTCAAATTACGCGGCTTAATGGCAATCCCTGCACCAACCGATGACCCTGAACAGCAACATCGAGCATTTAAGGCAGTTTCGCAGCTTTCTGAGCAGTTAAGACTTGCAGGATTACCGCTCGATACTCTTTCGATGGGCATGTCTTCAGACTTAGAAGCCGCCATTGCAGAAGGCAGTACTATGGTTAGAGTAGGTACCGCTCTTTTTGGCTCTCGTCCTGCGAAATCAGTGGAATGAGTTGAATTCCCTTGCTTAAAAGGTTCATTCACTGAATGAAAATCTCTATACTGCAAGTTCGTATTTTTTAAGTGTCGCTGCATTGATATTAAGGGTAGATCATGGATCCGCTATTATTAATTATTAGAACCATTGGCGAAATGTTCGCTTTCATTGCGATTTTGCGTTTTTTACTGCAAACCATGAAAGTGGATTACTACAATCCAATATCTCAGGCGGTGGTGAAAATTACACAACCTCCACTGATGCCGTTGCAGCGCTCACTCCCTAGAATCGCTGGTGTCGATGTCTCGCCACTTGTCTTAGCTTTTCTAGTTAAACTTGGCACACTGTTTCTGTTGGTATCCATTACTGGCAGCGCCATAGGCTTTGGCCCTATCGCCGTATTCTCGTTAGTCGGTGTTTTAGATACCTTGTTAACCATCGTTTTCTGGGCGACCATCGGCTCTGTTATTATTAGTTGGGTTGCCCCTAATTCGCCACACCCAGCACCTCAATTGCTGGTTCAACTGGTAGAACCTCTGTTTG
>REDB01000067.1 GCA_007693685.1 Oceanospirillales bacterium
ACAGGTCGCAAGATTTGCGCTTTTCTTAATTCAAAATAGCTTAGCGTTGCTGCGACTTGTCGAACCACGGCGCGAGGAGTAATGGTCGCTCCGGTAAATTGATCAAACTCTCCACCATCTTTGCGAACATTCCATCGTTTATCTTCTTCACCCAACCAGCGCAAGCCATTAAAGTCCAAAACCCAATCAGACTTTTCAATATCAATTTTATCACCGAGTCCTGGTGTTTCTCGATGACCTGTCACACGAACACCTGCAATACTGCCATCTCGCCATATTCCGACTAGTAGGTGAATATCTCCACTGTAGCCTTCTGTCGCGGTTACCGGAATAATGACAGCCTGGACTTCATCATCAACAATGCTTTGAAAAATCGGTATAGGTTCACGATAGCCGAGTTCTGGCGCTGGTACCATGATAATTTGTTGATGCAAGTTAGCATCTAAGGATTGTGGCAAAATTTGATATAAAGTCCGCGCTTGATGGGCTTCTTGGTTTTCTATGATACGGTCAGCAGTAATCACTTGTGTTGCCGCAATAAGTCCAGCTGTGACGGCTGCAAAGATACTAATGCCTAGTGTGTTTTTACGTATGCTGTGAAGTAAACCTTCCATTTTACTTACCTCCACCTATGCCACGATTAGCACGAGCATGGCCATAGCTGCGAGGTTGTGTGTAGTGGTCGATAAACGGAGCAGATAAATTCATAAGTAAAATTGCAAAAGCCGCAGCATCTGGGTAACTGCCCCAAGTACGGATAATATAAATCAGTGCGCCAACACCTATTCCAAAGATCACTTTGCCTTTGTTACTGGTAGCACCAGAAACTGGATCGGTGGCAATAAAGAAGGCACACATCATCGTTGCGCCAACACCGATATGTAAAAACGGGTCTGCAAAATTAGATGGATCGCCGGCATAAAATAGGCTGGATAGAACGAATAGGGTGGTGATCATGGCAAAGGGTGCATGCCAGGTAAAGACCTTGCGATAGATCAGAAAGATACCACCCATCAGCCAAGCTGCACTTATGCCGTACCAAGCAAAAACACCTTGGCTTAATACAGGGTCGTTCCTCCAGACCTCTTCAGTGGTCATACCGCCTCGATGTTTTAGAACTTCTAGCGGTGTTGCGCCAGTATAGGCATCGATCATACCGTGATTAATGCTACTGAAAATGATAACTAAGCTGTCAGTAAAACTCGCCAACACGTTCCAGTTATCACCGATAAGGACAAAGGGCGCGTTCCACTGAGTCATTTCTGCTGGAAAAGAGATCAGTAAAAGGGCATAGGCTACCATTGCCGGGTTAAACGGATTGTTACCTAAGCCACCATACAGATGTTTAGCGATAACGATGGCTGTAAAGGTACCGATAACCACCACCCACCAAGGGGCAAAGGGAGGAATCGCCAAAGCTATCAGAACAGCAGTGACCAGCGCACTGCCATCACGTAGGAAAAATAAAATGGGGCGTTTACGCATACGTAAGCAGACAGCTTCAAATGCAAGAGCGGAGGTACAAGCCAGCAGGAGTTGAATAAGGCTGCCCCAGCCAAAAAAGATCGTCAGAGCAATCAAGGCTGGCAAGGTAGCGATTAAAACCAAGCGCATGACTCGGTCAGTTGCATTCGCTTTGGATACGTGTGGTGAGCTTAGATGAATCAACGACATTATTGTTCAGCTCCTGTAGCCTGTTGCCAAGCATTTTCGGCAGCAGCAGCTTTTTCCTCAAGTTGAGCGACGGTTTCTTTTAACTTTTCTGTGCCGTCTAATCCTTTTTCTTCAGCATTTTTAAGTGCTTCACTTGCTTTCTTTAATTTGGTTCGAGCGATAGAGGCGGCAGATTTTAGTTTTTTTAATTCAGCTTCAGGATCAGGTGTGTCGCTAGAGACCGAATCAGCTTCAGCTTTTTTACGTGCTTGCTCTCTTGCTGCTGCTTCAGCACGTTCTTTTCGACGCTGCTCTTTCTCAAGTTCCTCTCTTACTAGGCGTGCTTGTCTGGCTTCAAAACGCTCACGAGCCTGAGCGGCTTTAAGCTGCTCAGCCTCTTCATTGCGAATTTCCGATTTAGCAAAGCGATAGTGCTGAACCAGCGGTATGTTGCTAGGGCAAACATAGGCACAGGCACCGCATTCAATACAGTCAAATAGATTATGATGGCGCGCTTTTTCGAACTCTCTTCCTTTTGCAAACCAGTAAAGTTGTTGTGGTAGAAGGGTGGCAGGACATACCTGTTCACACATGCCGCAACGAATACAGGGTTGTGCGGGTGGTGCTGGTGGCATCTCTTCTTGTGTGGCCGCAATAATGCAGTTGGTTGTTTTGATGAGTGGTATACGATCATCTTCGATGGAAATTCCCATCATTGGTCCACCCATCACAAGACGGAACATTTTTGAGCGATCAACGTCTGCAGCTTCAAGTAGCACTGAAAAAGGAGTGCCAATGAGAGCTTCGTAGTTTTGTCGATGACCTAAGGCGAAACCCGTCAGAGTCACAATACGTGATATCAGTGGTTCACCATGAATGACAGCGCGATAGATGGCAGCCGCGGTGCCTACGTTTTGACACACGATGCCTACATCAGCTGGAATCGATCCACTGGGTACTTCTATACTGGTAAGTAGCTGAATTAATTGCTTTTCACCACCAGAAGGATAGCGTGTAGGAACCACCACGAGTTCTATTGGAAGATTTCGCTCTCGGATCGCATCACGCAGGGCTTTAATGGCGTTAGGTTTATTATCCTCTATGCCGATTAAAATCTTACTGGGTTGTAGAAGATGAGCAATGATTTCTACCCCAGTTAAAATGTCATTAGGGCGCTCGCGCATCAAGGCATCATCAGCGGTGATATAAGGTTCGCACTCAGCGGCATTAATGATCAGAGTGTTAACAATATGATCTTTGCTTAGATTTAATTTAATGTCGGTTGGAAATCCAGCGCCACCTAAACCCGTTATGCCGGCATCACGGATATGCTTCAGTAGTTCTTTTTTATCTAGGTCGCGATAGTTTTCAATCGGGTGAAGCTCACACCATTGTTCTTGCCCATCCGTTTCTATAACGATACAGGGTGATTCTAGACCTGAAGCGTGTGGAACGGGTTGAAGGCCAATGTAAGAAATGATTCCAGAACTAGGCGCATGGATTGCTGCACTGACATGACCGGTAGGTTCCGCTATTTTTTGACCTTTTAGAACTTGATCACCTACCTCTACAAGCGGCGTGGCTGCTTTGCCGATATGTTGCTGTAAGGGCAAAATTAATCGGGCAGGTAAAGGCGCCTGGCGAATGGGTGCACCCAGAGATTGGCGTTTATTCTCGGGGGGATGGATACCACCGTGGAAACTATAAATACGAGTCATTCCGAACCTTCCTGCAACAGATGTCCTCTACCACGATCTGTCCATATCAAATTTGGGTCTGATACGGGCGCTGGCCATTTCCAATTGCTGGGTGTGACTGGGACAGGAATCATATCAATACAGTCAACAGGGCAGGGTTCAACACAGAGATCACAGCCTGTGCATTCACTCACAATAACAGTATGCATCTGTTTAGCAGCACCCAGAATGGCGTCTACGGGGCAGGCTTGAATACATTTAGTACAGCCAATGCACTCATCTTCGCGGATATAAGCAACCATTTTGGGTTTTTCTTCGCCATGCTCTGCATCCAGAGGAACCACTTCTCTGTCTAACAGATCTGCGAGTGCTTCAATGGTACTTTGACCGCCCGGTGGACATTTGTTGATGGCGTCACCGTTCGAGATGGCTTCTGCATAGGGTCGACATCCGGGATAGCCACATTGACCGCATTGTGTTTGCGGAAGAAGCCCATCAATTTGATCGACAATTGGATCGCCTTCCACTTTAAAGCGAACAGCAGCAAAGCCAAGAATCACGCCAAAGACCACGGCTAGTGACAATAGAATCAAGATGGCGGTGAGTATAATCGTCATGCGAGCATCACCTTCAGACTCTGACCAGTCCGGTGAAACCCATAAAGGCTAGTGACATTAATCCAGCGGTCACCATGCCGATTGCTGCTCCTCGAAAAGTTACCGGCACATCTGCAACGGCAATACGTTCTCGTAATGCAGAAAAAAGAATCAGTGCCATGGAAAAACCAACGGCTGCACCAAAACCATACACAATCGATTCAACAAAATTATTTTGTTTTTGAATATTCAGCAGGGCAACACCTAATACTGCACAGTTTGTCGTAATTAAGGGAAGGAAGATCCCAAGTAACTTATGTAACAGTGGGCTGGTTTTATGCACAACCATTTCAGTAAATTGCACCACCACGGCGATAACCAAGATAAAAGAGATAGTTCTTAGCCAGGTAATGTCGAAGGGTAAAAGTAGGTACTGATAGACCAGATAACTACAGACAGAGGCAAGCGTGAGAACAAAAGTGGTCGCTAGCGACATTCCCATCGCAGTTTCTAGCTTGTTGGACACACCCATAAAAGGGCACAGTCCTAAGAACTGTACCAGTACAAAGTTATTGACCAAAACGGTGCTGATCAAAATAAGTAGAAATTCATTCATGTCTGTTGTCAGATAGCCTTTTAACCAAGAGTCGTGAAGCACACAGTTCTGAAACAATCAGTGAAATAGAAGCTGATAAAATATTCGCCTTAGTTTAACGGATTAACCCTGTCAGGGTATAGTCATAGAGTGTTGATCTAGCGCAACACTCTGTTAATTTGTTACACAAAATTTCTTATCCATCAAATATATATGGTTATTTGTATAAGATTAATTTTGACTAATATAGCGACTTTTCTATCGATTTAAGCAGCTTTATCATCAACTCTTCGATACGTTCTGACGACTGATCTAGATCGACTAAAACCGATCCAGAGATCTCAAGATGAGCATCTGTTAAGAGTGTAATACCTCGATCAGCTAACCAACTTATCCACTCATCCAGATTCGATTGGCAAAGCTGTTGATCAGTATCTTTGTTAATGACCCATGCAATACGACCACGTTCAAAAAGTGCCTTTTCTAAGCTGTAAAGTAAGGTGTGGCGATCTTTGCTTGAGCCTCCTGCTATCTGTATTACCTGACCTTTTTGTCCCAGTCTTTGCTCCCATAATTCCGTAGAAAGATTCGATTTGTCAGTCAATCCAATGGCTTGGTTTTGATCATCGTGATGTCTAATCATACCCGCAGCGACGGTTCGATTAGTCAAACGATCAACCAAAATAAAAGCACCTGTGGTTTTGTGTTCAGCATAATCATCCGCTACAACAGGGCGTTGTAGGCTGACTTCTACTAAACCAATTTCATTCAACTCTAATCTTCCTGCTGGAGAATGAGCCAAGGTGTTCACATTAATTTGGTGATAAATGCGCGTAATTCTTCCTGGTTGGCGACTAGTCGCTAATTTAACCTCATATTCCCTTGCAGGGTTTAAGGGTTGTTCATCCATCCAAACAAGATGAGCTTGAAAGCTTTGTAAGGGTGTTGGGACCTGATCAGAATGAACGATTAGATCTCCACGCGAAATATCAATTTCATCCTCAAGCGTTAAGGTCACGGCCATGGGTGCGAACGCACGTTGTAGTTCGCCATCCCAAGTAACAATAGAGCTGACTCGGCTCTGTTTTCCAGAAGGGAGAACAGTAATAGAATCACCGATTGCAACAACACCAGAGGCTAGTGTTCCGCAATAGCCTCTAAAATTGAGGTGAGGGCGATTGACATATTGAACTGGAAAACGCAGTTGCTCGAAGTTTTCATCATCTGCAATTTCGATAGACTCCAGTTGTGCCATTAAAGGTAAGCCCTTGTACCAAGGCATGTTAGCTGAAGGATTAACCACATTGTCGCCATTCAGTGCAGAAATGGGTGCAAACTGTATGTCAGGTAAGTTTAACGACGAGGTAAAGGCTAAATAGTCTGCTTTGATCTGCTCGAAACGTTCTTGGCTGTAATCGACAAGATCCATTTTGTTGATCGCTACTAGGGTATGGCGAATGCCAAGTAGTGAGACAATAAAGCTGTGTCTACGTGTTTGAACCTGAACGCCGTGGCGTGCATCAATCAAAATAATGGCTAAGTCGCAATTAGAAGCACCCGTAGCCATATTTCGGGTGTATTGTTCATGTCCTGGGGTGTCGGCAATGATAAATTTACGTTTGGCAGTCGAGAAATAGCGGTAAGCAACATCAATCGTTATGCCTTGTTCGCGTTCTGCTTGTAAACCATCAACCAGTAACGCTAAATCTATAGCATCACCCGTGGTACCCACTTTCTTACTGTCGTTTGTGATAGCAGCCAACTGATCTTCATAGATCATTTTGGAATCGTGAAGCAAGCGCCCAATTAAGGTAGATTTACCATCATCGACACTGCCACAAGTCAGTAGCTTAAGCAGTTCTTTGTTTTCATGTTGATGCAGATAAGCGCTAATGTCGCTGGCAATCAGTTCGCTTTGGTGACTCATGTTTTTGTCCCTTGTTCAGTCTGTAAATCGCTTTAAAGCAAGTCAGAAATGTCTTTTTAGAAGTGGCTTAGTTAAAAATAACCGTCAGAAATAACCTTCCATTTTTTTCTGCTCCATTGATCCAGAACTATCATGGTCAATGGCTCGACCTTGGCGTTCTGAGGTGGTTGCCAGCAACATCTCTTGAATGATCTCTTCAAGAGTGTCAGCTTCTGATTCAACTGCACCTGTCAGGGGGTAGCAGCCCAGTGTTCTAAAGCGAACCGACTTCATTACGGGTGTTTCTTCTGGGCGTAACGGCATGCGTTCATCATCGACCATGATCAGCATGCCATCGCGATTCACAACGGGACGAACGGCGGAATAGTAAAGCGGTACTATGTCGATATTTTCTAAGTAGATGTATTGCCAGATATCCAGTTCAGTCCAGTTAGACAGAGGAAAAACACGAATACTCTCTCCCTTATCTACACGGGTGTTGAATAGATTCCAAAGTTCGGGGCGTTGATTTTTAGGGTCCCAGCGATGATTCTTGTCGCGAAACGAGAAAATACGTTCTTTAGCACGCGACTTTTCTTCGTCTCGACGAGCACCGCCAAAGGCTGCATCAAACTTATATTGATTCAATGCTTGTTTGAGAGCCTGAGTTTTCATGATGTCAGTGTGCTTTTGCGAACCATGATCAAAGGGGTTGATGCCCATCGCAACGCCTTCAGAGTTGATGTGAACAATCAGATCCATGCCCGCTTCGCGAGCCATTTGATCACGAAACTGAATCATCTCCCTAAATTTCCAAGTGGTATCTACATGCAGTAGTGGAAAAGGTGGAGTACCTGGGTAAAAAGCCTTGCGTGCCAAATGAAGCATCACAGAAGAGTCTTTACCAATAGAATAGAGCATCACAGGGTTATCAAACTCCGCTGCAACTTCACGGATGATATGAATACTCTCCGCTTCAAGCTGTTTTAGATGAGTTAAACGATTTTCTGCTATGTCTACCATTTTTATCCACTTCCATTAGTCTAGCGTTTGATTCGATGGGCTGATTATGGATGAGTGTATTTAAAATAAAAAAGAATAAATATGAATTTTTATATATCCTAAAAGAATATAAGAGGTGTTTTTATAGATCTATATGCTATTACAAAATTCATAATTAGTATTTTAAGTTATATATATTTCAGGTTAGACTGCGCTCATCTGTCAATACCATCGCCTGAGTTACAGGTGAAAAGGAAAAGTTAAGCGATGTATCAATACAACAAGGTCGATCAAAAAATTGTTGATGAGCGTGTCGAGCAATTTCGTGATCAGACACGACGCTTTCTAGCAGGCGAACTGTCTGATGATGAGTTTCTTGCCTTGCGTTTAATGAATGGACTCTACATTCAGCGTCAAGCTCCGATGCTGCGTGTAGCGATCCCTTATGGACTCATGTCTGCTAACCAACTTCGTAAACTGGCGCATATTGCACGCACTTACGATAAAGGTTATGGGCACTTTACGACACGTACCAATATCCAATTTAACTGGCCTAAGCTCGAAGAAGTCCCTGATATTTTAGCGGAACTGGCACAGGTGGAGATGCATGCCATCCAGACTTCGGGTAATTGTATTCGCAATACCACCACTGATCATTTTGCCGGTATTACTGCCGACGAGATTGAAGATCCGCGTCCTTGGTGTGAGATTATTCGTCAGTGGTCGACCCTTCATCCAGAGTTTGCCTTTCTTCCGCGCAAATTCAAAATTGCAGTCACCGGTAGTTCAGAAGATCGTGCTGCCAGTCAGGTTCACGATATTGGCTTGCATCTAGTCACTAATGAACAAGGTGAGGTAGGTTTTGAAGTTCTCGTGGGCGGTGGGCTAGGTCGAACACCAGTGATTGGAAAAGTAATTCATGAGTTTTTGCCTAAGCATGACTTACTTTCCTACTTGGATGCTATTTTACGCGTCTATAACCTAAAAGGGCGTCGTGATAACAAATACAAAGCACGCATCAAGATTTTGGTTGAGTCGATGGGTATCGATGCTTTTCGTGATCTGGTTGAAGCTGAGTGGCAATTGACAAAAGACACAGAACTTCGTTTAACCGATGACGAAATCAATCGCGTCAAAGGTTTTTTCCAACCACATCCTTACGAACGACTGGAAGCTGAATCTCCTTCATTGAGCCAGCAGTTACAATCTGATGTTGATTTTAAAGTGTGGTTCACTCGCAACACCCGTGCTCATAAAGTGACTGGTTACCGTTCGGTCGTGGTTTCTTTAAAGCCACACTTAGGCGCCCCAGGCGATATTACTGATCTACAAATGGATATCGTTGCAGATCTTGCAGACAAATATAGCTTCTCAGAGATACGTTCTACTCACGATCAAAATCTAGTCTTGGGTGATGTTCGTCAAGACGATCTCTATGAGGTCTGGAAAATTTTGGCAGAACACAACCTTGCTAGAGCCAATATCAATACCTTGACCGATATGATTGTTTGCCCAGGGTTTGATTTCTGTTCTTTAGCCAATGCAAAAACACTGAATATATCCGATGCGATTAACGCCGAATTCGATGATTTGGATTACCTTTACGATCTAGGCGATATTCAATTGAATATGTCAGGTTGTATCAACGCCTGTGGTCATCACCATGTTGGCCATATCGGTATTTTAGGTGTCGATAAAAAAGGGGAAGACTGGTATCAGATAACCCTAGGCGGTTCAGGACGAGAGGATGCTTCACTTGGTAAAGTGCTAGGTAAAGCTGTGGCGGCTGATGAAGTGCCTAGTGTGCTTCGTAAAATATTACAAACCTATGTTGAGCAGCGTACAGATGAAGAGCGCTTTTTAGATACCGTTCGTCGTGTCGGTTTGGATCCGTTTAAGGAGAAGGTTTATGCCGTTGCTCATTGATCGTCAGTTAGTTGAAAATAAATGGGTTTTTATTAATCCAGAAGAAGGTCAACAGAGTAGTGATCTTGTTGTGGGAATAGAGTATTTGCTCATTCCTTACGCGCTGATTGAAGAGATCGCCATCCTCAACTTAGAGGCCATGGGACCTCAGTTATTGGGAGTCCAGATTAATGGTGACGACGATATCAGTGATCTAGCTAAGTGGTTGCCTCAGTTGACATTAATCGCTATAGAGTTTCCCGTTTTTCGTGACGGTCGAGGCTTTAGTCTGGCGCGTCAAATACGTCGTTTAGGTTATCAAGGTGAGTTGCGTGCTGTCGGTCATTTTGGTCGTGATCAGTTAGGTTATTTACAGCGTTGTGGCTTTAATGCATTTGATTTTAATGGGGATATACCAACAGAAGAGCTAGTTCAGGCTTTTGATGAAATATCCTTTCACTATCAAGGTGCTGCTGATGACCCAAGACCTATCTATC
The DNA here is from genome assembly GCA_007693685.1 of Oceanospirillales bacterium. Taxonomy (GTDB): domain Bacteria; phylum Pseudomonadota; class Gammaproteobacteria; order Pseudomonadales; family Balneatricaceae; genus Nitrincola. Next base: position 9,852 of record REDB01000067.1, read on the forward strand.
GTCAAGAAATTATCAGTGAACTGAGTTAATTATGTCCGAACAAAACACAAAAGACCTGGCTGTTAAAGATTTACTAACTGAAGCGTTGAGTAAAAAAATAGAGCAGGTGATAGCGCAGCTCACTGAGGCGCAAGCGACCTATCAAGGTAATCTGATTTTAGCGAATAGCTTAGGCGCTGAAGATATGGTGTTAACTGATATTCTTGCGCGCTTTCTGCCAGAAATTCCTCAATTCGTGTTGGATACAGGACGTCTTCCAGAGGAAACCTTAACACTGCTAGCCAATATGACTGGGCGTTATCCTCAGACGATGGTTCATGTTTACTATCCGGAATCTACTGCGGTAGAGGCTTACGTTCGAGATCATGGAATCAACGCGTTTTATCAATCTCAGTCACTTCGTAAAGCTTGCTGTGCAGTGCGCAAGCTTGAACCTCTTAGAAGAGCTTTGTCCGATAGAAAAGCCTGGATTACCGGTTTAAGACGTGAGCAGTCCGTAACTCGTGATGCTGTCGCCTTTTCTGAATGGGACGAGTCAAATGGTCTGCAAAAGTTAAACCCTTTAGCTGATTGGACGGATAAAGAGGTTTGGGCTTACATTCATCATTTTAATGTTCCCTATAACGCCTTGCATGATCAGCATTACCCAAGCATTGGCTGTGCGCCCTGTACGCGTGCGATTAGCGTTGGTGAAGATCTTCGTGCTGGGCGTTGGTGGTGGGAGAACCCTGAAAGCCGCGAGTGTGGTTTACATGCCGCATCCAGTATCTCTTTACGTCAAGATGCTTAATCTCTAAGCGCCTATCATCCCTTTTAAAAAAGCCAGTCGAGAAGCATCATGGAATATTTACCCCTCTTTTTTGATTTAAAACAGCGTGATGTGTTGCTGGTAGGCGGTGGTGATGTTGCACTCAGAAAAGCTCGACTTCTTAGTCGTGCTGGCGCTCGATTGACGGTCGTTTCTCACGCGATAGATCCAGAGCTTGCTGAGTTATTAGAACAGCATCAAGGGCAGGCGATTATTGGCGATTATCAAGCGGATTTGTTACAGGGTAAAACCTTAGTGCTTGCAGCAACTGATGATGAGCCGCTTAATGAACAAGTCCATCATGATGCTATAGCCGCTAATGTGCCGGTTAATGTTGTGGATAACCCACCGTTATGTACCTTTATTTTTCCAGCCATTGTGGATCGTTCTCCTATCGTAATAGGTATCAGTTCAGGCGGACAATCACCTGTATTAGCGCGTATATTACGCTCTAAATTAGAAAGCCAAATACCTGTAAGTTTCAGTCGTCTAGGGCAGCTAGTGGGTCGTTTGCGTGATCAGGTCAAAGCACGTTTTAGCTCAGTCAATGAGCGTCGAGTGTTTTGGGAAAAGGTGCTAAATGGCCAAGTCGCTGAAAAGGTGTTTGCAGGTCGAGATGCTGAAGCGGAAGCTTTATTACTGGAACAGATAAAAGAGGGTTCAGCAGACAGCCATACGGGAGAGGTTTACTTAGTCGGAGCCGGGCCTGGGGATCCAGATTTGCTAACCTTTAAAGCATTACGCTTGATGCAGCAGGCGGATGTCGTGCTTTACGATCGATTAGTGTCGGCTGAAGTACTTGAGCTATGTCGCCGTGATGCCGACATGATCTACGTGGGTAAAAAAAGGGATAACCATGCGGTTCCTCAGCATGATATCAATCAGTTACTTATTGATCATGCAAAAGCCGGTCGTCGGGTCGTTCGACTGAAAGGGGGAGATCCCTTCATTTTTGGTCGAGGTGGAGAGGAGTTAGAACAGCTTAAGGCTGCTGGTATCCCTTTTCAAGTGGTGCCGGGCATTACGGCTGCCAGTGCTTGCTCAACCTATGGCGGAATTCCGTTGACCCATCGAAACTATGCGCAATCGGTTAAGTTTGTTACCGGACAGCTTAAAAATAGAACAACGGATCTAAATTTTGCTGAAATGATTACTCCAAATCAGACAATCGTTTTTTATATGGGGTTGCATACTTTAGATCTACTTGTGCAAGGTCTTATTCAACACGGTAAACCAGCCGATACTTTAATTGCTATTGTGTCGCAGGGAACATCAACGGAACAGCGAGTGGTTACGGGCACTTTAGACACGATTGTAGAACTTCAGAATCAAGCCCAGCTGGAAGCGCCTGCCATCATCATCGTAGGTGAGGTTGTTGCGCTTCACTCGCAACTGAGTTGGTTTGGTAAAACTGATTTGTTGGTAAGTTAAACGCTAAGGACAGCGTTTGAGAAAACTCATGCTTCTGGCATGATATGTCAATGAGCGAATGGTACGTTTACATGGTCCGCTGTGCGGACAACTCACTTTATACAGGCATTACCACCGATGTTGATCGTCGCGTGGACGAACATAATGGTTCAGATCGCCTTGCAGCCCGTTACACACGTGCCCGCAGACCCGTCATTTTGGTTTGGAAAGAACCCCATTTAAATAGAAGTAGTGCTTCAAAACGTGAAGCTGTTTTGAAAAAAATGAGTCGTTCTTTGAAAGAGCATTTACTCAGCTGCTGAATTATACCAATTATCACGGGATTCTTCTTTATTCGCAGCGCATCAATGACTACAATAGGTTTAATTATCTTTGCACTTCTGGCAGAAGAAAGGAAATAAAATGCTGTCTAAATCCTTGAAAAAAATTGTTATTACCGCGGGTATTGCGTTATCACTTTCGGCAACAATGGTACAAGCTCAACATGAAAATGATCCATGGGAAGGTTTTAACAGAGCTGTGTTTAACTTTAACGAAGGTTTAGACCGAGCTGTTCTGAAGCCAGTGACGCAGGGTTATCGTTATGTAACGCCGCAAATTGCGCAAACAGGTGTTAATAACTTCTTTGAAAACCTCAAAGATGTTCGCACCATGATCAACAACCTGTTACAGGGTAAAGTTCATAACGCACTTGAAGATTTTTCGCGCATTACTTTTAACACTACCTTCGGTTTAGGTGGACTTATCGACGTTGCTACCCCGATGGGTATCGCTAAAAACAACGAAGACTTTGGTCAAACCCTAGGTTATTGGGGTGTGTCTTCAGGTCCTTATGTTGTTCTTCCGTTGTTTGGACCAAGCACTGTTCGTGATACGGTAGGTATGGTTCCGGATTGGTATATTGATCCACTTTATTATGTTGACGACAGCTCAACACGTGTACCTCTTCGAGTGCTTCGCGTAATCGATACACGTTCACAGTTACTGGATGCAGAGCGTATCATCAGTGGTGATCGTTATATCTTTATTCGAGATGCTTATCTGCAGCGTCGTGAGTTTTTGGTTAATGACGGTGAAATGAACGTTACGTTTGACGAATCAGATTTTTAATCTTTTTTGTCCATTGTTTTCTTATAGGTCGGCTCATGAATCCAAAGCATCAAAGGTTTAGTGATTTATGAGCCGGGCGTTTCAGAATATTCTGTTAGTCTCATCATCCACTGAGACCATAGACAGATTGTTCGAAATCTGTGAAATGTGCGATGAGCCCAGCATCAAAGTCATTCTTGCTCGTAACCCTGAGTCCGCAAAAGAAATTCTTGAAAGCCAAACACTTTCTTTAGCAATTCTCGACCTCAACACGGTCGGACTTGATGATCTAAAGCTCTTCTCAAAACATTTAAATCCTAAGCCTACCGTAGCTCTGATTTCAGAGGATAGTTCAGTTGCCATGCGTATTGCGCTGCGAGCTGGCGCTGATGATGTTTTTTTACGTTCCGAGCTTTATGACAATACGCAAGCCTTTGTTAAATCAATGCGTCGACAAATTCGTCGAGCAGCTCATATCGATGATGCAAATACGTTGCGTGACTCTTTAGAGCGAAGTTTGGATGAGTTACGTGCAGATCATCATGCTGCACAGCATGTTCAGCAGAATCTATTGCCAGAGCGAGAGCAGAGAATTAATGGCGTTAGATTTGAATACACTTTGACGCCCTCGTTGCTTCTGAGTGGTGATTTCGTTGATGCCATACAAATTAACGAAGATTTATGCATATTTTATCTAGCAGATGTATCGGGTCATGGTGCTTCATCAGCTCTAGTCACCGTTTTATTGAAAAATCTGACCGGAAGATTACTGCGTAACTATAAAAGAAACTCAAGTTTTGATCTATTATCGCCGATGGCGACCTTGCACAGAGTAAATCAGGAAATTCTATTGACTCGAATGGGTAAGCATATGACCATGTTTATTGGTTTGCTGGATACCAAGTCGTCAAAACTAACCTATGCTGTCGGTGGACATCATCCGATGCCTGTTATGTGTACAGCCGGTAATGCAGAATTTCTGCAAGGTCGTGGTATGCCTGTGGGTATGTTTGAAAAACCTGTGTTTGAAGAACGTCAAATTGATTTACCTAAAGAATTTACCTTAACGCTGTTTTCCGATGGGATTCTGGAAACAATTGCTGAACCTTCTCTAGCGGACAAGGAAGCTTTGCTACTGAGAACTTTAAAAAATGGTTTCATATCATCTGCAGACTTAACGGCCCAATTAGAATTTGGTGCTGAGTCTCACCCTGATGATGTAGCCATTATGACAGTATCTCGAGCCTGACAATGAGTGATGGTGAAATTTTTTATGCCTGTCAGGATGGGCATTATGTGCTTAAGTTTGTTGGAGAAGTGCGCTTAACGCTCTGTTCTACAATAGATAAACACCTTGAGCAGTGTCTTTCCAATGAGTTGATCAAAGATACACTTATAGATCTGACAGAAACCACAAATATCGACAGTACCTCTTTGGGCTTGGTTGCTAAACTCGCTATCAAATGTAGTGAGCAACAGATGCCAAAACCTACCTTGGTATCCACCAACCCCGATATCACTCAAATTCTTCTAGCAATGGGCTTTGATCAGGTTTTCTTATTGCTGGACTTTTTACCCACTAGTGTTAAAGATCTCAAGCAGGTGCCTTTTGTAGCAGAATCAGAAGATGATGTTCGTAAGCGTATCATTCACGCCCATAAAGTCTTGATTGATCTAAATGAAAGCAATCGCAGTGCTTTCAAGGATCTCGTCGAGACCCTTGAAAACTGCTCTTGAAAGCAGCTATTAAAGCTGACTTAGAAGTGTTTCCAGTTTAACTTGATCCGCTGCAAAGTTTCGAATACCTTCTGCAAGCTTCTCAGTAGCCATGGCATCTTCATTCATCTGCCAGCGGAATGCAGCTTCATCCGTTGCTTCTTTGCCGTCATCTGATGAGACCGTCTTGGGATCAAGACGACGCACAAGTGTCTCATCTGACTCGGCAAGCTCTTGCATCAGTGCTGGGCTTATCGTCAGACGATCGCAGCCTGCTAGAGAGCGAATTTCGCCAATATTACGGAAGCTGGCTCCCATCACCACAGTATCAAAGCCATTGGCTTTGTAATAACGATAGATACGGCTAACTGATAATACACCGGGGTCTAGTTCGGCAGAAAAATTCTGATCAGGATGGCGCGCTTTGTACCAATCTAAAATACGTCCAACAAACGGGGAAATAAGGAATGCGCCTGCATCGGCACAAGCTTTGGCTTGGCTAAAACCAAACAATAAAGTCAGGTTGCACTGAATACCTTCTTTTTCCAAAATTTCAGCTGCTTTAATTCCTTCCCAAGTCGATGCGATTTTGATCAAAACGCGCTCTCGACCGACACCCAGCTTTGCATACATCTCGATCAGTTGGCGTGCTTTTGCCAAGGTAGCTTGGGTATCAAACGAAAGGCGAGCGTCAACTTCTGTAGAGATGCGTCCGGGAATCATTTGGCTAATCTCACTACCCACCAAAACTGCCAGCTGATCCGTCATGTTTTGTAACTGCTCTGCGTTACTGCCGCCCAACACTTGGGCTTGCTGCTTAGCTTGCTGTAGCAAGTGCGCATATTTTGGATCTTGAGCCGCTTTCAACATCAGTGATGGATTGGTCGTAGCATCGACTGGCTTGAAGCGAGAAATGGCGTCAATGTCACCCGTATCAGCAACAACGCTGGTCATCTGTTTAAGTTGTTCTAACTGATCCATCATTTAATCCTTTCCTAAAACAAAGTTAAGTGCTTGTTGAAATACCTCTGGTCCAGCCATTTTTTTATGACCATTCTCACTGATATGACGACGGAATTGTTTACCACCGCGTTGACCATGAAAAAGTCCCAGAAGGTGCTTAGTGATTGCATATAAGGGCGCACCCTGAGCAACCTGAGTTTCGATGTAAGGTATAAATGCCTCTGCAACTGCTTCACGACTAAGAATAGGGTGTTGATCATCAAAGTAGCGTGAGTCGACTTGGCTTAAAAGAGGATAGGGGTTTTGATAGGCTTCTCGACCAATCATTACGCCATCCAACAGTTCCAGATGAGCATCACATTCTTCCAGAGTTTTAATGCCACCATTAATAATGACCTCTAACTCGGGAAAAGTCTGTTTAATTTCATACACTCGATCATAACAGAGTGGCGGGATTTCTCGATTCTGCTTTGGGTTTAAACCCTGCAAAATCGCTTTGCGAGCATGCACTATAAAAGTCTTGCAGCCACTTTGACGAACCTGATCAATAAAGTTGAGCAGATACTCTTGGCTATCTAAATCATCAATTCCTAAACGGTGTTTAACCGTGACCGGAATAGACACAGCCTGTTGCATCTTGTCTAGGCACTCTGCAACCAACTGAGGATGCCCCATTAAGCAGGCGCCGATCATATTATTCTGAACTCGATCGCTAGGGCAACCGACATTAAGATTGACCTCATCGTAGCCATGATCTTCAGCCATGCGAGCGCAAAGTGCTAGCTCTTCGGGATTACTTCCACCTAATTGAAGGGCAACAGGGTGTTCATCGGGTGTGTAACGTAAAAAACGCTCTCGATGCCCATGAATTAACGCACCTGTGGTGACCATCTCTGTGTAAAGAAGGGCATGGCGAGACATAAGACGGTGAAAAGAACGGCAGTGGCTGTCAGTCCAATCCATCATGGGTGCAATGCAAAACTTGTAACTATTTGAAATCATTATGTTTTTCTTGATTGATGTATTTCTTAATTCATCTTAGTTTTAGTTATTTATAAAGTTTTATCTGTATTGATGCACTTGCATACAAAAAGATGAGAATTATACATTGAAGTGTTGGTCATTTGCGAAAAACTAGTTTTCTTAAATAGCATGCTTTACCTGTTGCTTGCAGGGATCGTTATTAAAAAGCCAAGCTAATTACCATAAGTTATCTTTAACCATTGTATTTGAAGCTTCTTTTCTTGTAGGGGTATCAATGCATACGAATGGCGAGAATTGCATGAAATTTGGCATTTTTAGATGACTTTGATTGTTTTAGGTAAGGGCATAATTAGTAATAAACAAACCTATTTAGAATCACCCTAATGAAACATATTCAAGTATTTCAGCATTGTATGTCACTCAAGCCAACAGAGAAATCATCAATCCTTAGTTTCACTTTTTCTCTGTGTATTGGCGTCTTAGGTATATCCTCGGTTGCATCTGCACAGACCCTTCCTGATGCAGGCTCTCTTTTGCGACAGCAGGAGCAGCTCCAACAACGGTTTCCTCAGCAGCTGCCAGAGCCCGATAAGTCTGAGGCAGATAAGCCTGTGATACAGGATTTACCGGGTGTGACAGTGCATATCAAAGCTTTCCGATTTAGTGGTTTAGACGGAATGATAACTGAACCGGAATTACAATTGCTGTTAAAAGACAGTGTTGGTCAAGAGTTGGATTTTGCTGGGCTCCTCTATTTGGCAGATAGAGTGACTGAACACCTAAGAAATTTGGGTTGGATATTGGCGCGTGCATATCTCCCTCGTCAAGATGTTACAGAGGGTGTTATTGAAATCGCGATACTCAAGGGTCGTTTGGAGGGTTCGGTCACCGAAGGTGGTGGTTGGACGATTTCGCTAAGCGATGAGAGTCGTATCAATTCGGATAAATTAGCAGCCATCGCCGAGGCGGCTGCGCCCTCGGGCAGTTCCGCACGTCAGCAGGAATTGGAAAGGGCGTTGTTACTGATCAACGATATACCAGGAATAAGTGCAGGTTCCAGATTAGAACCGGGCAGTGAAGCCGGCACGACTAGGGTTTTGGTCGATGCCATCGATGAACCGCTTTTAACGGGTAACCTATGGACAGATAATCACGGTAACACCAGTACCGGTGAAGTCTTGGTTAACGCAGTATTGAATCTCAATAATCCTGCTGGTTTTGGTGATCAGGCTTCTTTAGGTCTTTCTGCCAGTGAAGGTATCCGTTTAGCCCGTCTTAACTACAGCGCACCACTAGGTCATCAAGGTTTACGAGCTAGCGCGGGATATACAGATCTGCACTATAAAGTTAAGAAAGGGAATGGTGTCAATGTCGGTCTCGAAGGTCAATCCAGTATAGTAAATTTAGGGCTGAGCTACCCCTTCGTTCGATCACGCGCAGTAAATCTATTGGGTAGCCTAGACTATCAATACAAGGCCCTGAAGGACGATAGTATTGCAGGTACCCTGCGCAACAAGCGAATAGACAGGCTTTCAATTGGTCTTAGCGGCAATAGACTAGATCAGTGGGGTAACGGTGGATTAAACAGCTTTGACCTGAGTGTGACCGCAGGTGATCTTGATCTTTCTCGTGTGCCTACTGATCTCGAAAATGATGCAGCCACTTTGAGTACTCAAGGTAGCTATTCAAAGCTTAACCTTGAAGCTTCTCGCCTGCAAAGGCTGTCGGGTAATTTTACATTGTTGGCAAGAGTATCCGCACAATTATCGGATGGTAACCTTGATTCATCCGAACAGTTCATTCTTGGTGGTCCGACAGGCGTGCGAGCCTATCCGATTGGTGAAGCGCAAGGCGATGAAGGCTGGCTTGCTAGTGCCGAGCTAAATTATGACTGGCCTGGTGGAACCCCTTTAGGCGCACTTCAACTTAAAGCCTTTGCGGATACGGGTGGTATTCTCGTCCACAAAAATTCCAGTCGTGTCAGTATTGCTAATGATACTGGCAATAACCGTTACCAACTCAGTGGTGCTGGATTGAGTGTAAGTCTCAACAAACCCAGCAGTTACAGTGTTCGATTAACTTGGGCGCATACCCTAGGTAATAACCCCGGTCGCTTCAACGGAAAAAATGCTGATGGAAAAAGCGACAATAATCGTTTCTGGCTTCAAGCAATCAGCTGGTTCTAACATGACTTCTTAAAGGTAAATAGTATGAATAAAGTATTTCGTATCATCTGGAGTCGTGTCAAGAAACCTTTGGTCGTTGGTGGTGAGAATGCCAAAAGTTGCGGAA
>REDB01000276.1 GCA_007693685.1 Oceanospirillales bacterium
CAGCTCATGTTAGCATGGGCTTTGATTTTCTAGAGGTCTGTTATGAAAGCTTTTTTCTTTCGCCATCCATGGTTATTTCGTCTCGGCATGAACTTATGGCCGCCTATGTTGTTTTGTGGCATCAAGTTAGTCGAGCTAAGTAAAGATTTTCGTTATGCGCGTGTCGATCTGAAATGGAAGAGATCCACTCGCAATATTAATGGAAGTCAGTATGGCGGTAGTCTGTTTTCTATGACTGACCCTTTTTATGCTTTGCTACTTTTTGGTTGCTTGGGTTTTCATCGCTACCATATTTGGGACAGCTCAGCCGAGATAGATTTTATTTCTCCTGGTATCGGTCGTTTAACCGCTGAGTTTCATCTTAATGATGAGCAGCTTCATGAAATTCGAGCAAAAACTGCTGAAGGTGAAAAGTTCTTCCCTGAATTTGTTGTCTATATCAAAGATCAAAAGGGCACCCTAGTTGCTAAGGTAACCCGTCGAGTCTATGTGCGTCTAAAAAGTAAATATCGAAACGTTAGTTAATCTTACGCGGATCGAAAGCATCCCTTACGGCTTCACCTATAAAGATAAGCAAGGTCAGCATCAATGCCAAGGTAAAGAAGGCAGCTAGCCCTAACCAAGGGGCATGAAGGTTGTTTTTACCTTGAGCCACTAACTCACCTAAGGACGGGGAACCAGGCGGTAAACCAAAGCCTAAGAAGTCCAGTGCGGTCAAAGTCACAATAGATCCATTAAAGATAAATGGCATAAAGGTTAAAGTTGCGACCATCGCGTTAGGTAGGATGTGCCTAAACATAATGGTGCTGTTGTTCAAGCCCAAAGCTCTAGCAGCTCTTACATATTCTAAGTTTCTACCGCGTAAAAACTCTGCACGAACCACGTCAACAAGGCTCATCCAAGAGAACAGCAGCATAATTCCCAGTAGCCACCAGAAGTTCGGCTCTACTAAACTGGCTAGAATGATTAATAGGAAAAGTACCGGTAAACCAGACCATATCTCTATAAATCGCTGAAATAGTAAATCTACCTTGCCACCATAAAAGCCTTGCACTGCGCCTGCTGCAACCCCAATCACAGAACTGGCAAGGGTCAAAACCAAAGCAAATAGTACCGAGATTCTAAAGCCGTAAATGACACGAGCCATCACATCACGAGCTTGATCATCAGTACCTAACCAGTTTTCCCATGAAGGTGGAGAGGGTGCAGGTGAAGGGAGATCGAAATTGATGGTTTGATAGTTATAGCGAATAATCGGCCAGATCATCCAACCATTCGCTTCATCAATTAAGTTTTTAACAAAAGGATCACGAAAGTCTGCTGGAAGATCAAACTCCCCACCAAACTCCAATTCCGAATAGCTAGTAAAAATAGGGGTATAAAGTTTACCTTGAAAACTAACCAGAATAGGTTTGTTATTGGCGATAAGCTCAGCACCTAGTGAAAGTATAAAGAGTGCCAAGAAAATCCATAACGACCAAAAACCACGACGGTTACGACAAAAAGCATCCACTCTACGGCGCATAATCGGAGACATGAATTAGCCCTCCCGACTACTGAAGTCGATACGTGGGTCAACCAGCGTATAGGTGATATCGCTAACCAGTTTTAACAGCAAACCCACTAGCGTGAAAATGTAGAGTGTGCCAAATATCACTGGATAATCACGACGTATGACAGCCTCATATCCCAGCAAGCCTAATCCATCTAAGGAGAAGATCACTTCGATGAGTAAAGACCCAGTGAAGAAGATTCCGATTAACGCTGCAGGCATACCTGCAATGATTAACAACATGGCGTTACGGAAAACATGACCATAAAGAACGCGATTTTCAGCTAAACCTTTGGCTTTTGCTGTTAACACATATTGCTTGTGAATTTCATCTAAAAAAGCGTTCTTCGTAAGCATGGTTAAAGTGGCAAAGCTTGAGATAACGGATGCAAGTACTGGTAACGTTAAGTGCCAAAAATAGTCGCCTATCTTCTGTAGAAGTGTCATTTCATCAAAATTGGGGGAGGTTAATCCACGCAGTGGGAACCAGTCAAAATAGGTGCCGCCTGCGAATAATACGATCAGTAGGATTGCAAAAAGGAAGTTCGGAATGGCGTAACCGATAATAATTGCGCTACTGGTCCACATATCAAACGAAGTACCATCTCTTACGGCTTTTCGAATACCTAATGGAATTGATACAAAGTAAGCGATTAACGTGGTCCATAAGCCCAAAGAGATAGAGACAGGCATTTTTTCGATGATTAACTCTATCACCGTTTTACTACTATAAAAGCTGGTGCCAAAATCAAATTTTAAGTAACTCACCAGCATCTGAAAAAAGCGTTCATGCGCAGGTTTATCAAAACCATACATTCGCTCTATTTCAGCAATTAACTCAGGATCTAGACCTTGAGCGCCTCGATAACCGGTACCTTCAGAGGAGGGCGCTGACGCAAGATCAGAGCCAGCACCACTACCGATACGCTCGCCGGTTGTATCACCAAACCCTTGCAGATGGGCTAAGGTCTGTTCGACAGGACCACCAGGAGCAAGCTGAACAATCATAAAGTTCAGTACTAAGATGCCAAACAAGGTTGGAATTATTAGTAGTAAGCGTCGGACAATATAAGCGCCCATTAGTCTTTAATCCACCAGGTGTCGAAACCTATTGAATGCTTAGGTCGGATGTCGGGTATGCCGAACTTATTCCAATAAGCAATACGATAAGCGTTAGTGTGATAGTGCGGAATAACATAATGATTCCATTGCAAAGCACGGTCAAGGGCTCTAGCACGAAGCACTAGTTGTTCACGATCGGGGGCTTGGATCAGCTGATCAACTAAGTGATCAACACCCGGATTACGTATGCCGATCAAATTTCGACTACCGGCTCGTTCAGCACTCGTCGAATGCCAGTATTCACGTTGTTCGTTACCAGGAGAATTAGATTGACCATAGCTAGTAATAATCATGTCAAAATCAAATTCACGTAGTCGGTTGATATACTGGGAAATATCCACTACACGAATGTTGGCCTGAATGCCCATGCGCTCTAGGTTGCGTATGAAAGGATTGATCAAGCGTTCGAGGTCACGCTGAATGATCAGAATTTCAAAACGGAAAGGTTGACCCTGCTCGTTCCGAAGAACCCCTTGATCGAGTTTCCAACCAACATCATGCAATAAACGCAAACCTTCTCGAAGTTGTATGCGGATATGACCATCACCATCGGTTTGCGGAGCACGATACACTTCTGTAAATACTTGTGGAGGAAGAAGATGACGTATAGGCTCTAAAATTTCAAGCTCGGCTGCATCGGGTAGCTCTTCTGCGGCCATTTCGGAGTTTGAAAAAAAACTATGACTTCGCTTGTAGGCATCGAAAAAGATCGCTCGATTGGTCCATTCGAAGTCAAATGCATGTGCCAGTGCATGCCTGACTTGTGGGTCAGTAAATAGGGCACGTCGCGTGTTCATCACAAAAGCTTGCATGCCGACAGGGTTTTGATGTTCGATCTCTTCCATGATGATGCGTCCTTCACGCAAGGCGGAGCCAGTGTATCCAGTTGCCCAGTTCTTAGCAGAGTGTTCTGTTCTGAAATCATACTGTCCAGCACGGAAAGCTTGCAAAGCGACTGTACCATCTCGATAGTAATCGAAAATCCACTCATCAAAATTATTGCGACCCTTTCTAACGGGTAAGTTCTTACCCCAATAGTTTGGGTTTCTACGGTAAGTAACTGATCTTCCAGGATCATAGCTACTTAGAATATAAGGGCCAGAGCCGATCGGAATATCCAGATTGGATGCTTCAAAATCACGTTCTTCCCAAAAATGTTTCGGGAGTATGGGAACTTCACCGACGATTAATGCCAACTCTCTGTTTTCAGTATCAGCGAATTCAAAGCGAACGGTATGGGTATCAAGTGCTTCTATTTTTATGATATCTGCATAATAAGCACGATAGAAAGGGCTGCCTTTCTCTTTTAGTAAATGGAAGGTATTAACGACATCCTCTGCGGTGACTGGCACGCCATCACTAAATTCCGCTTCGGGATGCATATCAAATTCAATCCAGCGACGATTTTCAGGAAGGCGGATTCTTTTGGCTAAAAGGCCATATACAGAAAAGGGTTCATCATCGGATTTACTGGTCAGGCTGTCATAGATAAGTCCGAGCCCGTCAGCAGGGGTGCCTCTAACGA
>REDB01000088.1 GCA_007693685.1 Oceanospirillales bacterium
CATTTTGTCAGCTTTATCTTCAAGCTTCTTGTCGGAAAAGGGTAACCATACTTCAAATACAGCGCCGCCAGAGGGGTTGGATTCGGCGCGAATGGAGCCACCCAAATCCTGTATCAGCCCGTAACAAATAAACAACCCTAATCCCATCCCTTGCCCTACTTTTTTAGTGGAGTAGAAGGGTTCAAAAAGATGTTTGATCTCTTCTTGATTAAAGCCACTACCGTTATCTTCAATCTGTAAACACCAGCCTTGATTGTGTTGGTGTAAATGGATTGCCAGCTTAGGTGATGGGCAGTCGGCAACGGCATCTAGTGCATTACTGATTAGATTGACCAGTATCTGTTCAATGCGTGCATCATCGGCTCTCACCATCGCATTAATGGGAACATTAAGGCTAATATCGACTTTTTGTTGTTGAATGCGATGTTCTAGCATATCCAGTACGAAGGCGATACGCGCCGACCAATCGGCGTTAAGGTGCTGAGTAGGAGCTTGTCGAACGAATACTTTTAATTGTGACGTGATATCGCTCATACGACTGGTTAAGGTCATAATTTTATCTAAGGTGGTTTCCGCTTGTTCCATTGCTCCTTTAGCAATCAGTTTTTTGCCAGATGCGGCATAAGTTTTAACGGCCGTTAAGGGTTGATTCAACTCATGTGAAAGGCCGGCAGCCATGATCCCCAGTGCCGCTAGTTTTTCAGATTGGACTAGTTCACGTTGAATCCGTTCTAACTCCGTGGTGCGTTTTTGCAGTTCAGCGGTTCGTTCGATGACTTGATCTTCCAGCGTGTCGTTCAGTGCCCTAAGGCGTTGCTCTGCCTTGACGGCAGCAATGGCGCGCCGGCTTCTTTCACGCATCCATAGAATGGCGGTTAAAGCGAGTACATAAAGAATAAAGACGACCGCTGCACTTAACAGGGCAAATTGATACAAAGGCTCAACAGCCACTAAATAGTGTAAACGCCAGCCGGGTCGGGAGAGTTCGACACTTCGATTGAGATAACTGGCAGTTTCGCCATCCGTGCTAGGCATATTAAGAAGATCGGCACGACTACTGGCACCTAAGGGAGTCAGTTCAACTCCATCAAATTGACGATTACGTCTTAAGTCATCTAATTGCTGATCAGATAAGGGTTGAAGATAACGGTACTTCCACTCAGGATGGCTAGACAGCAAAATGATCTGATTGGTATCGGATACAAAGACCTTTTCACCCGCTAATTGCCAATCTGCTTGTAAGGGTTCTAGGTCAACTTTGACGACCGCAACACCTAGCTCAGTGCCTTGTTGGCTGAGCACTTGTTCAGACATAAAATAACCCGGCAGCCCAGTGGTTGTACCTATAGCAAAAAACTCACCTCGTCCGGTACGCATGGCATCACTAAAATAGGGACGAAACTGGTAATTGTTGCCGACAAAGGTTTCTGGCGTTTGGAAGTTGCTAGACACCAAGGTTAATCCAGATGCATCCATTAAATAGACTTCGTCCGCCATAGAGGTGTTACGAGTATCAAGTAAAAATAAGTTAACTCTATCTACCAATGAGTCAGACGCTTGATCAAGTAGTAAACGAACATCGGGTGTTTGTGCAATCAGCCAAGGTAGGTATTCATAACGATTAATCGCGCCTTCAAAACTACTGGCATAAAGATTAAGACGCTCATCAGCTTGTTGAAGGGCTTTTTCTTTGGCGTAATTGAACCCAATCCAGCCACCTAGCACTAAAGAAAAGGGTAATAATAGAAAGCCTATCAACCAGATGCGTCTTAATTCCCAGACAGATCTTTCTGCTCTAACCATGACATTTCCCAGTATCTGCAAATATGAACCATAATACAGTGCAGTGATGGGTTGATAAACGAATCTGATCCACATAACGAATTACCTTGATTTAACCTATTTATTATAATAAATATAAGAAATGGCTTAGCCAACACTAAAACTTTTGCAGAGGTGCATACAATGATTACGTTCCAGTGGGATGATCCTTTCTTCTTCCAGCAGCAACTGACCGATGACGAAAGACAGATTCAGGAAGCAGCACGCGCTTACTGTCAGGAAAAATTACAGCCACGCGTGTTAACGGCAGCACGTGAAGAGCGCTTCGATAAAGAAATCATGACTGAAATGGGCGAGATGGGACTATTAGGTCCAACCGTTGCAGAAGTCTATGGCGGTGCCGGCGTTAGCAATGTGTCTTATGGTTTGATTGCGCGTGAAGTTGAGCGTGTTGATTCTGGCTACCGTTCGGCGATGAGTGTGCAGTCCTCTTTAGTAATGCATCCTATCGAAGCTTATGGCTCAGAAGAGCAGAAGCAAAAGTACCTACCTAAACTAGCCACTGCTGAGCTAATCGGTTGCTTTGGTTTGACCGAACCAGATCACGGATCGGATCCCGGTTCTATGATCACTCGCGCTCGTAAAGTGGACGGTGGTTATTTGTTAACCGGTCAAAAAATGTGGATCACCAACAGCCCTATCGCTGATCTTGCAGTGGTATGGGCGAAGTCTGATGCACATGATGGCAAGATTAAAGGCTTCATTGTAGAGCGTGGAACGGAAGGTTTCTCTACGCCTAAAATCAGCGGTAAGTTGTCTCTGCGTGCCTCTATCACGGGTGAGATCGTTCTGGATAACGCTTTTGTTCCTGAAGAAAATCTATTACCGGGTGCCACTGGCTTATCAGGTCCTTTTGGCTGCTTAAACAAAGCTCGTTTTGGTATCGCATGGGGTGTGTTAGGAGCGGCTGAATTCTGCTGGCATGCAGCGCGTCAGTACACCTTAGATCGTAAACAGTTTGGTCGTCCTTTGGCTGCCACTCAGTTGATTCAAATGAAGCTGACTAATATGCAAACCGAGATCACGCTTGGACTTCAAGCGGTGCTTCAAGTGGGTCGTTTGATCGACTCCGGTAACTGGGCGCCAGAAATGATCTCTATGGTGAAACGAAATAACTGTGGTAAAGCACTCGATATCGCTCGTGTTGCACGTGATATGCATGGTGGTAACGGTGTGTCTGATGAATACGGTGTGATGCGTCACATGGTTAACCTAGAGTCAGTGAATACCTATGAAGGAACTCATGACGTACATGGCTTGATTCTAGGTCGTGCACAAACTGGTATTCAAGCCTTCTTCTAAACGAGGTGATCTATGCCGGCACAACCTCTCAAAGGTATTAGGGTACTGGATCTATCCCGTATCCTAGCCGGCCCCTGGTGTAGCCAACAATTGGCTGACCTTGGGGCAGAAGTGATCAAGATCGAACGCCCCGGAGAAGGGGATGATACTCGTCGCTGGGGTCCACCTTGGTTAGAACAGTCGCATGAAGCTGCTTACTACCTGGGCGCTAACCGTGGTAAGCAGTCAGTGACCGTCGATATGGCGAATCCTGAAGGACAGGCGTTGCTGCACAAACTCGTTCAGCAATGCGACGTGGTGTTAGAGAACTTTAAAGTCGGTGGACTGAAAAAGTATCATTTAGACTATGAATCATTGAAAGCGATCAAGCCTGATCTGATTTACTGCTCTATTACTGGATTCGGTCAAGATGGCCCTTACGCGCAGCGTGCAGGCTATGACTTTATGATTCAGGGTATGGGTGGCTTGATGAGCTTAACTGGTCAGCCTGATTCTGAAGTCGGTGGCGGTCCGGTCAAAGTCGGTGTTGCTTTTGCCGATATATTTACTGGTATGTACGCAGCTAATGCCATTATGGCAGCGCTTTTCCAACGACATCAAACGGGTGAAGGGACTTATATAGACCTTGCTCTGTTAGATGTTCAAGTCGGAGTGTTAGCCAACCAAGCGCTTAACTATTTAACGTCAGGTAATGTGCCGCAGCGTCTAGGTAATGCGCATCCGAATATTGTGCCTTACCAAGCCTTTGCCACAGCCGATGGTCATTTGATTTTAGCGGTGGGTAATGATGGGCAGTTTAAGCGTTTCTGTGAAGTCGCTGGGTGTCCTGAGTTGGCAAATGATCCACGCTTTCAGACTAACGCTTTACGAGTTCAGAACCGTGCAGAGTTGATCCCACTATTGCTTGAGCCTTTACAACAGAAGACCACCGATCAGTGGCTGGATGTGCTAGAGCAGGTAGGTGTCCCTTGTGGTCCGATCAATACCCTAGATAGAGTATTTGAAGATCCTCAGGTGAAACATCGTGG
>REDB01000243.1 GCA_007693685.1 Oceanospirillales bacterium
CCGAATAAGCCGCCTGATGGCGTCATAAATTCAACATTAAATTGATTACGACGACCTGTATCTTCAAGGCGGGAAAGTGTCGTAAAGGTCATCTTCAATGGCGCACCAGCACATTTCAATGCAGTCGGTGGTAGGTTGAATAAACCAGTTCCATTTCCTTTCTGAATCCAGCGTGAAATTTCGTCATAGGTAACAGCAGCGGCATCGATGCTAGCGTAAACACTACCCACACCTTTGCCTTGACCGATGAGGTTAGTATCCATTCCCTCAATACGATCGAAACGTAGCTCTAAACCACAGGCAACAATCAAATAATCATAGTTGATGGTTTCGCCATTGCTGACAGTCACGCGGTTGTTATCCGGATCATACTCGGTAACCATTCCGCGTACCCAGTTCACGCGAGATGGAATCCACTCGCCTGTCTTGGATATGGTTTTTTCTTTATTCCAAACACCAGAAGAAACTAAAGTCCAGCCCGGTTGATAATGATGGTCTTCACGAGAATCAATAATGGTAATGCGAGCACCTGGCAAACTGCGTGCAAAGCGGTTTGCCATTGCAAGTCCTCCCGCACCGGCGCCGCTGATTACAATATGTGCATTTGTTTGAACTGTGTTAGCAGCTGCATTGCCGGTTAGGCTTAAAACAGGGGCAGCAACAGCCGCACCTAGACCTAGTTTTAATAGATCGCGGCGGCGTTCATTCGCCTTTGGGGAGTTTTTAGAAGACATGCTGAGCTCCGGAAATTTTTCTTCTATTCATGTTCCGGTCCTTGGTACAGGTAAGTCCATTGTTGATTATTTAATTATAGGTGAGATTGAATTAAAGTAAATATAACTAATGTATTATGTGCATATGCAAAAAACTTATAAAGCCACATTGCTAGTCAGGGCTTCATATCTATCGTTATACTAGAGTGATAATCAGATTAGCGGCGAACTGGACTTAAGCACGCGTGAATCCAAGAAAAATTACCTATGCAGATAAGCATGTCCTGTTGATTGAGAGCAGCGGCAATATGCGCGCCACGATTGTGCAGATGCTGCGGCAGTTGGGCGTTGTTAATATCAAACCTGTCACTGTAAACGCTAGGGTGCTTGAGATTATTCAGGAAGATCGTTTTGATATCGTTCTGTTGGGTCATAATGCCAGTGATAAAGTAACCGGCATTCAGTTATTGGAAGAAGCGCGCTATCGAAACTATATGCGTCCCTCAACGGGATGGATCTTTATGACTAGCGATGCTTCTCAGCAAGTCATCCTGCACGCCATTGATAGCAATCCTGATTACTTACTGACCAAGCCCTTTACTGTTGAAGAGTTAAAGCATCGCATCGATGCCTTAATCGTGCGTAAGCAGTTACTGAAAGATGTTGATGAAGCGGTAGAAAGGGGGGATTTAAAAACCGCAGTGAGTGCATGTGATCAAGTCTCTGTTACCGATCCCAGTTATGATTTTGCGCAGCGCTATAAAGGGCGTCTTTTGTTACAACTTAAGCGAGCGGATGAAGCGCTTAATTTGTTACAAGAGCGCTATTGGCAAAACTCTGATAAAGATACAGGCTTATTAATAGCTCAGGCATTGTTAGCACTGAAACAGCCTGAGGCAGCGATACAGCAACTTCAAGAATTAATCGAAAACCATCCTTTACTGGTACCTGCCTTAGATCTTTTAGCGCAAGCTTACGAAATGAATGGTGATTTGCAACAGGCTCGCGATGTGCTGCATGAGGCAACCCGAAAATCCCCTTTGGGTATTCCTCGGCAGATGGAGTTAGGGCGTATTGCGACACAAACACATACCTTAAATCTTGCTGAAGGTGCGTTTAAACGATCCATCGTTCTTGGGCGAACGAGCTGTTATAAATCCCCAGAGCCTTATCTTCGATTAGCTAATATACGTCGGCTAGAGATGCAGGATGCTGATAAAGATAAACAGATAGAGTTACATAACGATCTTGATGCTTTGCTAAATCACGCCCAGTTTAGTTTTCCAAAAGATGAAGCGTTAAAAGTTAAATCACTTCTCATTCGCTCACAAACCTATAAAGATCTTGGTAAACAAGTTAAAGCGGATGGCCTTCAGCGTGAAGCTGAAAAGTTAAACTCAAGGTTGCCGGAGCCGATCGATTTAGCCAGAGAATCGATCGTCTTGTCGGGTGATGCAGTACCTGTTCTTGAAGAAGTACCAGAGCAAACAGAAGCTAAAACTCGCGTGCCTTACGATGAAGTCCTTAGCGATAAGATGAACCGTATGGCGATTCGCCATTACATGGCAGGAAAGTATGCTCAGGCGATGCGTTGTTTGAATATGGCAACCGAATATAACCCGACGAATGAAGCTGCTATCCTTAATTTGGCTCAGCTCTATTTAGAAGTTGCACGTGATCAGTCAGATAGACGTGAAGAGCGTGTCACCATGGTAAAGCGCTTTATAAAACTCAGTTTAAAAATGCCATTGTCTGAGATTGCACAGATTCGTCAGCATGAACTGGTCGATCACCTCAGAAAACCTATAGATTCTCTTCCAAAAGGTTCATTAGGTGTACTATTGCGCTAAGATAAAGTAAAACAAACTTTATAAAGTGAAATAGTAGGGAATAGAGCAATGTCGCTAAGGATGCTCAGCAAATTTCGAGCCGAAAAAATAGCTCTGTCCTATTTTCTGTTCGCTATGCTGTGGATATTAACATCAGATTATTTACTCGGACTGTTAGTGTCAGATCCTGTATTGCTTGTTTCAATCAGCACCTATAAGGGCATTTTGTTCGTTTGCACC
Organism: Oceanospirillales bacterium; assembly: GCA_007693685.1. Taxonomy (GTDB): domain Bacteria; phylum Pseudomonadota; class Gammaproteobacteria; order Pseudomonadales; family Balneatricaceae; genus Nitrincola. The sequence goes on from REDB01000243.1 coordinate 2,783, forward strand.
ACAGCCTTACTACTCTACTTAGTCTTACGAGTCTGGTTTTTTTCACCACATTTAAACAAGGAAGCCGCAGGTCAGCATGAAAGTCGTAAAGGACTGGTCATGGTGTTTGCCGGCATGGCGCTGCTCGTTCCCTTGATATCCCTCAGTGTTATTCAAATAGCGAAGCCTCAGGCCATTTCTTCTGCCCAAACGCATATTCAAATGGTGGCTGAGATGAAGGCTGACTATCTGAATCAGTGGTTTTCAGAGCGCGCACATTTGATGGACATGATCGGCATGGATTACGCTTTACATGATTGGGTGGCTGACTGGAATCAAGAGATATCTGCAAAAATGGCAGTTAATCAACTGACGGGTTATATCAATCGACTGCATGCCAGTTATCAGTATGATGGTGTCTATCTTTATCATATCGAAAAGCAGCAGGCGCTTGCTGCTGGAGTGATACGATATCAAACGGAAGAGCTCGATAATTTAATAGCACAAGCTATCAGCACTGGGGATTCTTTTTTCTCAGGTCTGCATGAGTCTGATAGTGGTTTAAGTCTTTCTTGGGTTTTGCCTCTATACGCCTCTGGTCAATATGCCACGCCTTCGGCAGTCATGATATTAAGCTTAGATCCTGAAATACATCTTTACCCTAATTTATCCCAATGGCCTGATGATAGTTATTCTGCAGAATTGTTTTTGCTGCAATCCTTAGAACAAAAACGCTACCTACTTTTAAGTCCAGTTAAGTCAGATCATTTTTCAATCTTGTCTTCATTGGAGTATCACGGTACGGATGGTGTGGGTTATAAAAATGATGATGTTATCGGTGTGTTAAAGCCACTAACTCAGGTGAACTGGATAGTTGCCGCTCAGCAAGAGCGAGGAGAAGTTCTCTCACCTATATATATGATGGCGGCATGGTTAGGTCTTTTGTCGATGGCGACGGTTATCAGTGTAATGTTTGCTTTACGCTTGGTGTGGCTGCAGCAACGTCGTCTAGAGCAAGCAGCCTATCAAATGAAAACGGCCGAAAAAGATCAACTACTGCTGAAGTTTTTTGAAATGCCCTTTGTAGGTATGGCGATTACTGATCCTATTACTGGTAAGTGGCTACAATTTAATCCAGAAATGTGTCGTTTGTTGGGTTATTCTGAAAGTGAACTTAAAGAGCTAACGTGGCACGAAGTTACCCATCCTGATGATCTGCAAATTGATAAACAAGCTTTTCAGCGCCTAGTGGATGCTGAGGTGGATAGTTATACATTGGAAAAACAGTTCATACGTAAAAATGGAATTATTTTCAATGCATTGCTGAGTGTCGGTTCCGTTCGTTATCCAAATGGTAAGTTACAATACGCCATTGCGACAGTTCAGGATATTACTGATCAAAAACG
>REDB01000057.1 GCA_007693685.1 Oceanospirillales bacterium
TCAAAAACGTGTATTTTAACCTGTTCCGTATCCATGCAATCTCATTAACCAGATCAAAGCGAGGGGATTTGCAATAGCAGCCCTTAAGACTAGGATGCTAATGAATGAACCTATAAGGATACATCATCAACAATAGGTTTTTACAGTAGCAATGAAGGTGTTTCTTCTTTTCTAACCTTCATTGCCACAATAGACGTTTTACAAGGTAAGTATCTACAAGAGTCGGTAATCCAAAGATTAGCAGTTTGGACTAATCAATGAGTGTATCGATCAGATCAATCATAAACTCACTATCTTCTTCACTCATCTCTTCCCAGCCAACCAATCCCATATTTTGCAGAACACTGCGACCTTTAGGATCTTCTGGCATGTTAAGAAGTGTTGAAGTTAATGCTTCTTGATGCTCTGCGAATGCTGGCCCAGCCAACAAAACGTGGTGAATCACGCCTATTTGACTGCTGACCAATACTTTCATTTCACTACGGATAAGTTTTGAAAGTTCGTCATAACCTTGCTTTAAGAAGAAACCAACATCCGCTTCTCCTTTCAACAAGCTCTTCGCAACCAATACATAGTTTTTAAGAGTCTTTAACTGAATATTGCTTTCATCTAAGTCCGCCGATTCCAACATAATCATACCCATCGTATGTACATCAGGGTCATCCGTGGTTGCTAAAACAGCACCAGGTTGGAGTTCTTCCACTGAGTTAACGGGTGATTGAGCTGAAACCGCGATGACTGTCTCATCAGTTTTCTGCATCGGTCTTGTTAAAGCTTTAAACCCCATCTCTCTAACTAACATAGAGGCATCATAAGGGTTCGCATAAATAAGATCGACTTTACCGTTACGTATATCTTCTCGCTGTTTTGCAAAACTATCATACAACTCAAGATGAATAGGGATACCCAGCTTGCGTTGCAAATAAGTGTTAAAGTAAAACCATCCTGAAATATGATCAGGGGCAAAGTCAGGACTTACAGTAAGATTTAAAGGCATGATTTTGCTCCTATCACATCAGTGTGGCGTACAACGCTTCGCTCTCGCGAATCTTGCTACGAGAAGGTTTACGTCTAACTGAGGTATACCCTAAAAGCTGACCATTACGGATATTCGGAATGACCGTTGCCTTTACCCAATAATAAGTTCCATCTTTACGTAAGTTTTTAACAAATCCCTGCCATTTCTCACCCTTCTCTACCGTATCCCATAATCCTTTGAAGGCAATAGCGGGCATATCTGGATGACGAAGAATGTTGTGATTGGCACCTATCAACTCTTCTCGGGTATAACCTGACATATCTACGAAGGCTTGATTAACATGGGTAATAAAACCTTTAACGTCCGTGCGCGATACGATTAGCTTTCCATCAGGATAGGGAATTTCCTCATCCACTATTTTTGCAACTCTTTCCGTACCATCGTAGTAACGGATAAGTTCTTCTCTTAGGTTATCATTTTTGTTTTCTGACATACTACTCTCCCAGCAAACAGCTAAACGCCTCTAATTAGAGGCGCTAATCTGTAACTCACAGGATCTTGCCAATTGCTTCTGCAGCACGCTTAACATCTAAGAAGATTAAGCCTAATCGTGCGTTGGTTTTTGCAACCACGGTCAGTACTGAATCTTTGTTAGCATGAGTCATAAGAATGTAGCCAGATTTACCCTTAACAAGCACTTGCTCTAGTTCGCCACGAGCCAATTCCTGAGCAGTACGCTCCCCTAAAGACAACATTGCAGCACTCATAGCACCGACACTGTCTTCGTCCATAGAAGCCGGTAGAAGCGAATCAATCATCAATCCATCCGTAGAAATCACTGCAGATGCTTCAATCTCAGCTGAAGTACTGTTCAAATCATTTAGAATAGAAGTAAGCATTTCTGAGCGCATCGTTATCTCCTTTACGCTGTTAGCACAAATATCGCAATTAAGTTTTCTTCACTACTTTTTAATAATCTAGATAACGGCGCATCAGCACCGAGAGTAGATTGACAAAAGACTGTCTATTCAACGTTGGCATTCCTTCCAATACCAACAAGAATTTTTGATGCCCTACATGTAGAGTCCAAAATCCAAGTTCACTGTGGCCGGCTGCATCTAACAACCCCCAAGAAACACTGTTAAATCCCAGATAATCCTTTAAAAGACGATGATGCCTTTCATGCATCAATACAATATCTGCTGAAAGTGCGGCTAAAGCCTCTGCTTCTTCATCAGCAAAACCGGATTGCCCTAAGCAAAAGCCTTGCTGATCTGCTAGCAATACACGCCCTTCAGCCAGTTGGGGCAAATACTCCGGAAGTAACTGCTCAATTGAACCAGTAGGAACGGGTTCAGGGTTGCTGGTCAGTTGTAAAAAGCCTTTAGCAGTTAACCAATTAAGTAACTCCTGCGCCTCTTTATCTTCCTGACCTGTTAACTTCCTGAGCACAGCGGGAAAATAAGGAACATGCGTATCTGCACTTAATAATTGCAGTAATAACGCACGACGTTGATCCATTTCTGGACTTAACGTAGCGTAGTAAGAGCCACTGGGCGTCACCTGAAAAAACTCTGTTACTTCTTTCTGGTCTTGATTCACAATTGAACTCCGATTTCCATCCAGATGGGACGCAGACCGTCACTGTTAGGGATTAAAATATCCAACAGCATCTGCTGCCACTAAAAAGGTGAACACATTTCTCTGAGGCAAGGATGATTCAGAAAGCATCTGTATAGGGCTAAGCCTTTTGCTATACCAAAGCTCTGATAATGTCCTTGCATGAGGTATGATTTCGAAATAGTTGAAGTCAGGCTTCCGAATCAGTTGCAAAGGTTTATTTAAATCAATTGATTCAGAGATCCGACCACGCGAAGTCAGCAATGCCAGCTTCCACACTAATTTGTCTGCGACAATATGTCGTGATGTTTCATTTATAACTGCTTCAGAAAACTCTATGGCAGTTAACGACAATTCACCGAAGCTGAATTTGGCTCGAGCCATATGCAGCAGTAGGTCCTCATCTAAGTCACAAAAAAAACTATCTAAACTGGGTAGATAAATGAGAACACCAGGCAGACCTAGAACTTGTTGCGACTGCTGAGATTGACGCCCAACCTTTACAGCCTGTTCAACCCAAGGAAGCAAACAGCGTTCAAGGTTAAATCTAACTCGACGTAAACCCGATGGGTCGCTTAAATCTTGATCGGGCAAATGACCGCAATAATCATGTAAACGGACATCAGCAGAGTTCTCTGTAGGTTTAGCTTTTTGATCTTTTGACGGAATTTCTTTCTGCTGCACTTCTGCCTTCTGTGCTTTGTTACTTCGTAAAATACCAGCAACAGATTTTAGCTTTTCAGGTTTTTGTACCGCTTTAACGTTTACATTAGGTGCGTCACTCTGATCAGCATGAACTTTATCAACAGCAGCTGAATCTTTATCAAAGCTAACCACCGCAATTGCAGGATCACCAGGGGTAACTTCATTGCGACGATGAGCCATCACTAGATGTGCTTTTGAAATAACTTCTTGAACACCGTGACGATCTAAGGGGAAGATCTTTTTACTCTCATCATGAAGTCTTTTGCCTTGATTCCATTTTTGCATCGCCTCAGCGCCTGCTTGCTTGCGTGCTTGCCATTCAGCGAAAACTGTTTGACGATCCGGTGCCGGCTCAGCATCTTGATTTTTTGGTTCCTGTAAACGCTTACTTAACGCCGTTAAAGCATCGGAAAGAGCATTTAAGGTTAATGGGCGCTTTAATGCTAAGTAACCTTCAGGTGCATCATCACCATTAGTTATGGCAATGCCTGAAAGACCGATACTGGATGGATTAAGACGCTGATGCTTTAGATACTTCATTTCTCCCGTAGCAGAAGATAAATCCACTAACAGAGACGAAGCTTTTTCTGCAGGCGTTAAGGTGAATAACTTCTGCTGACGTCCATTAAAAAAAAGCTCAAGCATGGTTTGTTCAGTAGAACTGAAGCCAATCAAACCAATCGTATCTTTCTGATGAATTACCACAAGCTAGTCCTTATACTCGTTCTTCAAACTGAGCGGGGTTAAAGCATTGCGGAGAGACAGATAAACTGCCATTTACCAATACCGAATACTGTAATGGTAAGTGAGTGATAAATCGAAAATCTGACGTATCAGCAAACTTGCGTAAATCAGACAAGGTTTTTTTATCTAACAATGGCTCAGCTTGGTCAATAACACGATTAACCAAAGCCTTCCCTTTCCCTTTTAATACCAAAAACAGATCAACTATTGCCCCAGTTAAACGAGTTTTATCGCCTCGACGTATGGCAAAGTAGATTCGACGGATATGCGTTCGAAGCTGTTTTGGAACAGCACTAACATAGCGAGAGGTATAATTAAGTCCCAATTCAACGTCTGCATTTTCACAAATCAAAGAACGGCTTTTCTGTAACTCAAAACAGATCTGAAGTTTGTCAGCAAATTTATCAGGAGTTGATGCATAGATTGTCAGCGCATTCATATTTACTGCCTCATTGATGTAACAACGCGTTGCCGCATTTATACTCAGGGGTATCAAGGCTTGCAATCAGAGATCAACGTTTACTTGATTAGCGTCAATATGTTGAGCTAAAAACCTCTAAAAAACTCTGTGTTGACACAAAGTATAAGCTTCAGATTGTCGACAAAACTTAACTTTAAGACCCCTATCCGGTAAAATTCATTCCGCCAATCACCATTCGATAATAAATTCGAGACGACATCGGCTGAAACTAACCGATGTTCGGCAGTGACAACAGATGAGGGCTATATCGTGCTTGAAGCTTACCGTAAACATGTAGAAGAACGTGCCTTAGAAGGCATCCCACCTAAGCCGCTGGATCCTGAGCAGACTTCAGCTCTGGTTGAACTGCTAAAAAACCCACCCGCTGGTGAGGAAGAGTACCTTCTGGATCTGTTAAGCAACCGTGTTCCTGCCGGTGTGGACCAAGCTGCTTATGTTAAAGCAGGTTTTCTGGATGCTGTCGCTAAAGGCGAAGCAACCTCTCCACTAGTTAGCCCAGAAAAAGCAGTTGAACTTTTGGGTACTATGCTAGGTGGTTACAACATCCAGCCACTGATCAGCGCTCTAGATAATGAAAAGCTCGCTGCAATTGCTGTAAAAGCGCTTTCACACACGCTTTTAATGTTTGATGCTTTCCATGATGTTCAAGAAAAAGCTGAGAAAGGAAACGCTTTCGCTAAACAAGTAATGGAATCTTGGGCAGCAGGTGAATGGTTTACCACTAAGCCTGAAGTTCCAGAAAAAATCACCGTAACTGTTTTCAAAGTTCCTGGTGAAACTAACACTGATGACCTGTCTCCTGCTCCTGATGCTTGGTCACGTCCTGATATTCCTCTGCATGCCAATGCTATGTTGAAAATGGAACGTGAAGGTATCGAGCCAGAAGAACACGGCGTAACAGGTCCTTTAAAGCAAATCGAAGCTGTAAAAGCTAAGGGCTTCCCTGTTGCTTACGTGGGCGATGTTGTTGGAACAGGCTCATCACGTAAGTCAGCGACTAACTCTGTATTGTGGTTCTTCGGTGATGATATGCCGAATATTCCTAACAAGCGCGCGGGTGGTTTCTGTTTCGGCGGTAAAATTGCTCCTATTTTCTACAACACTATGGAAGATGCTGGCGCTCTGCCGATCGAAATGGATGTAGAAAAAATGAACATGGGCGATGTTGTTGATATCTACCCATACGAAGGCGTTGCTAAAAACCACGAAACTGGTGAAGAGCTGTGCCGCTTTGAACTGAAAACGCAAATGCTGCTAGATGAAGTTCGTGCAGGTGGTCGTATTCCTTTGATCATCGGTCGTGGTCTGACTCAAAAAGCACGTGAAGCGCTTGGTCTACCTGCTGTTGACCTATTCCGCACTCCTGAACAACCAAGCGCTTCTAATGCGGGCTTCACTCTAGCTCAGAAGATGGTTGGTAAAGCATGTGGCGTTGCAGGCGTTCGTCCAGGCACATCTTGTGAACCTAAGATGACTACCGTCGGTTCTCAGGATACTACTGGACCTATGACGCGTGACGAACTAAAAGATCTCGCTTGCTTAGGCTTCTCTGCCGATCTAGTGATGCAGTCTTTCTGTCACACTGCTGCTTACCCAAAACCTGTTGACGTTAACACTCACCACACTCTTCCTGATTTCATCATGAACCGTGGCGGTGTTGCTCTGCGTCCAGGTGACGGTATCATCCACTCTTGGTTGAACCGTATGTTGCTTCCTGACACTGTAGGTACTGGTGGTGATTCTCACACCCGTTTCCCACTAGGCATCTCCTTCCCAGCAGGTTCTGGTCTTGTTGCTTTCGCAGCCGCTACCGGTGTTATGCCTCTGGATATGCCTGAATCTGTTCTGGTTCGCTTTAAAGGTAAGCGTAATGCAGGGATCACTCTACGTGACCTAGTTCATGCGATTCCTTACTATGCAATCAAATCAGGCCACTTGACCGTCGCTAAAGCAGGTAAGAAAAACGTTTTCTCTGGTCGTATCCTTGAGATTGAAGGTCTTGAAGATCTGACTGTAGAACAAGCTTTCGAACTGTCTGATGCTTCTGCTGAGCGTTCAGCAGCAGGTTGTACTATCAACCTGTCTGAAGAGTCGGTTGCTGAGTACCTACGCTCTAACATTGTCATGTTGAAGTGGATGCTTTCTGAAGGTTACGGTGATGTTCGTACCATTGAGCGTCGTATCAAGGGCATGGAAGAGTGGTTGGCTAACCCAAGCCTGATGCGTGCTGATAAAGATGCTGAATACCACACTGTCATCGAAATCGATATGTCTGAAATCAAAGAGCCTATCCTATGTGCTCCAAATGATCCAGACGATGCACGCCCACTTTCTGAAGTGGCTGGCGATAAGATCGATGAAGTATTTATCGGTTCATGTATGACCAACATTGGTCATTTCCGTGCAGCAGGTAAATTACTAGAAGCAGCTGGCAAAACTATTCCTACTCGCATGTGGATCTCTCCACCAACGAAAATGGACCAAGCACAGCTAACTGAAGAAGGCTTCTACGGTATCTTCGGTAAAGCAGGCGCTCGTATGGAAATGCCTGGCTGTTCACTTTGCATGGGTAACCAAGCACGTGTTGCAGATAAAGCGACTGTTGTATCTACCTCAACACGTAACTTCCCTAACCGTTTAGGTAACGGTGCTAATGTTTACCTGGCCTCTGCTGAACTAGCAGCGGTTGCGGCATTAGAAGGCAAGCTACCAACGGTTGAAGAGTACATGGCTTACGCTAACAAGATCGATAGCATGGCTGGCGAGATCTACCGCTACCTGAACTTTGATCAAATGCAAAAGTATGTCGACAAAGCTTCTTCAGTAATCCCTACTGCTAGTGCTTAATCGATAATAGTTAAAGCCAAAAAGCCTCAGCTACGCTGGGGCTTTTTTGTATTTGCAGTTACAGACTGTTTCGCAATACCTCCAAATGCTACAATAAGCCCATAATTTTGATGAGGATCTTATGAAGCCAATCAATCCAGATACCGCCCCTGAACCCGGTTATGAAAAAGCACAAACTAAAAACGGCTTTTTAGCCTTAGTTTCGCGTTTAGTGTTCGATGAGAAGTTACCCATACGCTTTATTTACAAGACGGTTCCTGAACATCTAAATGATACCGGCTGGAGAATGTTCACTGGCTATGAAACTGATGAATTTCTTGCCAACGAACAGTTGAACCTTTTACCCATCTCTCTAGACAAAGTATGTAACCTAGATCCTGCCTTAACGGAGTTAGTACAGTACAACGCTGGCACCGTATGGGAACGAACACCAGAGTCATCTGAGTGGCAGCAGGTACATGACTTTAAAATACCGGTACCGACTACGGATGTTCAGATCACTAACGATGTCGAAGACTTCTTAAAGTCTAGAGAACGCAGTTAGTAAAACTTAAGAGCAAGCTAAGAAACCATTAAGGAAAACAAACATGACAATGTCTTCTTTCAGCACCTATGTACTGCATTTTTTAGGCATTGGTATAGTGTTATTTGGCTTATCGATTAAGCCTAATTACAAGAAACTAGGCATTGCTCTGGCTGTTGCGGGTTTTCTGCTGGGCACTGCACCCGTATGGTACTCTGCTATTACCCAGCCTTCAGATGAAGAGCTTTATGAAGCGTGGCGTGAACAGCAACAACTACAACTCCAGCGCCAAGGCCCAATGGAATAGTCAGCTGATGCTAATCTAATAACACCTCAAACCTGCTGTTGCTTTAACTTCGTTAAAATGACAGCAGGATCACGTTCTGATCGAATCTCTGCAAACAATACCTCAGCCTGAGGAAAGTGCCACCTCAACATGTTTAGCCACTGCTTTAGCCTTCCATGAACATGACGTTCTGATAGATCCTCTATCACTTGCGTTAAGTACTTCTCTAACATGGGCAATAGGCGATTCCAGCGCTGCTCTTGAGTAGACGTTTCATCACCAGTTACCAAACTTTCTGCCAAGAAGGGATTACTCAACATACCACGACCTAGCATCACATCTTGGCAACCTGATACTGTTTGACAGCGCAGGTAATCATCACGATTCCACACCTCACCATTTGCAATCACTTGAAGATCTACCGCTTCTCGAATCTTAGCGATCCATTCCCAATGTGCCGGAGGTTTATAGCCTTCTAACTTAGTGCGAGCATGCACCGTTAAACAGCCTGCCCCAGCGGATTCAATGGCTTGAGCATTCTCAATCGCAAGTGATTTATCCAAAAAGCCTAAGCGCATTTTAGCGGTCACTGGTATATGTATTGGTACTGCTTGACGAACTGCATAAACAATATCATGAAGCAGTTCAGGTTCTTTTAATAACACTGCCCCACCACGACTTTTGTTAACTGTTTTTGCTGGGCAGCCAAAATTGAGATCGACTCCTGGTGCACCTAACTCTGCTGCTCTCGCAGCATTTTCAGCTAATAAAGCGGGATCACTACCAAGGAGTTGTAAGTAAACAGGTACACCAGAACGAGTCACTCCACCATGATGAAGCTCGGGAGCTAAACGATAGAAAACAGATCGAGGTAGGAGTCTATCCGATACACGAATAAACTCCGTTACACATTGATCGATACCTACCAAACTGGTGAGTATCTCCCTGAGGGTATAATCTAGCACCCCTTCCATGGGTGCCAGATAGAGTTTAGCCATTGACTAGTTGTTAACCTGAATCAATTAGAGCGCAGCCAAACCGCGCTGTAGATCAGCTTGAAGATCTGTGACCGACTCTAGCCCAACCGAAAGACGAATTAGATTTGGACGAATACCTGCTTTAGCTTTCTCTTCAGCAGTCATTCGACCATGTGTGGTTGTATCTGGGTGAGTAATAGTCGTCTTGACATCACCTAGATTACCGGTAATAGAAACCACTTCTGTGGCATCAATAAAGCGCCAAGCAGCATCTCGATCTCCATCTACTTCAAAGGCTAGCACACCACCAAAGCCCTTTTGTTGGCGACAGGCCAACGCATGCTGTGGATGATCCTCTAAACCAGAGTAATAGACCTTTTTAATCCCGGTTTGCTGCTGTAACCATTTCGCTAGTATCAAAGCACTTTCACTTTGAGCACGCATACGGATAGGCAATGTTTCTAAACCTTTTAGGAAAACCCAAGCATTAAATGGGCTCATGCAACTTCCACCGGTTCGGATAAAGCCAAAGACTTCTTCCATTTCAGCATCACGACCGACTAGCACACCACCCACACAACGCCCCTGTCCATCCAAATACTTGGTAGCCGAGTGCATAACGATATCAGCACCCAGAGTTAAAGGACGTTGTAATGCTGGCGTTAAGAAGCAATTATCTACTACTAACAAAGCACCTTTAGCATGAGCAATTTCTGCAACAGCAGCTATATCGGTCAACTCTGCCAAAGGATTAGATGGTGTTTCTAAAAACAGCATTTTTGTTTCGGGACGAATCGCCGCTTCCCATGCTGATAGATCAGTGGGATCAACAAAACTTGTAGTAATACCTGCACGACTAAAATAACGATCAAATAGGGACACGGTGGAACCAAATACGCTCCGCGAACAGACAACATGATCGCCCGTTCTCATCAAGGCTAGCCCCAAACTTAAGATTGCGGACATACCAGATGAAGTCGCTACGGCTCTTTCTCCACCTTCCATCGCTGCGATACGTTTTTCAAAAGCACGGACGGTTGGATTGGTGAAACGAGAATAGATGTTACCTTCTTCTTCACCACTGAAACGAGCAGCCGCTTCACGCGCACTGGAAAAAACAAAGCTAGAGGTGGTGAAAATCGCATCACCATGCTCCCCTTCTGCGGTTCGATGCTGACCTGCTCGCACAGCCAAGGTATCCAGTTCACAGTCATCTCGACTAAATTGGATACGTTCGTCTCGCTCAAAACCTTGGCTCATCAATCACTCCTTACTCAATTCGTGTGTGCAGATCAGCAGAGGTGTCGCTATCAATCTCTGTATCAGCATTTTCTACTGGTTTTTTAGCGTCATCATTACGCTTAGATTCCAATCGATCTAAATAATCACGATCTACGGTACCAGTAACATACTGCCCATCAAATACACAGGTATCGAAAGCAGTAATGTCGTTGTTTAGTTCAGTAACACAGGACTTCAAGTCATCTAGGTCTTGATAAACCATCCAGTCACATCCGATGTATTCACCAACTTCTTCTGCCGTTCTTCCATGTGCGACAAGCTCTGTCGCTGAAGGCATATCTATACCATAAACATTGGGGAAACGAACTTCAGGTGCCGCCGAGGCAAAATAGACTTTACGCGCTCCAGCATCACGAGCCATCTCAACGATCTGTTTCGAGGTAGTACCACGAACAATTGAATCATCGACCAACAGTACAACTTTATCTTTAAACTCGCTCGCGATGGGGTTTAACTTCTGGCGAACCGATTTCTTTCTTAAGGTTTGACCTGGCATGATGAACGTTCGACCAATGTAACGATTTTTGATAAAACCCTCTCGGAAGGTCACGCCGAGTGTATGAGCCAATTCTAGTGCAGATGTTCGACTGGTATCCGGTATAGGAATAACAACATCGATATCATGATTAGGACGTTCTTTTAAGATTTTTTCAGCTAAGCGTACGCCCATCAACATTCTTGAAGAGTGAACCGAAACCCCATCAATGATCGAATCAGGTCTAGCCAGATAAACATATTCAAATAAACACGGAGCGAGAGTTTGTTTTTCCGTGCACTGCTTTAAGTGCAACCCGCCTTCACTATCAATAAAGATCGCTTCACCCGGCACAATATCTCGGACGCGCTCAAAACCTGAAGTATCTAGGGCTACACTTTCAGAAGCGACCATGTATTCAGTCTGACCATTCACTTCACGCTTGCCATAGACCAAAGGTCGGATACCATGCGGATCTCGAAACGCCAACACACCATATCCAGTGATGATCGTCACGACCGCATAGCCACCCTGACAGCGCTGATGGACTTTCGAAACAGCAGCGAAAATGTCTTCAGGGGTTGGATTCAACTTTCCTAAATGCTGAAGTTCATGCGCAAATACGTTCAGTAACACCTCAGAATCAGAGGTGGTATTTACATGACGTAAATCAGCTCTAAAGATCTCATCTGCTAATTGCTCGGCATTGGTTAAATTACCATTATGTGCCAAAGCGATACCGTAAGGAGAGTTAACATAGAAAGGCTGGGCCTCTGCCGAAGAGGAACTTCCGGCTGTCGGATATCGCACATGACCTATTCCTAAGTTACCCATCAATCGTCTCATGTGACGAGTACGAAACACCTCGTTGACCAGTCCATTGTCTTTTCGCATGAAGAAGCGATTACCTTGACAGGTGACAATGCCCGCTGCATCTTGGCCGCGGTGCTGAAGCACCGTTAACGCGTCAAAAAGTGTTTGATTAACGTTGCTTCTGGCAAAGATGCCCACTATACCGCACATGCATTCAACCTCTAAGTTGATAATTTGAAAAGCGTACCTGCATTTAGCTTTCAATCGGTTTTATTCTTAACCGATGTAACCTTTTAAACTTAACTGCCTATTTGCCAGATCATCTGTCCGATATCTTTAGCCATATCTCTTGACCAAGTTTCCATCACCAAAAAGTGAGGAATTAACTGCGATTCGCGCCACCAAGGATCTTCTATCGCCGGTGTCATTTTGAGCAATACCAGCATAATCACGACAACCAGACCTCCGCGTAATGCTCCAAAGCCTACGCCAAGAACCCGATCTGTTGCAGATAATCCTGTCAATTTTATCAGTGACGCAAATAACGATCCTATTAAGTTACCCACGATCAAGGTAGCTATAAATAGAATTAAAAAAGCGACTAGCTGATGAACAGAGGGTGCTGCATCAAAATATCCCGCTATGATATCAGCAAGCACTTCATAGAAAAGCCTACCTATGACGAAAGCAGCAACCCATGTTGCTAAAGAGATCGCTTCGCGAACAAAGCCTCGACGTAAACTCATTAAGGAAGAGATGAGCACAATTCCCAATATGACCCAATCAGCCCAATTCATCATCTACGAATTCTTCATCAATTGACTATTGCGTGGTAAAACGCACGATCATCCCTTCCAATCCATATTCCTGCTGGAGGGACACCTTAAGTTCTTCTAAGCGACTACGTTGCATCTCAGGTCCTACGAATACTCGCACAACATCTTCACCATGGCGAATATAGACTCGATAGCCTGAATTGATCAGACGCGTTCGTAACTCACGTGCATTGGCTTCTTGCCTAAAACTTGCTAATTGCAGTGCCCAAGCAGCTGGCACTTGATCGGCGTCTAATGCTGGAGCATCTTCCACAGGATTTAAACTGGGTCGCAAAGCATCCAATGCATCGGTAATTTCACTCATAGGTGCTGAGACGACAGGAGCTTCAGTCACCACAGCAACCGGTGTAGGCTCAATAACGACAGGAGCTGGGCGTTCGGTTTGAACTGCCTGAACGACGGTTGGCGCAACGGGCACGCGTGTTTCCAACTGGCGCTCTTCATAACCAGCCGAATTAAAAATTAAAGGAAAAAACGCTACGCCTATGAGGAGCAAAATCAATGCACCGGTTAAACGCTGTTTGAGATTAACCTTGTTCTCCATCCGCTCTCTCGACTATAGATAACGCATCTGTCACTGTAAAAAAGGAACCTGCTATTACGACACGCGCTGCGGGATCCATCAATTGAGGTAATTGCAATAATGCAATCTTAACATTGTCATATTCTGCCACTGAAGATGGGGGTACGCCAAGCGAATCAAGTATTGCTTTCAACTTTGACGAACTAGCACCTCTTGGCGTATCCAAGGTCACTAGATGCCAATGCTCTACCACAGGCAGCAACAATTCGCAGACTTGGACCATATCCTTATCTGCGAGCATCCCTAGCACTAAATGGTTTTTTTGTTGAGGATGGATGACCAAAAGATCCGCTAGATGATTAGCCAAATACGCGGCCGATTCTGGGTTATGTGCTACATCGAGGATGCAAGGGAAGCCAGATAAAATTCCGGGTTGCATTCTACCCATTAATTGCGCTTTTTGGAGACCCTGTCGTATATGCTGCAAGGATGGTGTAACGGGAATCAACTGAAGCACTTGCAACACCGATGACGCATTTTGCAAGGGTAGTCTTGGCATAGGCAGGTCAGATATGGAAACAGGCTGGCCATCTTTATCAACACCCTGCCAACTCCATGTATCACTGTCTAGCTTAGCAAAACTGAAGTGCTGACTTTGGCAAAATAATGGACTACCTATGTTGCTGGCATGATCGATAAGAGATTGGGGTGGTGATGCATCACCACAGACTGCAGGACGAGCTGATCTAAAGATCCCTGCCTTTTCAAAGCCAATGGACTCTCTATCGGGACCTAACCATTCGGTATGATCCAGTGCAATCGTGGTAACTAGAGACACATCTCCATCAACTAAATTGACTGAATCTAATCGTCCACCTAATCCAACTTCTAGCAGTAAAAAGTCTGGCTTTTGCTCAGCAAAGATTAACAGCGCTGCTAAAGTGCCAAATTCGAAATAGGTTAAAGGAATATCTTCACGCTGTGCTTCGATTTGTGTGAAAGCAGCGCAAATTAAGGAATCATCAACGGGCATACCTGATAGACAGATACGCTCATTGTAATGAACAAAATGAGGTGATGTGTAAGTTCCAACCGAGTAGCCAGCTTCAAGCAAAATAGTTTCAAGCAGCCTTACACTGGTACCCTTACCATTAGTGCCGCCAATAATGATCTTGAAAGATTCATTAAGATCTATTGGCAAGCGCTCTGCCACCTGCCGCATACGGTCGAGACCCAGCTCTATTTCAGCTGGGTGACAAGCTTCAATCTCCTCAAGCCATGTGGCTAGTGGAGATGATTCATTAAGTTGTTTTGGTGACACGCTCGACAGCCTATTCTTGCTCTTCCACGGCAGTTTCTACCTGATCAACTGAAGGAATGAGGCAAGCAGTAGTTACACCCGTTAGTTTACTGAGCAAGGATGCAATTTTGCTACGCATTTCAGCTCTAGCTATGATCATATCAACCTGTCCATGTTCCAATAGAAACTCACTGCGCTGAAAACCTTCAGGTAATTTCTCACGCACGGTTTGCTCAATGACTCGTGGGCCTGCAAAACCAATCAGCGCATTAGGCTCTGCAATATTCAAATCCCCTAGCATTGCAAGGCTTGCAGAAACACCGCCGTAAACAGGATCGGTTAATACTGAAATATAAGGCACACCAGCTTGACGCATTTTTTCCAATGCAGCACTAGTTTTTGCCATTTGCATCAGAGAAAAGAGAGCCTCTTGCATGCGAGCTCCACCAGATGCTGAAAAGCAGACCAGCGGAATTTTCTGCTCCAGTGCTATGTGGGCAGCACGAACAAAACGCTCACCAACAACCGCTCCCATAGAGCCGCCCATAAAACGGAATTCGAAAGCCACGGCTACGATAGGAGTTCCCTCAAGGGTTCCTTTCATCGCTATTAGCGCATCGGTTTCACCAGTTTCTTTTTCGGCAGCAATCAAACGGTCTTTATATTTCTTAGAATCACGGAATTTCAAGCGATCAACAGGAAGTACGTCTGCTCCAATCTCCTGGCGATTGTCTTTATCAAGAAATAGATCTAAACGACGACGTGCACCTATCCTCATGTGATGATCACACTTAGGACATACATTTAAGTTTTTATCCAGCTCAGGCTTGTAAAGTACTGATTCACACTTAGGGCATTTTTCCCAAAGGCCCTCGGGCACATTACTGCGCTTACGTTCAGTGCGCTTTACTAGAGAAGGAACAATTTTATCCAGCCAGCTACTCATCGTTAATCACATTTCCGCTTTAAAATTGGTTTTTAGGCATCCATTGCAGATCGCATATCCGCGATCAACTGCCCAACTTGTTCTGGAATCAATTCCGGTGACTCAGCTAATTCAGCAATTCGATTAACCAACACGCTTCCGACGATTACACCGTCAGCCACATCAGCAATAGCTCTAGCTGATTGAGGATCTCGAATACCAAAGCCAACCGCCAGAGGTAAAGTTGTCATGGCGCGAACTTGGTTTATTTTATCAGCAACTTCACCAACATTCAGCGCTGCTGAACCAGTAACACCTTTAACAGAAACATAATAAAGGTATCCACTACCATATTCACATATCTGTTGAAGACGCGCATTAGAGGTCGCTGGAGACATCAAATAGATAGTATCCAATCCTCTATCACGAAACAGCTGGCTAGTTTCAACGGCTTCTTCAGGTGGCAAGTCAACCGTGAGCACACCATCAACACCCGCAGCTACGGCAGCATCCGCAAAGCGCTCGTAACCAATGGCCTCAATAGGGTTTAAATACCCCATTAGTACAACAGGTGTTTCAGTATCTGTTTTTCTGAATTCGGACACCATTTCAATCACGTCTAATAATCTCACGTGATGCTTAAGAGCCCTTTCACAAGCCAGCTGGATAACTGGACCATCGGCCATCGGATCAGAGAAGGGAACCCCTAACTCGATAACATCTGCTCCTGCAGCAACTAAGGCATGCATTAACGGCAGTGTTACCTGCGGGTTTGGATCTCCCGCAGTCACATAGGGAATTAAAGCTTTACGATTTGACTGATTTAGTGCATCAAAGCGTTTTTTTAATCGACTCATCAGTTTTCGGGTTCCGTTTTAGAAAGTAATACCGTCAAGATCAGCGACAGTATGAATATCTTTGTCGCCACGACCGGATAGGTTTACAACCAAGACCTTGTCTTTCGGCATATCTTTTGCCATCTTCATTGCATAGGCAATGGCATGGCTTGATTCTAGTGCCGGCATTATACCCTCAACTTGAGTCAGAGTGCGAAAAGCTTCGAGCGCTTCGTTGTCATCAATGGCTACATATTCAGCACGACCCATATCTTTTAACCATGAATGTTCTGGACCGACACCTGGATAATCCAAACCTGCAGAAACTGAATGAGTAGGAAGAATTTGACCCGCATCATCTTCCATCAAGTAAGTACGCATTCCATGTAATACACCAGGACGCCCATCACTTAATGGAGCAGCATGCTGCCCTGTTGCAAGACCATGACCACCGGCTTCAACACCAATCATGCGAACACTGGTGTCATCGATAAAAGGATGGAACATGCCGATGGCATTAGAACCGCCACCGACGCAAGCGATCACCGCATCAGGAAGTCGACCTATCTGGGTCATACTTTGCACACGGGTTTCACGACCGATTACACACTGGAAGTCACGAACTAACTTAGGGTAAGGATGTGGACCTGCTGCGGTACCGATGATGTAGAAGGTGTTATCTACGTTGGTAACCCAATCACGCATCGCTTCATTCATAGCATCTTTTAAGGTTTTTGTTCCAGAGGTGACAGGAATAACTTCCGCACCTAATAAGCGCATTCGATAAACGTTAAGAGCTTGGCGCTTAACATCTTCTGCACCCATGTAAACTTTACATTCCAACCCTAGACGTGCTGCTACCGTAGCAGAAGCAACCCCATGCTGGCCCGCACCTGTTTCTGCAATCACTCTGGGCTTACCCATGAATTTTGCCAACAAAGCTTGCCCTATGGTGTTGTTAACCTTATGCGCACCTGTATGGTTAAGGTCTTCTCGTTTTAGATAAATTTGCGCACCACCCACCTTGGCTGATAAACGCTCAGCATGATACAAGGGAGATGGACGACCCACATAATGTGCCAAATCGCGATCAAATTCTGCTTGGAACTCCGGATCTTTTGAAAGCTGTTCGTAAACGGCTTCAAGTTCCTCTAACGCGCCAATTAGGGTTTCTGAAACAAAGCGGCCACCATAGGGGCCAAAATGTCCACGTGCATCGGGGTAAGTCTGCTTAGCAGTCTGCTCAGTTAGAATTGACACGGTTCACCTCATTAATAAAGCGTCTAATTTTCTCAGCATCCTTGATGCCCTTTGCAGCTTCAATACCACCACTGACATCAACTGCGAAAGCTTGTGTTTGCTGAATCGCACTGGCTACATTTTCAGCATCCAGACCACCGGCTAGCACTAAACGTGAACTGAGCACCTGTGGAATTAAATGCCAGTCAAAGCTTGACCCTGTTCCTCCTGGAACGCCTTTTACATAGGCGTCGAGTAGGATGGCACGTGCTGATTCGTAGGCCGAAGCTTGAGAAAGTATATCCATGCCTTCACGAACACGTAGTGCTTTGATGTAGGGGCGATTAAAGCTCTCGCAAAAACCTGCATCTTCATCGCCATGAAACTGTAACAGATCGATCCTAGTGGTGGATATAACACTGTCTATTTCTGTACGTTCAGCATTGACGAACAGAGCAGTGGTTGTCACAAACGCAGGAACCTTAGCAATAATCTGTGACGCCTTTTCTCGGTCAATATTTCGAGGACTAGGTGGATAAAACACAAACCCTAGTGAATCAGCTCCACATTCTGCTGCGTAAAGAGCATCTTCCAAGCGAGTAATGCCACAAATTTTAACCCGAGTTCGCATCAAGGCTCCTAAAAAAATTTCTGCCGCTATGATAACAGAGCAGGAGACTAGAGTCAGTCTGAGTGTGACAGGAAAAAAGGCCCTTGAATCGAACTAGGTAACTCAAACTCTTCAGGATAATCCACATCAACAAAATACAAGCCAAAAGGAGGTGCTGTAACACCACCCTCTCTTCTATCTCGTGCATCTAAAACGGTTTTAGACCAATCTATACTTGCTTCACCAGCACCTATTTTCATTAGTACACCAGCGATATTGCGCACCATATGATGAAGAAAAGCATTCGCTTTAATGTCGATAACAATTAAAGAGCCTTGCTGCTGTACTTTCAAAAACTCTATCCGCCTAACGGGATTTTTTGCTTGGCAACCTACTGCTCTATATGAGGTAAAGTCATGTTCACCGACCAGAAACTCAGCTGCTTGTTGCATTCGCTCAACGTTAAGTTGCTTCCACGTCCAAGTTACCCCTTTGGTTAAGATAGCGGGCTTAACCTCAGCAGAGTAAATCAAATAGCGGTAGCGTCGAGATAGCGCTGAAAAGCGGGCATGGAAATCCTTTGAAACCGGCTTAACCCATAACAACGCGATATCATCCGGAAGATGAGTATTGCTACCCATCACCCAAGCGCGTTCTGGGCGCTCGACATGACTATCAAAGTGAATAATTTGACGACAAGCACTCACGCCAGCATCCGTTCTGCCAGCACAGATAACAGCGATTGGATGATTAGCGATCTTAGCTAAAGCTTCTTCAACCTTTGCTTGAATGCAAGGTACAGCATCATGAATCTGCTTTTGCCATCCATGGTAGGATGCACCCGCATATTCAACAGCGGCTGCATAACGATAAGGGGCGACATTTGTCGCCCCTTCTATAAGTTGTTTTGGTAAGTTGTCTTGCATCGGCTCTCTAAACGTAGCTTTCTGGGAATGCTTGTAATATAAAACGCTCTAGAAAAACTTTCTAGAGC
>REDB01000054.1 GCA_007693685.1 Oceanospirillales bacterium
CGCAAAGCTCTTACTATTAAGTTATTAGGTAAGTTTACAAAGGCATATGGTGATGACTGCCATCCGGCAGTTCAATGTCCAAATAAACCTTACCGCCTGAAGCTTCGATATATCGCTTCAGTGAAGACAGCCTTAAATCTTTACCGGGTTTCTCCATTTCAGAAACAGAGGGTTGTTTTATTCCTAGTTGTTTAGCAAGGTCAGATTGCGTGAGTTGCATTAATTCGCGCAGTTCGGCTAAGTGAATGTTTAATAGGATATCAGCGGCTTCTTTCTTAGCAGCCAAAACAACCTCTGGTTTTTCATTTTCGAGGATTTGCTCCAAGGTTCTTGCCATGATTTTTACCTCTGGTTCAATCTATCTAGATGTGAAGCGAACTCTTTATCTGCAATATGTATCATTAAGTCATAAAACCGTTTGTCATGTTTGGTTTTATGTCCAGCACATAACAAGACACCCTGACGTTTTGGATCGAAAGCAAAAAATGCCCTGATAGGATCACCTTTGCTTTGAACTCTTAATTCTTTCATGTTTTGAAATCTAGAGCCTTTAATACTGTCGGCATGGGGTCTTTTCAATTTAGGCCCTTGATCTTTTAAAACGATCATCGATGCTAATACTTTGGCTCGATCATGATCGTTTTGAGCATCAAACCATTGATCAAAAACGTCTGTTGTGATGATAGTCCACATTGCATTTCCTTATGCATATAGATTAAATCCTATATAGGTTATTACCTATAATCAAGTGAAGATTAGACTGTTATATTAGCAGATAGTGAGCAGTGTGAAAGCCTTAATCACCCGCCAGTTTGCTCGCTTTACGAAAGCGAGCAGGGGAGATGTTTAGGTATTGCGTAAACGCACGTGTCAGTGCACTTTGATTGGTGAAACCAAAGCGGGCGGCGATGTCGATCAAAGGAGTATCGGAATTTTGCAGGGCGTCTTTCGCGCCTTTAAGGCGTTTGTTAAGTATGTAATGCTGCGGAGTGAGTCCGGTTTGTTGACGGAAGCGATCAAAAAACTGACTGCTGCTTAAGAAGACTAGCCCTGCCAGTTCACTGACACGAATTTTGCGATCAATATGCAAGTCGATGTAGTTATCAATCACGTCTAGATTGATTTTACCGGGTGTGCGAACTCTCGTATATTCTGAAAGTTGCTGATCTAGATGTCTTTGTAACGCGCAGATAATGGCATTACTACAGGCGCTTTGAAGAATGGCGTCGTCTGGATTCTTTTGCATTTCGCGACTCAGCGCTGCAATCAGTACTTGCAGATCGCTACTACAGTGAACAAAACGAGACTTTTCAAACAGTGCATCAATGCGAGGTTGTAACAGAGGATCGGTATGAATGGGTTCTAGGTTTACAACGATGATACTGTTATCACCTACGCCCCAGAAGGCGTGGTCAGTCTCGCAAGGCAATAAGCAACCAATTCCGGTGCCTACAGGACGTGTATGGCCGGAAATATCGAATGCTGTTGCGCCTTCAAGTCCAAACACCAACTGATGATGGTGGTGATCATGATGATCAGCACTTTCTGGAAGGCTTATTACTTCTGCCTGTTTAACCATTAATAACCATGTTGTATTCAATTAATCACTGCGAAATTGAATCGCTGGTCTTATCCATCATAGCACAGCTAAAAAAAACACACGCAATGGAAGCTTCAGAGACCGGAATTATTTTTCTGTTCAGGTTACAATACGCACAATTTTTCAAAGTTGATTACAGGATTTAGAACCCATGGCCGAACTCAAAAATGACCGTTTTCTAAGAGCATTACTGCGTGAACCGGTTGATGTGACCCCCGTTTGGATGATGCGCCAAGCAGGTCGTTATTTGCCAGAGTACAAAGCAACGCGAGCGGTAGCAGGTGATTTCATGAGCCTGTGTAAGAATGCCGAGCTGGCTTGTGAGGTCACGTTACAGCCTTTAGAACGTTATGATTTAGATGCTGCCATTCTGTTTTCTGACATTTTAACCATTCCTGATGCGATGGGATTGGGTCTGTATTTTGAAACGGGTGAAGGTCCACGTTTTCGTAAGGTGATTCGTACCGAAGCGGATGTTGCTGCATTGCCAGTGCCTAAAGCAGCGAGTGATTTGGATTATGTGATGAATGCGGTTACCACGATTCGTTCAGCCTTGAATGGTCGTGTTCCGTTGATCGGTTTTTCCGGCAGTCCTTGGACGCTTGCGACTTACATGGTTGAAGGTGGTTCAAGCAAAGATTTCCGTCACATTAAACAGATGATGTATGCCACGCCTGAAGTACTGCATCAACTCTTAGATAAGTTGGCGCAGTCGGTCACTGATTATTTGAATGAGCAGATTCGCAGTGGTGCTCAGGCTGTCCAGATTTTTGATACTTGGGGTGGTGTTCTAAATCCCCAGATGTACATGGAGTTCTCGCTTCGTTACATGCGTCAAATCGTATCAGGTTTGATTCGTGAACATGACGGTCGTAAGGTTCCAGTGATTATGTTTACCAAAAATGGTGGTCAGTGGTTAGAAACCATGGCGGAGGCGGGCGCTGATGCACTAGGTCTAGATTGGACAACTAATATCGATGATGCTCGTCGTCGTGTAGGTGATAAAGTTGCCTTGCAAGGCAATATGGACCCGTCTGTTTTGTATGCACCTCCTTCACGTATCCGTGCTGAAGTGGCGGATATCCTTGAGCGTTTTGGTCATGGAGCAGGTCACGTGTTCAACCTAGGTCACGGTATTCATCAGTTTGTTGATCCAGAAAGTGCCGGTGTCTTTGTAGATGCGGTGCATGAGCTCAGTGCTAAATACCATCAGTAAAATCATCAAAAAACTATAAGTATCAAAAAACTATAAATAAGGAAATGGGCGTGAATACATTGGCTCCTCTGTTCGAAAAAAATCGTGAATGGTCTAATCGAATCAATGCTGAAACGCCTGAGTTCTTTCCTACCCTTTCTGCGCAACAGGCACCGGAATATTTATGGATAGGCTGTTCTGACAGTCGTGTTCCTGCCAATGAAATTGTGGATCTACTGCCCGGTGAGCTCTTTGTTCACCGCAATGTATCCAATTTAGTGGTTCATACGGATATGAACTGCTTATCAGTACTTCAATATGCGGTGCAGGTGCTTAAAGTAAAGCATGTGATGGTGGTGGGGCATTATGGTTGCGGCGGTGTGAAAGCTGCACTGGATACTCGCCCTAATGGTTTGATTGATAACTGGTTAGGTCACATTCGTGATGTTTACTACAAACATCGTCATCTAGTCGGTGAGTGGCAAGCCAGCGATGAGCAATTTACACGCATGTGTGAACTCAATGTGATTGAGCAGGCAGAGAATGTTTGCAACACCACTGTAATGCGTGAAGCCTGGGCGCGAGGACAAGATGTCACCGTACATGGCTGGATCTACGGTTTACATGATGGATTGCTGACTGATCTTAACTTCTGTGTTAGCTCGATGGATCAGGTAGATAGTGAGCATCGTAGGGCGATAGAGCGGATTGAGCGTTTGGCTAAGGGTTAGTCTTAGCGCTCTTCGCGTGTATGCCAAACTCTCAGAATAAAAATGGTTTCTTTCTGTATCTCATAACGCATCTCATAGCTTCCTATGTGAATCTTCCTGACTTCTCTATCTTTAAATTGAAAAAGCTGCTCGCCTAATTTGAGGTTTGTAAGAGAGAGGGTGTTCAGTGTCGAGACTTTCAATCCAATCATTGATTTCTTGATGATTGAAAGTTAATCCTTGATCAACATCTGACAGTGCTTCATAGGTGAGCTGATCGCGAAGCTCCTCTTGAGCAAGCCAGTCTGTTAGTGCTTGTTTGACTATCCAGCCTTTTGAGCGATCAAGCTTGCTAGCAACTTCATCGACTTTTTCAGCAAGTGCAACAGGTAAGTATGCTGTCATAACTCGTGTTGATGATTTTTGCATGTTTTTAGCGCCTAGTTGATAAATCTTGATTAATTAGAAATCATGGCTAATTTTTTGCTTCAGTCGGCAAAAGTGCGTAATAAATTTGTTTCCAATTACGCAGCTTGGCTATGTTTAAATTTTGTAGCGCCCAGATAGGGGGCCGTGTAGTTTATTAGCTTAAAAGCGGTCAAGGTCTACCTCAACAAAATCACCGGTTTCATAAGCTTGTTGCGCAG
>REDB01000185.1 GCA_007693685.1 Oceanospirillales bacterium
TGACTTTTGCTTTGGCACAGACACGAATTTTTTCAGCAATCAAATCAGAGTAACGTTTCAGACCTGCAGCTATATCAACTTTAGGTTTGGCAATGTAATCAACAGCTCCTAGCTCTAAGGCTTTTAATGTCACACTCGAACCTTCATCGGTCAATGACGAAACCATCAATACTGGCGTAGGCCTCAGACGCATTAGGCGTTCAAGAAACTCAAGCCCATCCATTCTTGGCATTTCAACGTCTAACGTCAGTACATCAGGGTTATGCAGCTTGATCAATTCACGTGCAACGATAGGATCAGGAGCACTAGCCACCACGGTTAAATCTGCATGGCTATTAATAATCTCTGTCAGAAGATGGCGAATCAATGCAGAGTCATCAATCACTAATACTTTAACTTTCTGATTCGACATGGCTACTAGATCTCCATCCCTTGTGAAAAACTCATTTCAGACAAACGCTGATAGTAATCAGCTTCACGATCTAGCAATGTAGTGTTATTTAGTTTTTTAAGCTTTTTAACCAGCACACGCCCAGAACGGGGGAAGAAATAAACTTTTCTTGGATAAATATCCATCAAGTCTTTGGATATTATTGGAATGCCCTGCTGCTGAAGGTATTGTTCTACAAAGCGACTATTATAAGCTCCCATTTGATGCCCAAGGGGAGACTTTAAAGAGTTACACGCACCAAAAATTTTTGCTTGAAGCCGCTCTAATCGCGCTCCGCTTTTAATCAATTGAGATATCAGTGTTGACATAGCCTGTTGACCATATCGAAAGGCGATAGCATCCCACTGTCGATCTGCTTTAGGTTCTGGCAACATGAAATGGCATAACCCACCAATACCTGCATGCTGATCCCTAACACACGCACAAACACTGCTACCTAGCACGCTCACCAAAATCATATCTCTACCGGTCACGTAGTAACTACCTGGCATGACTTTAACTGCATCCTGCTCAAAATAGGGATCAAAATAAATTTCCGGTAAATTATCGGGAGCAGTAAAGGAGGCCGCCGTCATTTATGGACTCCTTTTTTGTACAATGCATTAACTGGCTTAAAGATGGTTTGACCTTGTGATTTAAATAAATCAGCAGCATGTTGAAAGCTTTCAGAATGTCCTGCGTAGAGTAAACCTCGATCACGAAGTAAGGGATGAAAGCGAGATAAAATTTTATATTGTGTCGGTTTGTCGAAGTAAATCATGACATTTCGACAAAAAACAGCATCCAGTGGTCCCTTAACAGGCCATTGCTCAACCAATAAATTGAAGGGTTTAAATTGAATTAATGCCTGCACTTCTGGACGAATTTTTACGCTACCCTGCCTTTTTCCTTTGCCCTTAAAAAAGAAGTGTCGCATACGTTCATCAGATAACTTCTCAACACGCTCTGAGCCATAGATACCCGCTTTTGCCTGAGCTAGAACATTGGTATCTACATCAGTAGCCAATATGCTCACTGGAGGTGTCCAAGTGCCAAAAGTTTCGATAGCGGTCATTGCTATAGAATAGGCCTCTTCACCAGTAGAACAGGCACTCGACCAAATTCTAAAGGTCTGCTTCGAACTGCTAGCCTGCTTCAGCATATGTGTCGCTAGGTGATCAAAGTGATGAGACTCTCGGAAAAAGGCGGTAAGATTTGTTGTTAATGCATTTATAAAGTCTTGTATCTCATGATCATTCGCTAACAAATAATCGAGATACTCTGAAAACTGCTTTAATTGCAGCGCCCTAAGTCTTCGTGCTATTCGGCTATAAACAAGATCACGTTTTTTTTCCGAAAGAGAAATACCTACCCTGTCACGTATCAGAGATCTGATACGTTCAAAATCGACATGAGTAAATACAAATTCTCTCTCCACTCAATACACTTCCCAATTGCCAGATGTGTTAGGTGCAGGCAAACTACCCTGGGTTAATTTTGAGGAATCCATTTTAAACACCGCTACGGCGCTGGATAAAGCGATTGCTTGCTCTTCAAGAGACTCCGCCGCTGCGGCAGCTTCTTCAACCAGTGCAGCGTTTTGCTGAGTCACATCATCCATTTGTACAACCGCCTGATTAATCTGCTCAATTCCTTGGCTTTGTTCTTCAGAAGCAGCTGAAATCTCACCCATTAGGTCAGTTACCTGTTTAACGGACTGCAGAATTAGCTCCATTGACTGACCCGCTTCTTTTACCAGTCCACTGCCTTGATCGACAATATCACTATCTTCTTTTATCAAAGCTTGAATCTCTTTTGCTGCCGCTGCCGAGCGCTGCGCTAGTGTTCGCACTTCTCCAGCTACCACAGCAAAACCGCGACCCTGCTCTCCTGCTCGAGCCGCCTCAACAGCCGCATTTAATGCAAGAATATTGGTCTGGAAGGCAATGCCATCAATGACACTAATGATATTGATGATTTTTTGGGAGCTATTCGTCAGTTCATGCATGGTATTAACAGCTTCTTGTACCTTCAAACCACCAGCTTCGGCAAACTCATTGGCTTTGGCAGCTAGCAAGTTGGCTTGTCGAGCATTCTCGGCATTTTGACGAACGGTACTGGTTAACTCTTCCATGCTAGAGGCTGTTTCTTCCAAGCTTGACGCCTGCTCCTCTGTTCGTTGTGATAAATCAGTATTACCTGCAGATATCTCAGTCGCTGCCGTATTAACGTTTTCAACTGCCGTTTGGATACGCTGAATCACTTCAGAAAGCTGATCGGTTGTTTGATTAGCAGCACTGGCTAAAATCCCCAGATCACCCGGATATTGACCTTTCACTTGTTCAGTTAAATCACCTTTAGCAAGGCACTGCATCACATGACGTATCTCAGCGAAAGCAGTTTCTAATGCTTCAACGGTCTGATTAATCATCGACTTTAAGGTCTGCATATCACCGGAAGCTTCCGCATGAATACGATGAGTGAACTCTCCCTGGGATACAAAGGTCATCACATCAAGAATGTCAGTCACACTGCCTTTGAGTTTTTGCATACCACGAGAAGCGTCTTCAAGCATACGTCGATATTCGCCACGCACTTGATTAGCATTAATACTAACGCCAAACTCGCCTTGACGTATTGCTTGCATCACTTTGGATAATTCAGCCATGGTTACGCCAATAGAATCGGCGCTTTGGTTTACACCCTTCTTGAGCTGATCTAAATCACCCTTATAGTCGCCTTGAATTCTAGCGCCAAAGTCACCAGCAGCAAGCGCTGCGATCGTGGCATTCGCTTCATCTAAGGCATGTTTTTGCGAATCCAATAAGGCATTAAAAGCAGTAATGACTTGACCAATTTCGTCCTGCTTTTTGTAATCAACTTGAGTACTAAAATCTCCAGTATCACGAACTCTTTCAACCGAATTAACCATCGTGGTCAAGGGTTGTGTGATACTACGAGTAATATAAAACCCTAAAACGCCAGCCACTAAAACACCGAACGTCATCGCTATTAAACTGATTCTTTCCAACCATATAGCTTGTTCAATGTTTTCAGCCACTTCTTGATTAGTAGAATTTACATTGAGTTGAACGACTTGATTTAACGCACCCAGAGCGGCCTCTTGATAGACAAGCGTTTCGCCCATGGTTGCTTGAGAGATGCGTTGTTGGAGACGCTCTACATCATTTAAATTATTACTTAACAGTCGAGCATCTAACTCATCATGCAAAGCCATGATACTGTTATTTGCAGCAAGCCAGTCTGGTAGGGTTTGTTGAAAGATATCCCAAGCTTGCTGCTCTTGCTCAGACTTTGTCAGTTGATCATAGCGTTCAACAAGGGCACGGTATGTTTGTCGCCCTTGTTGAATGGCTTGATATTGATGCTGACGAGCAGATAAGTCTGCCGAAGTATCCATCAAGGTTCTAAAGCCCATGACTACTTCGTTTAAGGCAATTTGCATCTCCAATACAATCTGAACCGCAGGAAGACGTCGTTCACCAAACTCTCGAAGAGTATTTTCGCTGCGTTCTGCTCCCCAGTAGCCAAGACCACCTAACAACAGCGCAATGAGTGCGACGCTTGCGAACCCTGCAGAAATTTTTGCCTTAATCGTCATACATCAATCCCTGTTCTCAATTAATTTTATTAAAACTCTTCCCACTCATCTTCACTTGGTTTTGACGGTGGCGGATTCAATCGCGTTGG
>REDB01000186.1 GCA_007693685.1 Oceanospirillales bacterium
AGCTAATTTCTTTAACTGTAGCTCCCAGTTTTTCAAACTCTGCAATGGCTTCACGTACACGTTGTAAAATCGCAGGGTCAGTACCTTCCGCAAAATACTCTTTAGGTAGACCTATCCGAAGGCCATTTAAGCTATCGTTTAGGTTTGCTGAAAAGTCAGGAACGGGTTGAGTGGCACAGGTTGAATCCATGGGGTCTTCACCTGCCATGACTTGCAGCAATAGAGCTGCATCTTCGGCCGAGCGGGTCATAGGGCCTGCTTGATCAAAAGAAGAGGCATAGGCAACCATACCGTAACGTGAAATGCGGCCATAGGTTGGTTTTAGGCCAGTAATACCGCATAGTGCTGCAGGCTGACGAATAGATCCACCCGTATCAGATCCTGTTGCAGCAGGAACTAAGCGTGCAGCAACAGCTGCGGCAGAGCCACCTGAAGATCCACCGGGAACACGATCAAGATCCCAAGGGTTTTTAACTGCACCATAGAAACTTGATTCATTCGATGAGCCCATGGCGAACTCATCCATGTTGGTTTTACCCAGCGTAACCATGCCTGCTTGGTTGAGTCTTTCAACCAGAGTCGCGTTATAGGGTGAAATAAAATTATCCAGCATTTTAGATCCGCAACTTGTACGGATGCCTTGAGTACAAAATAGGTCTTTATGAGCAATAGGCAAGCCAGTCAATGCAGTTGCTTTGCCAGATGCGCGCAAGGCATCTGCTGCCTTTGCTTGTTGCAGTGCCTGTTCTTCTGAAACGGTTATAAAACTGTTGTACTGCGTATCTAGACGCTTAATTCGATCCAGAAAGGCCTGTGTAAGCTCTAGGCTGCTAAATTCGCCTCGGCTCAGAGCTAGAGATAGCTCGCTGAGTGTTAGGTTAAACATCAGTGGTTTCCTTGAGGGTAGAAGGGCGTCAATTATTCAATCACTTTAGGGACTAAGAAAAGCCCATTTTCGACGGCTGGCGCACAGGCTTGTAGTGCTTCACGCTGGTTCGCCTCGCTCACTTCGTCAGAACGCAGGCGTTGAACCGCATCCAGTGGATGAGCTAATGGCTCGACTCCTTCGGTTGAAGTGGCCTGTAGTTGGTCGATTAAGGTGAGAATACTGTTCAAACTCTCGGTGTATTCTGGGACTTCGGTTTCGTTCATGGCCAAGCGAGCCAGATGCGCGATGCGTTCAACATCAGATCGATCCAGAGACATAAATCAATTTCTCACAAATAAACTTGAAAAAAGTGGGTTTCCTGCATAAGTTAACACATTTGTTCCTTGCTCAAAATCCCTGCGATTGTTAGAGTTACAGCCTTTATGGATTATTGGCCAAACGGGCAAATCTCAGGTACTCACTCACATGTTTAAGAAATTCAGAGGGCTTTTTTCAAGCGACCTTTCCATCGACCTCGGTACAGCTAACACACTAATCTATGTTCGAGATCGCGATATCGTATTAAATGAACCGTCGGTTGTGGCCATTCGAACGATCGGTAATCAAAAAAGCGTAGCAGCTGTCGGTATGGAAGCAAAGCGTATGCTTGGTCGTACACCTGGAAATATAACAGCAATTCGCCCCATGAAGGATGGCGTTATTGCAGATTTCCATGTTACTGAAAAAATGTTGCAGTATTTTATCAGTAAAGTACACGATAACAGTTTTATGACGCCTAGCCCGCGTGTTTTAGTTTGCGTACCCTGTAAGTCAACACAAGTGGAACGCCGTGCCATTCGCGAATCCGCCATTGGAGCGGGTGCACGTGAAGTGTATTTGATCGAAGAGCCTATGGCTGCAGCGATAGGTGCAGGCTTACCGGTAGATGAAGCAACAGGATCTATGGTTGTCGACATCGGCGGTGGTACGACAGAAATTGCTGTAATCTCACTGAATGGTATCGTTTACGCTGAATCTGTTCGTGTCGGCGGTGATCGTTTTGATGAATCGATCGTCACCTATGTGCGCCGCAACTATGGTAGCTTGATCGGTGATGCAACCGCTGAACGTATCAAGCAAGAAGTGGGTACGGCTTATCCAAGTAATGAAGTGCTGGAGATAGATGTCAGAGGCCGTAACTTGGCTGAAGGTATCCCTCGTAGCTTCACCTTAAACTCCAACGAAATTCTTGAAGCACTTCAAGAACCTTTATCTGCGATCATTCAAGCAGTGAAAAGCGCACTTGAAGGATGTCCACCTGAACTAGCGTCCGACATTGCCGAGCATGGTATTGTTCTGACGGGCGGTGGCGCGCTGCTTCGTAATATAGATCGTTTGATTAGCGAAGAAACTGGATTGCCAGTCATTATGGCTGAAGATCCATTAACTTGTGTTGCTCGTGGTGGTGGTAGAGCTCTTGAAATGCTAGACAAGCATTCTTTTGAGATACTGACACACGAGTAAACTATGCAGGATAAAAACCTTCTGCGGTTAGAATGCGCACTTCCTAAACAATCAGCTTTGGAGGTGTGCGATTAATCCTATCTTCAAAGGACGCAACCCTCGTTTTTTGTTTGTCTTTTTGTTGCTGTTAACCTTCGGGTTAATAGCGACAGATTTAAATTGGCAAAAAATGAAAGAGGGGCGTATGTACCTTACCCTTCTAGTGACGCCATTACAGTGGTTGATAGATATTCCTGCACGTGCAGCCGATGGTCTATCTGATCTTTTTGTCGATCGTGCTTCGTTGATTCGTGATAATGAACATCTTCGGTCAGAGGCGCTTGAGTTACAACGAAGAACCTTGCGTATGGAAGCCTTGACGGAAGAAAATATTCAGTTACGAGAATTACTCAATGCTCGTCAAAGAGTGGAGCATAACGTTAAAGCCGTAGAGCTTATTGGCGTTAATCCAGATCCTTTCTTGCACGAAATTATATTGAATCGTGGTGCTGAAGACGGTCTCGCTGTCGGGCAGCCGGTCATTGATGCAGGCGGTATCATGGGGCAAGTGCTGTCATTAGCCCATTATACTAGCCGCGTCATGTTGATCACGGATGCTCGAACTGCCATTCCTGTTGAGGTGAATAGAAGCGGCTTTCGTTCTATTGCTCTAGGCAAGGGTTTGCTGCATGAACTTGAGTTAAGTCATGTGCCTAGCACTGCTGATATTGAAGAAGGTGACCTATTAGTCACCTCAGGTCTGGGTGGTCGCTTCCCTAGAGGCTATCCCGTTGGTGTGGTTGATGAGATAGTTAGAGATCCGGGTCGTCCTTTTTTACTAGTAAAAGCAAGGCCGTCGGCACGTCTTGATCGGAGTCGTCAGCTATTAGTGATCGATTATACTAACCCGCCATCCAGTGTTCAGTCAGAGTCTCAATTACAGATAGATGAGTCACAGGAGTCACCTGATACATGAGGCAGGATGCGACCCAGGGTGGTTCGTTAATCATTTTTGCCACCTTCTTGATAGGTTTAATACTTAGCCAAATACCCTTACCTGATTTTCTAATTTGGTATCGCCCTGAATGGGTGGCCTTAGTATTAATCTATTGGGTATTGATGGTTCCGCATCGAGTTGGTTTAGTCAGTGCCTTCTTCATGGGCCTGCTGTTAGATATTATTCGAGGCAGTGTGTTGGGGTTGAATGCTTTGTCCTTGACTATTATCGCTTATCTGGTGTTACTGCTTTACAAACGCTTGCGGATGTTTCCTTTATGGCAGCAGTCAATGATGGTGATGGTGCTGGTAGGAATTAACCAACTTCTATTCTTTTGGATGCAGGGTATTACAGGGACCACAGCGGGTGGCCTACAGTTTTTGATACCCTCTGTAATCAGTGGTTTTTTTTGGCCATGGATCTATGTGGTTTTGCATGGCGTCCGAAAAACCTTCCGTATAGAGTAATTTATGCCTGAGTTAATCCTTGCCTCAGCATCACCTCGCAGACGTTCTTTGTTAAAGCAGATCGGTGTTTCCTGTGTCGTTGCTCCTTCAGATATCTGCGAAGATGCTTTACCCAACGAGGCACCTGAACCATATACCTGTCGGTTAGCACTTGAAAAGGCGAGACACTGTTTAGGTGATCGTGCTTCTGAACAAGTAGTGTTGGCAGCAGATACAACCGTTTCAATCGATGGTGCTATACTTGGAAAACCAATCGATGAGGCGGATGCAATACAGATGTTGATGCGTCTATCTGGCAAAATTCATCAAGTCATTACTGGAGTTGCTGTCATTTCTAGTCAAGGTGAAGATGTGATAAGTGTTGTAAGTGATGTTGAATTTGCCGATTTAACAGAATCGATGTGTCGAGCCTACTGGCGCTCTGGTGAGCCACAAGACAAGGCGGGTAGCTATGCAGTGCAGGGATTGGGTGCTGTTTTCGTTAAGCATCTGAAAGGTAGTTACTCGAGCGTGGTCGGCTTACCTTTACATGAAACTTCACAACTACTAGCAAAACACGGTATTAAGGTTTGGCAACTGGATGATCTTTGACGTTGTAAATTCGTTACGATAAGGAGCCTTTAGGTGGCTGAAGAGATATTGATAAACTTTACTCCGATGGAAACTCGCGTAGCGGTGATTGAAAACGGTATGCCGCAAGAGATTTACGTTGAGCGTGCTAGTCGTCGGGGTATTGTCGGTAATATCTATAAAGGCCGTGTTGTTCGAGTCTTGCCCGGTATGCAAGCGGCTTTTGTGGATATAGGTCTTGAGCGTGCAGCCTTTATCCCCGTTGATGAGTTAGTCAGTCCTGAAGTTCAAGCTCAGCAAGGTCAACGTTCTTCTGTTCCTATTGCTCAGGTTATTCGTGAAGGAGAGACTCTACTGGTTCAGGTCACTAAAGACCCTATTGGTACTAAAGGTGCGCGCTTAACCACTCATATTTCTATTCCCTCTCGCTATCTAGTATTGATGCCAAAAAACGATCATATTGGTGTTTCTCAGCGCATTGATGATGTAGAAGAGCGTGATCGTCTCAAGGATTTAATGGAGCAGTTGCTACAAGAGAGTACTGAAGGGCAGGAAGCTAGTGGTTTTATTCTTAGAACGGTGGCTGAAGGCGTCAGCGAGTTAGAGCTGCGCTCGGATATCGATTTTTTAAGACGCCTATGGCAAAACTTGCAACAGAAAATCGTCTCAGCCAGTGTTCCATCTATTGTGTATGAAGATTTGCCATTACACATGCGTGCCTTAAGAGATATGGCCCATGCCGATGTGGAACGTATTCGTATCGACTCCCGAGAAACTTACCAAAGTTCAGTGGAGTTTGCTGGAAACTTAGTCCCGGAAATCGTTGATAAGATTGAGTATTACCCTGGTGAGCGCCCTTTATTCGATATGTTCAATGTCGAAGAAGAGATGCAGAAAGCCCTAGGTCGTAAAGTTGAACTAAAATCAGGTGGTTATCTTATTTTCGATCAAACAGAAGCCATGACAACGGTCGATATTAATACCGGTGGTTTTGTAGGACATCGTAATCTAGAAGAAACTATCTTTAAGACCAATCTCGAAGCGGCTACCGCGATTGGACGCCAGCTACGTTTTCGTAATCTTGGTGGTATTATTATCATCGATTTTATTGATATGACCGATCCTGATCATCAGCGCCAAGTTCAACGAACTCTCGATCGTGTTTTAGAAAAAGATCATGCAAAGTGCAAGGTAACAGGAGTGTCTGAATTAGGCTTAATAGAGATGACGCGAAAGCGTACTCGAGAAAGTCTTGAACATGTTCTTTGTGAGTCATGTCCAGTTTGCCAAGGACGAGGGACAGTAAAAACTCCCGAAACTGTATCTTACGAAATTTTCCGTGAAATACTTCGCCAGCACCGTGCCTATGATACGCAAAGTTACTTGGTTGTTGCAGCTGTCAGTGTTGTTAATTATTTATTAGATGAAGCTTCTGATCATTTAGCAGAGTTAGAAGCATTTATTGGTAAAACCATTCGTTTTCAAGCTGAAACCCTTTACACACCAGAGCAGTTTGATGTCGTACTGCGTTAATTATGGCTAATCGCAGATGAAACGTCATTTGGCTAGAACCTATCGTGTTCTGTTAATACTGGCATTGATTCCAGCAGTATTGATTTTATCGTTGAGAATGGGCTTGCCCCAGTTATCAAAGTATTCAGATCAGATTGCTGACCAGCTTAGCCAATCATTAGGGATGCAGGTGCAGATAGGTGAGTTGCATGCATCACTTGATCAATGGCGCGTTCATTTGCAAATTAATGAGCTTACCTTGTTAAGCCAGGATGAATCTCAGCCCCGAATATCTTTAAAAGCCAAGCACTTGGATTTAACGCTGGATTTATTTAAATCGATTCTGCATCGCCTACCCGTATTCAGCACAGCATCACTTCAACATACCGATATTTTACTTCAACAACACCAGGGGCGTTGGTTACCAGAGGTAGATACGGAAGCAACTGAACAGGCTGCCATTGCAAAACTCTTGGCACTTTTGCATTACCAGCCCAGTATTATGTTGCAAGATCTTCATCTTGGCCTTCAGCCAGAAGA
The DNA here is from genome assembly GCA_007693685.1 of Oceanospirillales bacterium. GTDB lineage: Bacteria > Pseudomonadota > Gammaproteobacteria > Pseudomonadales > Balneatricaceae > Nitrincola. The sequence continues at coordinate 6,458 of REDB01000186.1, forward strand.
GGGGCCGATACGGTTAGTTTCGCCAATTAATGCCATGTTTGAGGCAGTTGCAGGCGAGTATCAGATTAGTGGCTCTGTCCGCATTCCCCGAATAGGAGAGGATGCTTACGTCGTGATGGCGCTTCATGCACAAGAATTTGATCCAAAAGATCCCTTGGCAGGTCACTATCGTTTTTATGTGCAAAGTGATGCGCTAGGCGCCGAGTTGTTAAGCCTTGGAATATTGCCAATTGAAATGAATGAGTTAAATCTATCAACGCATCTTTGGGGTGAATGGAAGGCGCATCAGCTTACCGAGCTGCAGGGCGATATCGCTATTACGCCGTTACTTTTAGCTGGCGACAGATGGCCCGATATAGATGAGTTAAAAATGAATTTTGTTCTTCTACCATTAGAAGATCAGCTTTACCAACTGCAACTTCGTAATATCTCAGCAAAGACGAAAGATGTTGTTTTAGCGATTCCTGAGTTGATATCCGATTTTAGGTTTGAACAAGGCCAGCAGCCGCAACTAGATCTGATTCAAGTTGCTAGCTTGGATCTTGCAGCTCTTCATCATTGGGTTGATCAGTTGGATATCTTGCCTGAATCCGTTGAAGAGATATTGGATAGATTGGCACCATCTGGACGGTTAAATGATCTAGTTGTCTATTGGGAAAATGCAGAAGATCTCTCTGACTTTATCCTCCAGGCCCGACTTGATGACGTGTCCGTTTCCGCATGGGAAGATGCTCCAGAAGCGTCTGGAATTTCAGGCTGGGTTCATGCAGGACCTACAGAGGGAAAGGTAATACTTGAAAGTGCTGCGTTTACGCTTAATTTTCCACAGCTGTTCGGTACTGGTTGGCGCTACTCTGAAGCGAGTGGCACAGTCAGTTGGCAAGTCACTGGAGAAGCGTTGCGATTAAATAGTGGTATTTTAAGCTTAAGCAATAATGATATTCAGGCGAAAGGACGATTTGGTCTTTATCGTCCTTTTGATCGGGAAGAGCAAATTGAATTCAGTTTGTTGATCGGTATCACTGACACAGATGCAATGCAAACAGAGTTTTACACGCCACCGAAAGAGTTAGGTCAGACACTTTATGATTGGCTGAAAGGTTCTATTAAGGCAGGTAAAGTTAATCAGGCAGGCTTGTTGATACATGCGGGATTGAGACCTGGCTCATATGCCTTGCCTGCGAGCGTACAACTTTTTTTAGATGCCGAAGAGACTGAGTTCACCTTCGATAATAATTGGCCTAGCGTTCATGATGGTCGTGTGTTTTTACAATTACGCAACACTGAATTACGCATCGATATAGCTTCCGCAAAGATATTAAACTCAAATGTACAAAGCGGCTGGATCTATTTGCCACCGCAAAGCCAAGAAGTGCAAGTTGCAGCAATGCTTGAGGGTGATGCTTCTGATTTCACTCGATTGCTTTCTGAGTCTGCCTTAGGTGGTTATTTAGGTTCAGCATTCGATGATTGGAAATTGGCCGGTCCAACAGCTACTCGTTTGTCCCTACAAATACCAGTTAATAAGCCAGAGCGTGTAGGTGTTCAGGTTAATACTCAATTACAGGGTAATCAGCTTCATTTAGGGCAGAGAGATCTTCAGTTTTCTGATATTCGAGGTGGCATTATTTACACCACTCAAGATGGTCTGCGTTCTGAAGCCCTTAAAGGTCGCTTATTCAATGAGGCTTTAAATGCCACTATTTCTACTCAAGGCGATCGAACTCAGGTTGCTGTGAATGGGCAAATTGCATCAACACATCTGGATCATTTAACAGGCTTAACCTTAGGGCAGCGTTTTCAAGGGAAAAGTCATGCCGATATGACCTTGACGTTATGTCCACAAAGTTTGCAGTGTCCGCGGATTGAAGTACGTTCTGATCTAGTCGGAACGACTGTAGATTTGCCTTTAAACTTGGGCAAGGCGGACACAGAAGTTAGGCGGTTATATGTTGATCTGTTCCCTGAGCTTCATCGGCTTCACTTTAGTTATGATGAATTTTTGCAGGGTGCTTTTGATTTATCTGTTCCATTAAGAGGACAGTTGTTATTAGGTCAAGGTAAGGCTTTATTACCCCAAGGATCTCATCTTGAGCTGACAGGTGATCTACCAGAAATTAGCATTGACGGTCGCATACGTCGAGATGGTGAAGTTTGGGTGTCGCACTTAAATCACTTGCATTGGCGCGGTATAGAGTCTGAAACTGAAGAAGAACCAGTAGATCAAGAGTATTCATCGGTAGATATTAGCGGCTTTCCTCAGGTGTCTTTGCAGATAGATGATTTGCGATACAAATCGAAGGGATTGGGTGCCTGGTCTTTGGACTTAAAACCTAATGGTCAAAACCTAAATATTGAGTCAATTCGCGGAAGGTTAGAAGATTTTTCTTTATCAGGACATGCTCATTGGAATGCGGGTGATTTCCCGAACACTAACTTGACCGCAAATCTAGCCGGTGGCGATCTATCCCAGGTACTCCATCGCTGGGATTTAGGGCGACCCATTGAAACAAAACAGTTTAAATCCGGGGCGCAGCTGACATGGCGTGGCGCCCCTTGGCAGTTTCGTTTAGGTGCGTTAGATGGACTGTTTCAGTTTCAAGCAGATGAAGGGCGAATTATAGAATCGGGTGCGGGAGCAAACTTGTTAAGAGTCTTTGGTCTTTTAAACCTCAATACATTATCAAGAAGATTGAGATTAGATTTTAGCGATTTGCTGCAAAAAGGCTTGGTGTTTGATCAAATTAAAGCCGATTACGAGCTAAATAAAGGGATTGCTGTTATTCGAGAACCATTACAGATGACGGGCCCTTCTGCCAATATGGAGATTACTGGACAGGTTAATCTAAATACACATCAGCTTGATAAGACGATTAGAGTGAGCGTGCCGATAGGTAGTAATTTAACTATCGGCGCGGCACTCTTAGGCGCACCTCATGTGGCTGGTGCGTTGTTTCTTTTTGATCGTGTCATGGGCGATCGTATCGATAAGATGACCCGAATCGCTTACACACTAACTGGTGATTGGAAAGACCCTCAGCTCAACCTACTTAATCCTGCAGATCGTTAATATCAGTATCGGTGGTTTCACGCAGAAAACGGAAGAGTTTTCTAAATTGAGTAGGTGGCTGTTGTTTTTCAATCTCTTTTCGCGTGTTGCGTACAAGCTGTCTTAACTGCTGAATATCAGTAGAAGGATATTCACTGATAAAGGCTTCTACAGCTTCGTTGCCAGCATCACCGGGTAAAAGTAACCGATCACGCCACTGCTCCAGTGCATGAAACTTTTGGTTGTGCGCTTGGCTTGCCGTATCAAATTGATCTAGAGCTGCCTGTATCGCATCAACATCAGCATGACGCATCAGTTTACCAATGTATTGCATGTGTCTTTTCAAAGCACCATTCGAGGTGATACGACGTGTTTCCGCCATCGCTGCTCGTAAAACGGAGTCCATTGGGATTTTATCTTGCTGATCCGGACGCAGTTCAGTAACACGCTTGCCTAGATGCTTTAATGCTTCCATCTGACGTTTAATTTCTGAACGACTGATGTAATCTTCGTCATCAAGGTTCGGGTTTTTATCTGACTTCATAGACTCTTCTTTATTCCGGTTCATCGAAACGGTTGTTGATTAGGGCGGTGAGTGCATCAAGTGCATCTGTTTCATCTGCTCCATCAATGTGCAGGATCACTTCAGTCCCTTTACTAGCAGCTAACATCATGACAGCCATAATGCTTTTGCAGTCGACCGAACGACCACCTTTTTCTATCTTTATTTCACTGGTAAAGCTACCGGCGAGTGCACTTAATTTCGCAGCCGCGCGAGCGTGCAGTCCTAATTTATTAATAATGGTTATTGGCGCTGTAATCATGTGTTCTCAGTTAATTCTCGGTGGCGAACATGCACATTATCCATAGCTTGATTAAAATGGCTAGCCAGTTGCTCAGCCAGATAGACAGAGCGATGCTGCCCACCTGTACAGCCAATAGCAACGGTTAAATAGCTACGATTATCCTTACGTATTCGTGGTAACCATTTTTCTAAAAACTGAATAATATCTTGTTGCATCTCTAACACATCACTGGATTGTCGTAAAAACGTCTGAACAGGCTCATCCATACCCGTGAGTGGACGAAGTTCAGGTATCCAATGAGGATTAGGAAGGCTGCGAACATCAAAGGTAAAATCGCTATCTAACGGTGATCCATGTTTAAAGCCAAAAGATTCAAAAAGTAGCGAGAGTGATTGTTCACGGCTTTGATTAATGCGAAGTTTGATTCGATCACGCAAGTCATACAGAGTCATGTGCGTGGTATCAATTCGAAGATCAGCAAGAGACGCAATTGGCTCAAGAACAACGCGCTCCTGATCAATAGCATCTTGTAAGCCTGAATAGAGATCTGTCAGTGGATGCTTTCGTCGTGTGGCACTGAAGCGCTTAAGCAGTGTAGCCTCAGAGGCATCAAGATAGATCACTTCACAAGTGAGGTTATCAAAAGTTTTAAGCTGCTTGTGTAGTGTTGGGAACTGCTCAAGATTACTGGTTAAATTACGAGCATCGATACTAACAGCAATGCGTTTTGATCCACCGTCGGTTCCGGTCATCTGCTGGATAAGTTCCGGAAGTAGCATCGCCGGTAGGTTGTCTATGCAATAAAATCCAGCATCTTCAAGTGCTTGTAGAGCGGTTGTTTTGCCTGATCCAGAACGTCCACTCAGCACGACCAGTTTCACAATTTAGCTCCCTTGATTCGCAAGCGAGATAAAACGCTGATACAGTTCATTGTCAGCGGTGCACTGGCGCAAAGCTTCACGAACATCTGATTGGCTGAACATTTCTGCTAACCCTGCAAGTGTGTGAAGGTGCTCAGTAGCAGCATCTTCAGGAACCAGTAAGCAGCAAAGAAGATCGACAGGGCGATTATCTATTGCGTCAAATTCGATGGGCTCTTTTAGGGTAATTAGAAGGGCTGTAGCATGTTCACAGCCGGCAAGGCGACAGTGCGGGATCGCCACACCGTCACCAATACCAGTACTGCCGAGCCGCTCACGATTCAACAGTGCACTGAAAACATCTTCTGCTTCCATTGCTTCGTTATTACTAGCAAGCAGTTCGCTAGCTAATTCAAGGACACGTTTTTTGCTGACAGCGTCAATATGGCAGCGTGTCATCGATTCTGTCAGCAGCTCGGAAATAGGCATGTGATAATCTGTCTAATTAGTTTATTTATGTGACTTCATTTTTTCCTTGTGCTTGATAACCTGGCGATCCAACTTGTCGACCATGGCATCAATAGCAGCATACATATCATCTTGCTCTGCTTGGGCAAATATCTCACCTCCAGCAACATGCATGTCTGCTTCAGCTTTGTGGCGTTGCTTCTCAACACTGAGGGTCACCTGAACATTGGTAATGTTATCAAAGTGTCGTTCCAGACGCTCAAACTTTGTATTGACATACTCAGTCATGGCTTCTGTTAGATCTACGTGATGACCTGTGATATTGATCTGCATGGTATATCTCCTTAGTGCTGGTACGATGAAGATCGTACTCTATATTAATTAAAGCAGACGCTTGCGCTCATTTGAAGGCGGAATCGATAGAGCTTCACGATATTTTGCAACTGTTCGTCTAGCAACATTGATACCTTGTTCTTTGAGTAGCTGCGCAATTTTATTGTCGCTTAGGGGCTTTGCTGTGTTTTCTGTTGAAATGAGCTTCTTAATCAGTGCACGAATAGCGGTAGAAGAGGCACCTTCACCATCGGCAGTATTAACTTGACTGGAAAAAAAGTATTTCAGCTCGTAAATACCACGAGGTGTATGAATATATTTTTGTGTAGTGACGCGAGAAATCGTCGATTCATGCATAGATACTGCCTCAGCAATATCATGAAGAACCATAGGCTTCATCGCTTCGTCACCTATCTCTAGGAAATCACGCTGACGCTCAACAATTTCGGTGGCAACTTTTAACAGTGTTTCGTTGCGACTCATCAGGCTTTTTAGAAACCAGCGTGCTTCCTGCAAGTGGTTTTTGAGATAGGTATTGTCAGCACTGGTGTCAGCTCGACGAATCAGATCAGCATATTGATTGTTAATCTGTAATTTTGGAGCAATGTCAGGGTTTAATGAAACTATCCATTCATCTTGGATTTTACGCACCATCACATCAGGAATAACATATTCAGATTGCGTGCTACTGATCATGGCGCCCGGTTTAGGATTCAGTGTGCGAATTAACGTAATCACCTCATCCAATTCGGATTCATTTAAGCGCATTTTGCGCAAAAGTGTTTTGTAATCGTGGCTACCTAGTAATGGTAAAAAATCCCGACAGAGCTTTATCGCCTCTTGTCGCCATTTTAATTCAGACGGAAGTTGGTGTATCTGAATACACAGGCATTCACTCAGATCTCTTGCACCCACACCTGGGGGATCAAACTGCTGAATTCGGTGCAATACCGCTAAAATTTCATCTTCTTCAGCTTCAGAAAAAAGATCAGGTTCTTGGGTTTTGAACTGCTCTAACAATTCTGTAATATCGCTGCGCAAATAACCATCAGCATCAATCGAATCAATAATCGACTCGGCAACCAAACGATCCTGATCTGTCATTGGCGTCAAGTTTAGCTGCCAAATTAGATGATCCTGAAGGGTATCTTCACGTGTATCGTTTTCATTGTCAGGCCAATCACTGTCTCCTGAAGGGCCGCTAGTTTGATGCTGAAACGTATCTTCCCATTGACTGTCGGTAGCTAGCTCTTCCGGAATGGACTCGCTCCACTCATGCTCGACGTTGCTTTCTTCTGCATGAGAGTCAGTCTGATCTTTATCATTGCTTGAAGCCGCAGTTTTCTCAGTACTTTCGTATTGGTTGGATTCGTAGTTGTCGTTCGTGCGCTCTTCTACGTGATCAGGTTCATCTTCGCTAATTTCAAGCAAGGGGTTGCTATCCAAAGCCTGTTGGATCTCTTGTTGAAGATCTAAGGTGGATAACTGTAATAGCCTGATCGCCTGCTGTAATTGCGGCGTCATCGTGAGATGTTGGCCAATCTTTAGATGTAACGCTTGCTTCATATGCCTTTAGATCACTTCTTCAGAGGCAGGGAGTTGTTAAAGCCTGAATTGGTCGCCCAGATAAGCGGAACGAACTTGTTCATTGTTCATTATGTCAGATGGGCTGCCATCTGCAAGGATTGTGCCTTCACTAACGATATAAGCGCGTTCACAAATGTCCAAAGTTTCGCGAACATTGTGATCGGTAATGAGTATACCAATGTTTCTTTCTTGAAGGTGCCGAATGGTTTGCTTAATGTCGTTGACTGAAATGGGATCAACACCGGCAAAAGGTTCATCAAGTAAGATGAATTTGGGTTCAGTCGCCAATGCTCGCGCTATCTCAACACGTCTTCTTTCACCACCCGATAATGACATGCCTAGGCTATCTCGAATATGAGTGATGTGAAATTCTTGCAATAGGTCTTCCAATAGCTGCTTGCGTTGCGCTTTGGATAACTCTGCACGAGTTTCTAAAATTGCCATTAAGTTATCGCTAACGCTGAGCTTTCTGAATACTGATGCTTCTTGCGGTAGGTATCCAATACCTTTTTTAGCACGGCTGTGCATCGCTAGGCGCGTAATATCTTGTTCTGCAAGTCGAATATTACCTTTGTCAGCTGCAATGATACCAACAATCATGTAGAAACAGGTGGTCTTGCCCGCACCATTAGGCCCGAGTAAACCAACGATTTCACCTTGTTCGACGTGTAATGATACGTCACGGACAACTGCGCGACCTTTATAGGACTTGGCTAGATGCAACGCTTCCAGTCTATGTGTCATATTAAGGATTGGCCTTAGGCTGAATAACCATTTGTACCCGTTGACCACCTTGGCTCTCACTGCGGAATGCATCGACTACAGACTTGTCCATATCGTATACGATACGTTCACCAGTGAACTCATCAGCATCTTGAGTAACACGTGCTTGTTGAGTAATTGTAACAGTTTGAGTGGGTACTCGATAATCCATGTGCAAGCCAAACGCTTTAGTCAAAGGTTGATTAGGGCCGGCTTGCTGCTGAAATTGTGCTGGTGAACCCGTGGTGATGATGCGATTAATGCTACCTTGAGCGTCACGGTGCATTTCCACTCGAGAGCCTTGAAGGATCATGGTACCTTGGCGAATTTCGACATCTCCAGTATAGACGGCAATTCCAGTGATCTCATTCATGGTTGCGTGGTCGGCACTGACATAAATGGGTTGATCTTGATCCTCGGGTAATGCATGACTGCTGATGCTGACAGTCAGCAATAATGCCAATAGGATTCGTAACGTATTTCTAGTTGGTAACATAATAACCTCTTACCTCTGACAGCAAATCGACTTGGCGTTCATTAAACCATGCCTTCATTCCAATCGCGTCAGTACGGTTTTGACCCTGAACAATCAGCACGGGAGCATCTGTTTCAGCATAATTTTCCGGTGGCAGGAAAGTCAGGATGGATGTTGTCAGTACCCAAGGTACTTCTGATGTGGAATTATCAATAACCTGCACGTTTCCTGCAAGTTCAATTTTGGTCTCGTCATCAAGCATAAAGCCTTCATCAGAAGAGATTTGCATATCTCCCGTATCGCTCGGCATCGTGACGAAGGGAGTTTCTAATGTAGTTCTCTCTTGGGCAGGAAAATGCTGAAGCAAAGGTGACGTGATGATATGTTCGATCTGACCTTGCTCATCAAACTTGGTGATAAACGCATCTCTAATAAAGAAGTCGACACGATTAGGGTCATCAGGTGTGCCTGTTGATGGTTGTTGTGGAGTTCCAAAAAAAGCCCAATACACGCCAGCAATGGTGAGTAAGGTAAAACCGATTAATAATCGTAGGCGGGCACTTTTTAGCATTAACGATAGGCCTCTAGTAACCCATTGAGTTTGAATTGTTCATGAAGAATGAGCTCGCATAGTTCACGTGCCGCACCTTCACCACCTCGACGAGTGCTACACCAGTCTGCTTCTTTACACACTAATGGGTGACCATTAGGAACTGCAGCGCCAAAAGCAACCGTAGTGATCGCTGACAGGTCGGGAAGGTCATCACCCATGTATGCCGTTGTCGCAGCACTTTCGCCACTTTCTTTCCAAATCTCTTCAAGAGCGATTAACTTATCTTCGCGTCCTTGAATTAACCAATCTATACCTAATGCTTTGGCACGCATACTGACTTGAGAGGAGCTACGACCCGTAATAATCGCGGTCTTAATGCCTGCTTTTTGTAGCAGTTTAATACCTAAACCGTCTAGGGTGTTGAAGCTTTTTACTTCTTGGCCGTCGGGTAAAAAGTTTAAAGATCCATTGGTTAATACACCATCAACATCAAAAACAACCAGACGTATGCTTTGCAGACGTTGTTTGAGGACTTCTGAAAGGGGGGTGGTCATATTTAGATTACTCCTGCTTTTAACAGGTCGTGCATATTTAGAGCGCCTGCAAGCTTTCCTTGTTCATCGGTAATGAGAAGCGCGTTGATTTTACGCTCTTGCATGATTTTTAATGCTTCCGCTGCCAACGATCCAACTTTAATAGTTGTACCTCCAGGCGTCATCACTTCAGCAATCGCTGTATTTTTTAGATCTACACCGAGGTCTAAAGTTCTACGTAAATCACCATCAGTGAAAATGCCGAGTAATTCACCTTTATCATTGGTGACTGCGGTCATGCCAAGGCGTTTTTGCGTGACTTCCATCAGTGCTTTGTGGATGGGAGTGGTAATCGTTACCTGAGGAATCTCGTTACCTGAATGCATAATGTCATCGACGCGTAATAATAATTGCCTACCAAGGCTGCCGCCGGGATGAGAAAAAGCAAAATCTTCAGGACTAAAGCCTCTAGCTTCTAATAACGCGATTGCCAACGCATCGCCCATAACCAGTTGAGCAGTTGTGCTGGAGGTGGGAGCTAAATTATGAGGGCAGGCTTCACGTTCTACGGGTAGGTGTAAATTGACATCGGCGCACTGTGATAAGGTGGACTCGGGGTTGGAGGTCATGCTTATGAGTGGAGCGCCCATACGCTTTATTAATGGAAGTATGGTAACAACTTCTGCAGTTTCACCTGAGTTAGATAGCGCTAAAACGACATCTTTACCGGTGAACATGCCTAAATCACCGTGACTAGCTTCTCCCGGATGAACAAAAAAAGCGGGTGTGCCTGTACTAGCAAGTGTGGCAGCAATTTTATTTCCGATATGGCCAGATTTACCCATGCCTGTCACAATAACTCGACCTTCACAGCTCAACATCAATTTACATGCGTCTGTAAAGAATCCGTCAAGTTGACCTTTTAAAGCCGTCAGTGTGGCTTGTTCAATATCAATGGTGCGAAGACCAGCGGCAAGAAAATTGAAGTTATTCATTAAAGTAAGTGCAGCCAATAGTTACTATTCGTTAAAAAATGAACTCCAAGTTTAGCGCAGATTGAACTCGTTTCGTATCTCATTTGTCGTAATAGTGATCGTTTCGTATCAATAGCACGTTTAACATAGGCCTTTGTAATGGTATATTTGCACGTCTTGTTTGAAGTTACAGGGTGAAAGGATGGGTCAGGATAAGCCTGTCGTTGAAGGTAAAGCACTACCACTAGACGATATCATAGTAGAAATCCGTAATATGACCTTTACTCGGGGATCGCGAAAAATTTTCGACGATATCAGTTTAAAGATACCTCGCGGTAAAGTAACAGCCATTATGGGGCCTTCAGGTACTGGAAAAACGACCTTGCTCAAGCTTATTGGCGGTCAGTTGCATCCAGACAGTGGAGAAATTCTATTAGACGGACAGAATATCCCTAAACTTAATCGTAAAGATCTATTTATAGTGCGCGAGCGAATGGGGATGTTGTTTCAAAGCGGCGCACTGTTTACCGATATGAATGTGTTTGACAATGTCGCCTTTCCTATTCGAGTTCACACAGAGCTACCTGAGGTCATGATTCGCGATATCGTCTTGATGAAGCTTCAAGCGGTAGGTCTTCGGGGTGCAGTCTCTTTGATGCCCAGTGAGCTTTCTGGTGGTATGGCTCGAAGAGTTGCGTTGGCTCGAGCTATTTCATTAGACCCAGATATTGTTATGTATGACGAGCCGTTTACCGGCCAAGATCCTATTGCAATGGGTGTTTTGGTTAACTTGATTAAACGATTGAATCAAGCACTGGGGCATACCTCTATCATCGTTTCTCATGATATACAGGAAACTCTATCAATAGCGGATTACATATATGTGCTATCAGATGGAAAGATTATCGCCGAAGGAACACCAGGAATGCTGAAGCAGCAAGATTCAGAGCAGGTCAGACAGTTTGTCGATGGTCTGCCAGATGGTCCTGTTCCATTTCACTATCCAGCACCCGATTTGCTGGATGAGTTGATGGCAGGAGGAGTATTTAAGTGATTTTGGATAAAATACAGCGATTAGGTCATAGGACCCTGTCTAAATGCGCTGCATTTGGGCGTTCTGGTCAGATTTTATTTCAATCTATTGTCGCTCGCCCTGCACCGATGATGATGTTGCCTTTGTTGATTAAGCAGATCTATTTTATAGGCGTCTTATCGCTGGTGATTATTGTTGTATCAGGGGCATTCATAGGGATGGTGCTTGGATTACAGGGATACACCATTCTTGTTGACTATGGTTCTGAGCAAGCTGTGGGTCAGATGGTTGCCTTAAGTTTGCTAAGAGAGTTGGCTCCAGTGGTCACCGCTTTATTGTTTGCCGGTCGCGCCGGTTCTGCCTTAACAGCGGAAATTGGATTAATGAAAGCAACAGAGCAACTTGCAAGCTTAGAGATGATAGGGGTCGATCCTTATCGTCGTATAATTGCACCAAGGCTTTATGCTGGATTTATCTGTATGCCATTATTATCCATGATATTTGCTGTGGTAGGTATCTGGGGTGCTGCGCTAGTCGCTGTTGATTGGTTAGGAATCTACAGTGGTGCCTACTGGGCAAATATGCAACAAGCTGTTGACTTTAGAGAAGATGTTGTTAATGGATTGATCAAGGCGGTTGTTTTTGGGTTCATAGTGACCTGGATTGCTGTCTATCAAGGTTATGATTGTGTCCCAACGTCTGAAGGTATTAGCCAGGCAACGACTCGTACAGTTGTCTACGCTTCGTTAGCTGTTTTGGGATTCGACTTTGTTCTTACCGCTTTGATGTTTGGAGATTTGTAAAATGCGTATCCGTACTGTTGAAATCAGCGTCGGTCTGTTTATGTTGTTAGGTTTTGTAGCCTTAATTCTTCTGGCT
>REDB01000102.1 GCA_007693685.1 Oceanospirillales bacterium
AAGCCGATGGCAGCACTACCACCACAGAGACCGTGTTTGATGGCCAAGGTGGCAGCACCGAAACCACAACCACTAAAAATGCTGACGGTGACACTATCTCTATCTCCGAGGTAACCACTCAAGCCGATGGCATCAGCACGATTACAGAAACAGTATTTGATGGTCAAGGTGGCAGCACCGAAACCACGACGGTTAAGAATGCTGATGGTGACACTACTTCAATCATCGAGGTGATTACCCAACCCGACGGTAGCATCACCATCAATGAAACTGAGTTTGTTGATCCAGTTGACCCATTAGATCCAATAGATCCAATAGATCCAGTCAGGTCAGTTGATCTCAACAGCACAACTGATCCACTTAATCCTGAAACAGTTATAGAGTTTGGATCAATTAATCAAAGCGGTTCGCTCGACAATATAACGGCACCATCTGTAACTAACCAAGGTGGAGATACATCGACATCGTTTACCAGTACAGATGGCAATAACATCACTGTATCTTTATCTTCTGATGGTATAGTAACGACTACAACTCAAATGCCAAGTGGACAGACAACTAGCCGCCAAGAAATGCTTGATTTTGATGCACTACCTGTTCGAATACTTGAACTATCGATTTCGATAGAAAGTTTCGATACTGGTGATTTCATGTTAATTGACGAAGTCCGAATGGTTAGTCCAGATATTGTTTCTATTCTTTTGGTTTCTGGCCAGCGTGGATCACCGCTACCAGAGGGGTTGAGTTACAACCAAGAGACTGGCCAGTTATTAATAGCGAGTTGGGCAAGCTGGGATGCAGAACAACAGCCTGTCTTCGCATTAGTTGTTGATAGCTCCGGTGATCTCCAGCTCATTCGTATTTTTAAGGCACAAAGGCAATAAAGATGTTTAGATATACAAGTTAGTTGGGTTATGTCAGGTATATTACAAATAAATGTTATTTGCTTCACATAAAATCAAAGAAGTTTTAGAAGGAAAAAAACTGTGTCTATTCCCAAAAGCTATATGATTACCCAAGAATATCTAGCCGCATGTCAAATTCTTAATGTTGACCCAGAACAAGTCTTAGTTAAAATGGGATTGTCAACAGAATTGTTAAAAAAACATGGGCTTAACCTATCAGCAAAACAAGTTGCTACGGTTTTTGGGCATATTGTTCTTGAGTATGGCAAGGATGATTTCCATATAAAGTTAGCGGATGGCTTTGCAAAGGCAGCTTTTGGTCATGCTTTTTTGGCATTACAGTGCTCCGAAAATCTTCGTAAAGGTATTCATCGTGTATCTCATTTCAAGCGATTAATAGAGCCTGTTGACTGGATAATTCAGGAATCTGAGAATACGCTAAGCATACAATTATCATCTATATCTTCTGATTTTCCTCTTGTAGGGATAGGGCAGATAATGAGTTTTCTTTGGTTGGTCAAATGCTGTCGAAATATTACGGCCAGAGATATTATTCCAACTAAGGTAATTATTACTGATCAAGTACCTCATCAAGATAAAATTGAGAATGAAATTGGCTGTAAAATCATCATAGGAGCCGCTGCTTTAATAGAATTTCCATCCCATTTAATGGATGTGCCGACATTGTCTTTTAATAGTCAAGTGTTAAATATTATGAGTGTTGATCGAGATAGCATCGCTCCATTATTGTATGATACTGACCCTTTTATCTCGTCAGTATACTCAGTAGTATTAGATTTTCTGCCATCTGGGACAATAAAATTGGAACGTGTAGCAGATAGACTTAGTTTAAGTAAACGTACCTTTGAACGAAGATTAGAAAAATATAACATTAGTTTTAACGAGATATTGCGTCAATCAAGGATGAAAATGGCTAGTTATTATATTCATGAAACTAGTCTGCCAATATCAGAAATTAGCTTGCTGATTGGTTATCAAGATAAGAACTCATTTAATCGTGTCTATAAAGATTGGTTTAGCTGCACTCCATCACAGGCTCGATCAAAAATTTATTCGGATTCTTAGGGATTACATTGAATGATGTAGTCCTGAGTTAGTGACGAAAAAGTTTGAATATCAGCTTTTATCTTTAATTTGATCACCTGCTATCTTCAATATTTTTCAACTCATCCGCGATGCTAGTGTTGAATATGGGCTTTTTAATTTTCTATTGTTTAGCTAAGTCTAGCCTAACCTAACCGGAGAAATATTACCTAAATTCAAGTTAATATTCATGAAGCAAAGTCTCAGCTTTTTAAACTCGGGGAGAGGGTATGGAAGGGTGAAACAGTAGTCATTACTAAAGCTGGTAAACCCTATCTTGATCTGGTTCCCCATTGCGAAAATACGACAACTGATAAACCCAGTCGTTTAAAGGTAAAAATTATATTTCTAAACTATAGCTCAGTTCGTAATATATCATCACCATCTGTATTTTTCTTTGCCATTTTTATTTCATTATTTACATTTAACGCAATACAATTACGTCCATTTTTTTTAGCTGCATAAAGAGCTTTGTCGGCCGAAATGATAAGATCCTCCTTACTCATCATTGCTTTTTCAGTTCTTGATATCCCAATGCTTGTCGTTAAGTTTATGACGTGATCACCAGTAGTTATTTTTGAGTTTTCTATAGTTTTACGTAAACGCTCTGCGGTTATTAATGCATCACGTATGGGCATATCAGGACATATTAATAAAAACTCTTCTCCTCCAATACGTGCGACTGTATCTTCACCTCGTGTACTTTTTTTCAATATTTTAGAGAATCCTTTTAATACCTCATCACCAATATCATGACCGAAACTATCGTTTATAGTTTTAAAGTGATCTATATCTATAATTAATAAAGAACAAGCTGTTTTTTTTCTATGTGTGAGTTTCCAAGCCCTTTCAAGCACGTCCATTGCTGCTCTACGATTAGGAAGTTCTGTTAACTGATCAGTTAATGCCAGCAGCTGTTGCTGTCGATGAGAAAGCGATAACTCTCTTGCAATACGACGTAATTCTGTCTGATCATTACGCCAGTTTTCATAGCGTTTAATCATGCGCAGAGCTGGTAGCAAACGAACTTCTAAGTGGTTTGGTAAAATATCAATCGTGATAACATCGTCTGCACCAGCAAGATAAGCTTGTGCTTCAAGCTCTGAGTCTTGTTTGTCTAATACAAAAATCACATAATTTACATCACATTCTTTCGCACCACGTAGTAATTCCATCAATTTTTTATTATCTTGCGATATGAAGAAGGTATTGACTTCGCCATTGATTGCCAACTGAACTGCAGAAGATATTTTTTCACAGAAAATATGGTTTATTTCTAATTGTTGAAGTACGTTTTTCAATGGTGTATGTAAACTTTCATCCATAATGATGACTGATTTTAGAATATCAGATTTTTTTTCTGTGTTTTTTTTGTCGTCTATCGTGTGATTATTATTCTCAAACTGTAAATCTTGATAGTTTTGTATACTCTCTGATTTTAACTGAAATATTTCTGACCATTCTATCCATTCATCACGCGAGTTATTGAAAATAAGATCAATGGCTTTCTCTTCAATTTTTAATTCGGTGCAGATATTTTGAATGATAGCGTTATCTGTCGATATTTTTCCATTAACAGAAACAGCTGCTTCAGAAAGACGATAGGCTAAGTGAAGTACTAATGATATCTTATACGGTCTAGATTTAAGTTCAAAGTCTGATTGCTTTGGCTCTTCGTGATAGCGTGTTGGATTTGCCAAGGCTTCAGGAACACAAAAGTCTATCATCATCGCTCGAGATAGTTCATTGTGGCAGATACCGAATAGTTCTTTTTCGAAGAGTGTTCGCTCAAGTTCTGGTTTTGAGAGAATATCTGAGTAAGCTTCTGGGTATACTGTGGCCAGTCCAAGAATGCCTATACGACCAAGAAGACCGCAAGCAAATATATCATCAGGTGGAGCTATTTGTGTGGTTTTAGCTAGACTGCGAGACAGAACTGCCATTAAAAGACATCGTGTCCAATATTTCTGATGATCAAATGCAGGACAGTTAGCTATAGTGTCATTCCCAATCAAAGAAAAAGCCACCGCAAGTTGCGCTACCGTCTGCATACCGACTCTTACAATAGCTTCGGGAACAGATGCTACGGGTCTACGTCCAGTCACTGCTGAATTTGCTAGTTTTAAAATATTACCACTCAGTGATGGATCCATCTGAACCAGTTTGGCAATTTGCTGTAGAGTGGTGTTTTCATCTTCGCTAGCTTGCATAATCGCTAGTGCAACGCCGCTTGGCATAGGTAGCTGTTCAGCTGATGCTTCAAGTAGTTTTTGCGCGGATGATGATTGACTTGAATCACTCATTTAAAACGCCTTCTAGTAGAGTTATACATACTATCAGTACTCATGTATTCCCAGCTAATTTACTGATCACCCAGTATTTCCATCATGTGTCCAATTGGTTAGCCAGTCTTGATGATCTAAGGGTTTAGCAAACAAAAAGCCTTGCATATCTAGTTTTCCAAACTGTCTAAGTTGATTTCTCTGATCATCGGTTTCGATACCTTCCGCGACCACTTGTAGTTTTAATTGTTGAGCCATTGCGTAGATAGAAGCAACAAGACAGCGTTCCTTTCCTTCATTATTCATTGAAAGAATGAATGAACGGTCAATTTTCAGTTCATCTATCGGAAGGTGCTGCAAGTAGCTTAACGATGAATAACCGGTACCAAAGTCGTCGATTGAGATTCGAATGCCCAGTTTTTTTAGCCGTTCCATTTTTTCTACGACCATATCAAAGTCATCTAAGAATAGGCTCTCGGTAATTTCGATCATCAATCCATTCGGATTAGCACCGACATCTGATAAGAAATAAAAGCACTGGTCCACAAAATCTACTTGTCCAAATTGTCGCGGACTGATATTGACGGCAACTCGTATAGAAGGATCATTTGACTGTATCTTTGCTAATAGCCTGCAGGAGTGCTCCAAAACCCAGTTGCCCAGCTGTACAATTAATGCTGACTCTTCAGCGATGCTGATAAAGCTTCCGGGCAGCAAAAGCCCTTTATCTGGATGCTGCCAACGAACAAGGCATTCAACACCGACGACTTTGTGCTGTTGATTGACCTGAGGTTGTACAAACAGGCGAAGTTCATCTCTATCAATGCCAATCTGTAACGCTAACTTTAGTCGATGCTTTTCGATTGTTTCAGATAGAAACTTAGGATTAAAGACCTCTAAACTCTGATGAGGATTACTTCGTGCTTTTTTGAGTGCTAATTCTGCATGACTGAACACATGGTTGATAATCTGATCACAAGAGTATTGAGCTTCATCAGTTCGCAGTGCAGCAATACCTATATCTGATTCAAGATTAAATATTTCGTTTTGGATCTCGATGGGCGTATCAAGCACGGCAAGCATTCGTTGTCCTAACATTATTTGCCAATCATCTGTTTTATCGAATAGTGCTTTGTTTTCACAAAAAACGGCGAACTGGTCAGCGGTTAACCGTGCGACGGTACCGGTGTCTTTAAATGACTGCTCAAGTCGTTCTCCGACAATATGAAGTACTGCATCACCAACTTCTATCCCCTGTATTTGATTGATGAATTTAAATCGTGAGATATTCATCATCAACAAGCAACCTTTCACTGCCAACCCTTCATACTGCTGCAAGGCATCCAACATTACTTTAATAAGCTTGTTTCGATTAGCAAGGCCTGTGACATCATCGCGGTAGAGTAACTCATCTATCCGCTGCTCTTGTTGTAATTTGGTAGTAATGTCACGCTGTATCGACAAATAATGGGTAGTCTTACCCTGATTGTCTTTGACAGGTGAGATAATTGTTTGACAGGGATATACTTGATTATTTTTGCGTTTGTTATGCAGCACTCCTCGCCATATTTTACCCCTGTTAAGGTTGTCCCACAACGCTTTGTAGACTGACTGGGGTGTTTGACCGGATTGAAGTTTTCTAGGATTTTGACCTAACATTTCCTCAATTTTATAGCCTGTCATTTGCTCGAAGGTTTGGTTCATGTAAATGATACGGCCCTGAAGGTCAGTGATCTCGATGGATTCTGGACTTTGATCAATAGCGTGATTGAATAGTCGAATTTGATTTAAGGCTTGTTGTAATTGAGATCGTTCTTGTGAAAGTTGTTTTTGGCTTTTCAGTAAAATAAAAAATAGAGATGAAATTATCGCTAGAAACAAGATGAATGCTATCAGTATTTCATTAAACCACAGATCAAAAATATCTCGGGTGGTTAAATCAAAGTCATCAAAAGGCTCAAGCCGTAAATCGCGCATCAGCCTGTCAATACCTCGGTAATCACCCGCAATTGTAAACCCCGCACTATCGGTTAAACTTGCTAATTGACTGTTAGGTTGTATGGCCAGTAATAAAGAGGCTACTTCCCGGCTAATCCAACTATCAACATGGGATAGAGCAGCAAATGCCCACTCAGGGTACAAGCGAGAGCTGCTAGCGAAAGGATAATTTGGAAAACGTTGAGCATTAATTAATTTCAGTTTACTGGCATCCAGTAGCCCTTGATCTGAAAGCCCTTCAATAACTCCTGTTCGTACAAATCCTACATCGACTTTTCCGGATAAAACTGCATCAATAGCATTTGTTTGAGGCTGACCGGTAATTTGCAGTGTTACATCATTGGGTATACGAATTCCTTCTTGAAGAAGTTCGTAAGCCTGCATCTGAAAAGCACCTAAGCTTGTCATAGAAGCTGCAGCAACTTTTTTTCCCTTAATGTCACGCAGGGTAGCAATATCATCTCTATCGCTTCGTGTAAATATCACACCACCAAATTTATCAACAGCTTGACCACTTTCTTTATTAAGTAATGAAGCTAATGGAGAGCTGAGCTGATGTCGATAAGTCAGAAGAACATACTGTGCAGGTTGAGTGAGTATAAAATCAATTTCTTGATTAGCGACGGCTTCTTCCATCTCATCATTGTGATAGACGACTAATTCAAAATTAGCATGACGAATGCTCAATGATAAATAGTTTGCAAGGGGTTGCCAGCGTCGGTAGGTTGTCTCTTTATCTCTAAACGAAAGCACCCCAAGTCGATAAACCTGAGTAGCGTGTGAAGAAAAATGACGATCGTGGGCCTTACTGGTTGATAGCGGTAAAATTAACAAAATCAACAAAAATGCCTTAATAATTACAAAAACTGGATGTTTAAACATAGGTGACCTCAACAGCAAAGTCAGTTCCCCATAAAGATGCCTCTTTAGCCCAGTCTTTAGTAATGATCACATGGGTAATATCTGATTGTTTTTTTAGTATTTCTTCAGCTTTTGGAAATGTTGTTGCTACCCTTAGACTTGCATTTCTCTCATAGGTTTTACTTAGTCTTTTTAGTGTTGCTATATCTGAATGAGCAATTAGGTAGACGGAGATTTTTGTTTTTTTACCAGCTTGATTAGGCTTTAACCATTGCTGAAATGTATCGATTAATGCTTGTTGATTGATGGGTTTAGATAAATGATCGTTCATGCCGGCATCAATGGCTTTTTGCTTATCTTCAATCATTGCAGCCGCTGTTAACGCTAAGATGGGAACATCGACATTAAACTTTCGAATACGCCGGGTAGCTTGGTAACCATCTAAAATGGGCATCTGAATATCCATTAAAATAAGATCATAATCGTTATTTCTTGCCTTGCTGACGGCAACTTCACCGTTAACGGCAATCTCGACAGAAATACCCAACTGTTTAAGTTGCCCGCTAGCTACTTCTTGATTGATTTCATTATCCTCAACTAGAAGTACCTTTGCAGTAAACTGTTTTGATGGCACTTCTGTTTTTGATCGCTGTACTTCATTAGGATCATCTTCAGCTTGATCAATGGTAATGAGTCGCTGTTGTTCTGGACTAAGAAGTTCAAAAGGTAGGCTAAAATGAAAAAGACTGCCTTGATTTAGCTCTGATTGAAGCGATATTTTTTTACCACCCATCAGTTGGACTAACTTTTGACTGATGGTAAGTCCAAGACCAGTGCCTCCGAACTCACGGGTGATGCTATCGTCCGCTTGGCTAAATTTTTTAAATAAACGTTGCTGTTGTTCTAAGCTAATTCCTTTACCTGTATCTTGTATCTCAAAACGTAGCCATGTCTTTTTTTCAGGGCTAAATGGGTCATTACTTTCTGTATCCATAACACGTAAAGATACAGAGCCTTGTGCTGTGAATTTAATCGCGTTGCAGACTAAGTTGGCCAATATTTGACGCAGTCTGAAATCATCACCAAAATACCCTAATTCAATTTCTGGGTTTATTTCATACTTAAGCGAGATGTTTTTATTCTGAGCTTGTGGTTGGTAAAGTGAAATTAATTCATCCAATAGATGGTTCAGACAAAAAGGGTGAGGGTTAAGTTTTAGTTGGTTTGCCTCAATTTTAGAGACATCTAGAATGTCATCGATAAGATTAAGTAGTAGTGACCCTGAATAGTGAATTTTTTTGAGTAAGCTGTGTAATTTAGAAGAATCTTGTTCTTTTTGTCCAAGTTCACTTAAGCCTAAGATGCCATTCATCGGTGTTCTGATTTCATGACTCATATTAGCTAAGAAGTTGGATTTAGATTGATTGGCTTGCTCGGCTATGGTTATCTGTTGAAAGAGCTGTTGATTGGTATGCTCTAACTCTGTAACGTCTACCATAGTAATGACATACATCTTTAGTTTAGTAGAAAAGACCGCGTGACATTGGAAGTAAGTATGCTTTCCCTGAAAACGTACAATTGCCTTGTGTGTAAGATGAGGTGCAGCAAGCAAGGTTTCTATCCATTGCATACCGTGATGATTAAACAGATAACCATCTTTTTCGACAAACAGATCGCAGATGCAGCGATAGTCACGCTTAAACTCATCGAGTGACTGATAATGCCCCTTAATGAATGATAGAAAACCACCACTGGTATTAATGAGTTCCATTCCATTGTTGATGAGCACAATCTCTTCTTGGCATGCAAGTAGTTCTTCACTATAGAGCCTATCTTGACGGGATTTTTTAGCGAAGATCAGTAGGGCAATTAAACTGATTAACAGTGCTATGATCAGAAATAGAATCCATTTAATAGCAACTCCGTATTGATGCGTTAGATCCTTCCATGTAATAGCATCTAAGCTTTCAAATGGCGGTAATCTAAGTGCGCGAGACAGTCCCTCAACCCCCAAGTAGTCGGCAGGGATGGTGAATCCAATAATAGGGCTGACTTGTTTCATTGACTCTGTAAAATCTAAGTTTAGCATTGCTGCTGTTATGTGGCGCTTGGAATGGTCATTCACATGCGCTAAAGCAAATATCGGCCATTCAGGGTAGAGACGAGTTGAAATGACATGCGGAAAATCAGGTCGGAATTGAACATTAATGACTTTGATCTGATTAATATCGATCAGCCCTCGATAGGAAAGTGATTCAAGTGTACCGTCACGAATAAACCCTACATCGGCTTTGCCTTCCAATATGGCTTCGACTGTTTCACTGTGGCTGCCAGTAAAGAACACTTCCTGTTCGATAAGCTTTATTCCGGCCAAGTATAATTCAAATAATTGTGCACGATATCCACCCATAAATTCGGGTCCTGGTGCTGCTATCCGCTTGCCCTGAATATCATTTAGGTTGTTAACTTGCGTATTATTTGCTTGCGTAATCATTACACCTGCTAAAGCGTTGATTGGCATTCCTTCATGATTTCTAACTAAGGTAGCTAATGCGCCACTTACATCATAACGATGCCTTGCAACTAAAAAGTGAGTGGGATTTGTTGATACAAAGTCGAGAGTTTTACTCTCTAGAGCTTGGTAGATTTGCTCATGCGTAAGTACTTGCAACTCAATTTGAGTATTCGTTAATTGACGATTGATGGCCTCGATAATCGGTTCGAACTCTAATCGTGTTTGCTCTTCACCACGATATGCAAACACACCAAATTGATAGGTGGCTTTTGGTCCTGACTCAGAAACGACTGGATGCGCGAGCAACTGGCATGAGAACAACAATAACAATGTTAAAAAATACGTGAAAAGAAGTATAAGACGAATAGTTATGCTGATGTTATTCATAAGTAAAATACATCGTTATATCATGATGATAATGAACGTATCCGTATGGGATTGAAATTTTTAAATAAAGATTTATAAAAAACATAAATTTAACTCAATAATAGAAATATCATCATCTTGTGGTCTATCTTTAGTGTGCAAACTCATTGTTATTTCAATTAGATCTTCCAAACGAACTTTATCTTGTTGCCAGTCACGTAAGAAGTGCTTATAAATAACAGAAGAGAGTAGTAACTCATTGCTATAATTTTTTAATTCTAAGAAACCATCACTGATAAGCAAGATTCGTTCATTACCGATGCAATCAAGATTGATCTGATCATTCACAAAATCATAGTTATCTATGATCCCGAGAGGTAACCCTTTTACTGCTAGGTTTGTGATTTCTTCATTTCTTAAAATAAGGGTATTTGGCATACCTCCAGACCATATTGTTAAATGCTTCTTGTCTAAACTGATATCTATGATAGTAGCAGCCATAAAACGATCATCAGGAAGCAGTTGACAGAGTTTTATATTAATTTCATTCAATACATCTATCTGGTCTTTTCCTTTTAGTCTCATAGCATGAAATATTTCACTTACAGGAATTGATACCATTGCAGAAGCCAAACCGTGTCCAGTGAAATCAGCCAGCATTAGTCGATAGCTTTTATTAGCTACAGGACCACATAACAACATATCACCACAAAATGTTGAAGCTGGTTTTATGATGCATTTAATACCCAGCGTGGCTTCATTTCTTGGTAATATAGCGTTTTGTAAAATGTTATTAGCTATTATCTGGTTGCCCTTGTCATTATCTAGGTATTTAATCAACTCAAGATGTTGAGAGTGTAATTTATTGTATATATCTCTAGTTCTTTCAAGTGCAATAATGCGAGTGTTAAGTAGTTTTATATTAAGAGGTTTCGTTAAGAAGTCGTCTCCACCTACCTCGATACATCGCTGTAGTTCTATAGGATCACCTAAAGCAGTCAGAAATATGATAGGTGTAAACTTTCCATTAGTATTAGTTTTAATAATTAAGGCCGCTTCAAGACCATCCATAATTGGCATCATAACATCCATAAATATGAAGTCTGGCAAATTTTCAATGAATAAATTAACACCATCAAGCCCGTTACTCGCTTCAATAACTTCGTAACCGAGCTTAGTAAGGAAAGATCTTAATATATGACGATGAATTTTTTCATCATCAACTATCAATGCTAACTTATTTAGCCTTATTGATGTATTTTTTGATACAGGAGATGTACTCATAAGGTTATTTTACAATGGATAACTTACGTTTTTGTAAGTCGTCAATCTCAACACTAGATTCCATTAATGTGTCTATTCCATTACTAATTTTATGACTACTTTCTAAAATCATAGATAGTAATAACTGACATCGTGTGTAAGGATTTTTGTGTTTTCTGAAGATCCCATCCAAACGAAACTGCAATCGTTCTAAGTACAATTGATTACTTCGGGACATAGCAATTTCAGTTGCGATAATTTCCTTTCTGAGAACTTCAAACTCTTCAGTGTCGTGTCTTGCGAGAAAAGCAAGTTCTTCAAACGGAGGGAGTATATTAATTGAAGGAATTATATTTGCCATAAGTTAGGGCTCGCTTTTATCATTTAGATATACAGATCAAGCTAATAAGTTACTATGACAATAACACCGATTGATGGCCAGAAGACATGTCAAATTACAATGATTGCATCAAATGTATCATTCATGCACTGAAATGTATCATGAAGACTAGAAGTGAACTTAAATAGTGCATGGTCACTATTGAAAAGACCTTATGAAGTTCTCTAAAGTAATAATAAGATGTAAAAATTTCGAATTAAGGTTTTCATTCAATGAAAAATAACCAACCAGTGACTCAGCATAATTTTCCAGTTCGCAAAGATTGCGCCATCATTTCTCATACAGATGATAATGGCTTAATAACTTATGTTAATGATGATTTCATTGAGTACGCTGGATTTACGCGAGAAGAGTTGATTGGAAAACCTCATAATATTATACGTCACCCAGATATGCCTTCAGAGGCATATAGAGATATGTGGCACACGTTACAACAAGGAAGGGCGTGGCAGGGCATTGTAAAAAATCGCTGCAAAAATGGTGATCACTATTGGGTAAAAGCGACTGCAACCCCGAA
The DNA here is from genome assembly GCA_007693685.1 of Oceanospirillales bacterium. GTDB lineage: Bacteria > Pseudomonadota > Gammaproteobacteria > Pseudomonadales > Balneatricaceae > Nitrincola. The sequence goes on from REDB01000102.1 coordinate 12,212, forward strand.
GCCTGAAGGCGGGTACATGAGTGTTCGGCTTCAGGCAAGTGATGATGAAATAAGAGATGCAGAAATACTTTATCGAAAGATTAATGAGGGTAGTGGTCATCGTCTTGATGGAGGGTATGTCAAAGTACCTGGCATCATTGGACTTGTTGATAAGCTTAAACGTCTTTTCAACAACTGGAGTTTTGCAACTAAAATAATTGTGCCAACTGTTCTAATGTCTATCACTATGATGATTGCATTTATTATTGGATTGAAAAATGTCCATGATGATTCATTGAGTGCAGCTGGATTTCAAAGTGGTAAAGACCTAATTGAAATGACATTCAATGCACGTATGTTCTACAACCAAAATGTTGTACCCAAAGCTGTCTCAGCAGGTTTAACCTTAACGCATGATCATTCTAATGATTCCAATGGAATCCCGTTACCTGCAACACTGATGAGATCTTTAGGCGATATGAACAATCATCTTCGCAGTGACAGTTCTCAGTTTCGTTTGTTTAGTGATCAACCTTTTAATTTCAGAACTTCTCAAGAAGTGACTCTTGACGAGTTTGAGCGTGAAGCGATTGCCTTTTTGAATGCAAATCCAACCGAATATTTTGCACGCATGATCGAGATAGATGGTCTACCGTTTTATAGAGTAGCCAAAGCCGATGTGATGAATCATCCGACCTGCATCGCTTGTCACAATGCTCATATTGATAGCCCAAAGCGAGATTGGAAAATGGGTGATGTACGAGGTGTGGCACAGGCTACAGTTCCTCTGAGTAATCTAAACCAAGCATTTTGGGCACCAATCTTACAACTCGCAATAACAGTTCTTATTTTATTTATACTACTTATAATTGTTATTTCGATGATTGCCGTTGGTCAAAAAATACGAATCAAACGTCTTAAGTCAATAACTTATGAAATAGCTTCAGGAAATTTAGCAGCAGAAATACCTCTAGGCCGCAAAGATGAGATTGGTAGTTTGTTTAATGCCGTAGTGGTAATGAGAAACAAGCTATTTGAAATTCTTCTTCAAATGAGAGTTTCAACCAACTCTTTGACAATGTCAGTGACAGAGATGATTGACGCCAGTCAAGAAACGACTCGAGGTGCAGTTGAGCAATCAAATGCATCGACAAGCATGGCTGCAGCACTTGAAGAGCTGAGTGCATCAGTTGGCCAGATAGGTACTAATGCTACATCAGCACATGAATCTTCACTATCAGCAGGGGATGTGGCAAGAAAAGGTGCCTTGGCTGTTTATGAAAATAGTAATGAAATGAATAATATAGCTCAAGCAGTACAACACGCAGCAGATAGATTGGTTTCACTGAAAGAATTATCTCTTAACATAGGACAGATAGTATCAACTATCAAAGGTATTGCAGAGCAAACAAATTTACTCGCACTTAATGCTGCTATAGAAGCTGCTAGGGCAGGTGAGTATGGAAGAGGTTTTGCGGTCGTTGCAGATGAGGTAAGAACATTGGCAGAGCGGACAGCAGTATCAACCGTAGAAATTACGAATATGGTTGAACAAATACAATGTGAAACCAATGCAGCAGTTCTCGATATGAGATCTGGTGTTGATCGTGTTGAAAAGGGTGTCGAAAATGCAAAATTAGTAGGCCAGTCGGTGAGTGATATCGAGAAAAGTACTGACTTAGTTGTTAAGGCAACGGAAGAAATTCAGCAAGTTTTGGTCGAACAAGCACAAGCATCTAGAGAGGTTGCTTCTACTGTTGAAAATGTTGCTAGATTGGCGGAAGGAAATGCCGTGCAAGCGGAGCAGGCACTTCAGGCATCAGCACGCGTTCAAGAAGTTACCAGAATGCTAGAAAACTTATCAAAACAGTTTAAGGTATTTAAGTAATACTCATTAGGTTATCAATGCAATGCTAGCTGTCTATTTTGAATACGTAACCATGACCATACTGGCAAGCTATTTCACCGGGAGGTGGTGAGAAAAAACTTAGTTTTTTTCTCAAACGACTAATTTTGATGTCTAAAGCTCGGCAATTATTTGTTAAAGGTTCAAAATCAAGTGCATCTTGGAGTTGTTCTCTCGTAATAGGTGTATTAGGCATGCTTAAAAACAAAGACATGATAAGGTTTTCTGAATCAGATAGCTGACAATGTTGACCATTAAAGTATAGCAAACGAGAATCGTTATCTAGCCATAATTCGTTCTGTTTGAATGAATTAGTCAGTGTTGAGTGCCCAAAGCGACGTAATGTTGAAGTTATGCGGGCAAGTAATATGGTTTTGTTGATAGGTTTACTGATAAAGTCATCTGCACCTGAATGAAGTGCAGTAGCAAGTTCATTAGTCTTATTTTTATCTGTTACAAAAATGATAGGTGGGTGACCAGGTGTTCCAGTAATCTTTTTAACTAACGTTAAACCATCCATGCCTGGGAGCAACCAGTCAACTAACACCAGATTGAACTCCGTTAAATTGGGCGTGGTCTCAAAAAAATACTCAGCACTGATGTAAAGAGATGAATCAAAACCATATGGTCTTAACCAATATGCAAGCAACCGAGCTTGATCCATGTCATCTTCAATTATTGCAACTTTCATAGAAACACAACCTACTACAAATGCGTGTTACCTTATGGATCTTGATAGTAGAATGAAATTCAGAAATTTGCAAAAAACAAATCGTTTTTTGTGGTGGGGAATATATAAAATGAATGATCAAGATGATGATTTGGACGTTACCGCAGTCTACGACTCTCTAAAGCTTCAATTTATAGATGGAGTTTCAAGCCGTCTGAGTCGTTTGTGGGATCTATATCAAGAAATTTCCAGAGATGACAAAAGTATATCTTTAGCTCTAATAAAATCGCTGCACTTTGAATTGCACAAATTAAACGGTGCATCAGGAAGTTATGAGTTGTCTGGATTGGAGCATAGTGCAAGAGATTTAGAATCACTAGTATGGTCAGATCTTCAAGAGATTAAAAAGGGTATTGAAATTAAAATTCCTATAGATGATTATTATATTAGATTAAAGGCTATAGAAGATGCTTATTATGCTTTGGCAGGAAAGGATAAATGAACAGTAATCAGCCTGAAAAAAACTCAATCCTAAAGCGTATGAGTTTAGTGCAACGCATAGTTTTAGTAGTGGTATTTGGCTGGCTTTCCTTAATTATAATCACAATCATTTCAGTTCATTTATCTATAAAAAATACAGTAATAGAGGACTTCTATAACTCTGAAGAAAATCACTTGTTAATGATTATTGAACGTGTAGAAAGTGCTTTTGAGCAACGTCAGATTATTATGCAACAGTTAGCTCAATTAATGCTTGCAAATAAATACTCACTTATTGATGAAGAAGAAATAACTGAAATTTTAAAAATAGCGCAGATAAGTAATCTTTTTGAAGAATTTGTCATTTTAGATACGAAAGGAATTAGTACAGCCCAGTATCCATTTAATCCAGATCGTGTAAATATAGACTACTCTGATAGAGATTTTGTAAAGTATGTAATAGATACAAAAAAAGGAGTAATAAGCCAACCAGTATTAGGTCGAGTTACAGGCTTACCTTCGATATTTATTCTTGAGCCTATTTTTGATATTGATAGTAATCTACTAGGTATTATGATAGGGAGAGTAGATTTAGAAAAAGATAGTCTTTTTCATCAAGTTTCCAATGAGTTTATACGTTTTGAAGGTGAATTGTTAATTTTGGATCTTAAGCATGATATTTTTGTTGCTTCTACAAACAGCAAATATATTATGCAGCCAGTCAATGTGCATGGGCTAATTAATAATATTGTTAATGCTTATGTTTTAGATGATTTAGGTAAAGATATTAGTAAGGACTGGGTCTATAGTGTTGCTCATTTCAATAAATTTGACTGGATTATTATTAACATAACCCCAGTTAATAAAATCACTGCATTGGTGAATGATTATGTTAATGACTACCTTAAGATAATATTGCCTCTGATTGTTATTCTAGGTTTTATTGTTAGTATATGGGTCTATAAAACATTTACTCCCCTCAGAGATGCGTTGTATAACTTAGAGTATAATATACTTAATCAGTCAGCTTTTTCATCTATACATGTTTCTAGTGCTGATGAAGTAGGTAAGTTGTTGATGGCAATAAATCAATTGCAATTGATTCGAGATAAGCATGAAAAAATGAAAGAAGAGCTCTTGTCTAATGTAACCCATGAGTTAAGAACACCATTAACTGCTATTAGAGCCGCAGTCAATTTGCTTGCAGTAGATAATAATGCAATCAGTCAAGCTGATCAAAAAAAGTTGATTGTTTTATCGCAGCGTAATGCAGATAAACTTCTTTTGCTAATAAATGATCTGCTCGATTTGTCAAGCTTGTCGCAGGGTAAATTGATATTGGAAATGAAAGAGTATAATTTATTCGATGTTGTATCTGAGGCTGTGAGGGATATTGACAGTTTAGCTAAAAATGCTGGAATAAGAATTTCATTTTCGCCTGATAAAGAAAAGGTATTTGTGCTTATAGACAAGTTCCGTTTTCAGCAGGTTTTGTTTAACTTGTTATCTAATGCAATAAAATTCTCACCTAAAAATTCAGTTATCACAGTAAAAATAACAAAAGAGTCTCAAAATGTTTCTGTGTTAGTTTCTGATCAAGGTATTGGGGTTGCTGAAAAATATCATAAGATGATATTTGAACGATTTACCCAAGTAGATTCAAGTGATAAAAAAATTAAAAGTGGAACTGGTCTTGGACTTGCAATATCATCTGAATTGATGAAGGATATGAATGGTAATATATGGCTGAAATCTAATCCTCCTAAAGGTTCTACTTTTGGTATTGATTTACCAATTATTACTAATATCTGATGAGTAAAGAATGAAGCCTTTAATATTGTGTGTTGAAGATGACCTTGATATACAATTTCTGTTGAAACTATCGCTGGAAAATTTGGGCGGTTTCGAAGTAATTTTTGCATCGAACGGATATGAAGCGTTAAAATTACTTGATTGCGCTAAGCCAAATTTGTTGATAATTGATTGGATGTTGCCGGAGATGAATGGCGCTCAGTTATTAAAAAAGATAAGAGAAAAAGAGGATCATAATTATATAAAATCAATACTTCTAACTGCAAAAGCAAATATAAATCTTATTTTAGGTAATGATTGCTTATTGTTTGATGACGTCATAATTAAACCTTTTGATCCATTGAGCTTAGCTGATCAAATTAAAAAATTTTTATAGACGGTTTTTTATTTATTATTATATATCAAATTTAGTAACCGTGTTCTTGTTAAATGATAAAGCTATATGGTATTGCTTATAATTGTTTTTTAACATGTTTATTATTTTAATAACATGTTTTTCATGGTTTGAATAAGTTTATCTCTTAGTTTATACAATTCTTCCAATCGTGATAGTGCTTTTTCCTGTTGACCATCAGTGTGAAGTTGATAAAGCTCTGCTGCTAAAAAATGTACTTGCTGATGGAGAGTGTCAATATCATCAAACTCTGGCAGATGAGCAGTTTCTTGTGAGCGCTCGTTATCCAACCATTGACCATAATGGCATAGGTGATGATCCAGTGGCGGTGGATGGGAGTTTTCATTCTTCAGATAATGCTCGAATGCAATTAACCAAGCACGGTGTTCAACAGTTGCATGTAACATCATTAATTTATCAAAGCTCAAGCGCTGGCATTTTTGCCAACTCTTTGGGCTACACCAAGTCTCAATCCATTTAGGCATTTTATCGGCATGCATTGGACGAGCAATACCATATCCCTGTGCTAATTCGCACCCAAGTTGTAGTAGCATTTCACCATGTTCAATAGTTTCGACACCTTCTGCTATGACAGTTCTGCGGAAAGCATTTGCAAGTCCAATTACCCCTTCTAAAATAGATAAATCATCACGATCATATAACATATCTCGAACAAAGCTCTTGTCTATTTTTAACATTTTTACTGATAGACGTTTAAGGTATGTCAATGAAGAATAACCGGTACCAAAGTCATCCAAAGCAAACGCGACGTCCAGTTTACGACATTCCTCAATAACCAATGAAATATTGTCGATGTCTTCGAGGGCGCTCGTTTCCAAAACCTCAATTTCTAGATAACCGCTAGGGATGGAAGGATGCGCACTTAATAATGCTTTTAAACGTTCAATAAAATCTACATGTTGTAATTGTAACGCACTAATATTTACACTGATGGGTATATCTAAACCTTGATATTGCCAGTTTTCTATTTGTGATAAAGCTGTTTCGATAACCCACTCACCCAGTTTAATAGCTAAGGGGTGGTCTTCAATGATAGGTAAGAATTCAGCTGGGGCGAGCAAACCTCTTTCAGGGTGCTGCCA
>REDB01000053.1 GCA_007693685.1 Oceanospirillales bacterium
CCATAAAAGGGTTGCTTAAGAAGCATCGTGCTGTGAATCAGGTTGTACAGTTTCCAATTCGATTAAAAGGTGATTACCCTGATTCGTTAAGATTGCTTCTGTGTAAACACCTTCATGATTCAAATGGTGATTTACTGTGGTTGTTTTCAATTTACCCCATTCCAACTCAAATCATTACTGATGCTTGTAGTAATAAAGAATCGACATCTTCCACTCTTGATGAGTTAACAAAGCTACCAAACCGCTCCCTGTTTGCAGAAAGACTCTATTATGCACAAGCTCTATCGAGAAGACAGTCGACTGCAATAGCTGTGTTATTTATAGATTTAGATGGTTTTAAGTATATCAATGATCATTTTGGTCATGATGCTGGTGATTTTGTCTTAACAACGATTGCAAAGCGATTAAAAGCACTCTTCAGAGAGACTGATACTATTGCCCGATTTGGTGGAGATGAGTTTTGTGGATTACTCACGGGCTTAGAATTAAATTCAATTCCAGGCTATTTCTTACAACGGCTTATACAGGTTATCAGCGAAGGAATTACATATCGTAATTTCATTCTAAAGGTAACCGGTAGCATAGGGGTTACCTTTTATCCGCAACCAGATGAGCTAGCTCCTGATCAGTTAATTCGACAAGCCGATCAAGCTATGTATAAAGCCAAGCAGTCTGGGAAAAATAAATTTTATATTTTTGATCAAGCCCTAGATAGAAAAGAAAGGGTCGAAAACAAACTTCTTAAAGAGATTGAAGATTCGTTCAAAAACAACCAGTTCACACTTCATTACCTACCAAAAATCAATCTAAGCAATGATGCCTTTATTGGTGTTGAAGCTTTACTGCGATGGAATCATCCTGTGCGCGGTACTATTAATGCTGCTGAGTTTATCGATTTTATTAATAGCACATCAATAGCAACTGAACTGGGTGACTGGGTTATCGACGAAGTCTTGAAGAAACTTTTTGAATGGAAAAACATTGGCTTTAAATTTACTGTAAGTATTAATGTATCTGTAGAGTATATAATCTCTGAGGGCTTTATTGAAAAATTAAGAAAAAAACTATCTGTATATCCACTCAATGACAATAGCTTATTAGAGTTTGAGATTAGAGATACGGGACTTCTTGAAAACTTCAGCCAAGTTAATAATGTTCTTCATGCTTGCAAAAAACTGGGAGTCCAAATAGCTTATGATAATTTCGGCAAAGGTTTTCTTTCGTTAAGTAGCTTATGGAAAATGCCCGTAGGCAGAATCAAAATAGATCCATCCTTTGTGCGTGCTATGCTAAGTAATTCTAACGACCATGCGATTGTCAAAGCAGTGATAGGCATAGGTGCTGGCTTAGGTCATCAAGTGGTCGCAAGCGGGATAGAGTCACAAGAAATAGCTAACGAATTACTGTTAAACGGATGCAATGAAGGTGAAGGTTACGGAATTTCCCGCCCAATGCCTGCTGAAGATATTCCGAACTGGGTCCTTGATTGGATCAAGTTCCATCCCGTTCGCCAGATTAACTCAGCTTAATATGTTCGATTAGAACAAAGCCGACGGGTTAAAAGATAGCGCTCCCCTACCGAAATCTCCTCAACGAATCTTGAACATGATTAAATGGTATACATTCTTGTTTAAGACAAAGGCTGCATACACATAACATTTGCCTCAAACCTTAATAAAGGTTATTTTTACATTGGAATAAATTCAATACCTACTAATAAATGTAAATACGTAATTGATAAATCGGATGCAAGCTTGTTAAAAGGATAATGAATTGAAACACCTCATCCTATGTTAGAGGTTAATCCAACCAAGTATTCCTCTGCACAATTGTTGCTTGAAGCATCTTCTGAGCAGTTACCAGCACCCAAGGGTGTTGCGTTGTCCATTATGGAAGCATGTCAAGATGAAGACTCCACACTCCAGCAGATTTCAAAGCTGGTGCAAATGGATCCTTCACTCAGCGGTCATATTTTAAAAATGGCAAATTCAGCATCGACTGGACGAAGACCTGTCGTGGCGGTTCCACAGGCTATTGTTCGTGTTGGAATGAAAACCGTTGGCCAGCTGGCAGTAGCTTTTTCATTAATTGGCAATGAAAGCTTAACTCATTGTCGAGCGTTCAATCATCAAAAATATTGGACGCGATGCCTTTTATTGGCGGTACTTGCCCGCAGCCTTACTAAGGCAACTCAAATAGCGCCCCCTGAGGATATATTTGCCTGTGGCCTTCTGGCTCGCATCGGTGTTCTTGGACTCGCTTCAATCTATCCGGAAGCCTATTCTGAAATTCTATCGAAGCCCGCCACCGAACAAACTCTGCTTGAAAAAGAAGTATTTGGGATTAGCCATAATGAATTGTCATTAGCCATGATGATAGACTTTTGTGTTCCTGAAGCGCTAGCCGTGCCGACGCGTTATCACGAAGAACCAGAATGCTCTGGTTTTGAACCTAAAACAAGGCCTTACATCATTACCACCGTGCTTCACCTCGCCTATTGTCTCTCCGAAGCAGCTATTTCCGATAATGGAACCATTACTACAGATACCAGTGCCATTCAGAAAATATGCTCAGAATTAAAGTTTGAAGCTGGAACCATTGATACTATTTTCAATAATTCACTTGAGGAATGGAGAGAATGGTCAGAAATCTTTCAGTTAAAGACAGACAATATTCCAGAGTATCAAAAATTAAAATTTGAAACTGCTGAGCAGGCTAAATCTAACAAAGTAACGCTCCATGCTGATTTTGACATAGTAAAGCCCGCGATTATTGAGGATACGCCTGTTGTCAGCTCTTTAAAGTCAATCCTTTCTCAATTAGGTTTAGCTTGTGCGCATTGCGATAAAACCTCAACAGCAATTCAGTTAGCAATGAATGGACAAGCGAATGTATTCTTCACATCCCAAAACAATCATAAGTTCATAGACTTACTTCGCGGCACTAAACAAATTGATGACAGTTATATTTTTGTTGTATTGGATAAGTTGGACAACGAACTCGAAACTCAAGCATATCGTGTGGGAGCAGATGATGTCATTACGCTCAATATTACTGCAAAACATTTACATGCTCGTTTGCAACCGGCAATACGGATGCTCAAACGCTATGAACGTTGGCGCAGTGACCAATCTGAATTAAGTCGAATTGCAAGAGAGTTGTCTTTGTCTCACCGTAAGCAAGAGGTACTGGCGTTAACTGATCAACTAACAGAGTTACCCAACCGCAGAGCCGCAATGGAAGTGCTAGATAAAACCTGGAAACTGAGTCTGAGAACACAGAAATCGTTTATATTAGTTATTTTAGATATTGATCATTTTAAAACGATAAATGATAGTTTCGGACATGATATAGGTGATGAAGTATTAAAGAACGTTGCGTCAATATTGAAAAAATTCACTCGTGGTGAAGATACTATCGCACGCATAGGAGGAGAGGAGTTTTTATTAATAAGCCCTAATATGCCAATACGAGAAGCGCTGATAGCTGCAGAGCGTTTACGTCAGAGTCTTGAAATTACGACCCTCTCATTAGGTGATCTGAATATTAATGTCACCACGAGTATTGGAGTAGCGATGTTTGAAAAAACAATGCAAAGTAAAGAGGATCTTATAATCGCGGCAGACAAAGCACTCTATGCTGCTAAACATAATGGTCGTAACCGTATTGGGCTGAATTTAAAGGGAAAAGTGCAAATGGTCAAAAAAATTCGTGAGAAAACCCAGAAGAATGATCAAGATTAGCTTCATTAAATTAACGCTCATAAACAATATTTTTCATTTCAGGAATGTGTTCGAAAAAAAAACTTGAAATACATCTGTAATGTAGTAATTTATAAAGCTTCGTAATTAGAATCTAACCATTACAACGGTAGGTATGAAAAATGAAACTTAGTTCCAGAGTAATATTAGCATTATCTCTACCATTGATGGCTTTGTTGATAATATCACTCTTTTCATGGGTACAGTTTGGTAGAATATATAACAATGTCAACACTATCTATAAAGATCGTGTGATACCTTTACAAGAATTAAA
>REDB01000052.1 GCA_007693685.1 Oceanospirillales bacterium
GGCAGTTCTTTCCATGAAGTGGTATAACAAGGCGATAAATTATTGCGTTTCATTTTCCAGTTTTTCTGAGTACCTTGAACCGCAAAAAAGACACGCCCCTTTCCACTGTGGTTAATAGTGTCTAGAACAGACATAAGCGCTTTTGCATTGGGATGACTAGAGTAGTCTTCAAATAGACTTGGCTGAAATACACCGGGTTCATAGAAGTCAGAGAGCATCACGCCTGCTTTCATGTAGCGAAAACCATCGCGCCAGACATTGTTGAGTAAACCTATTGCTGCTGATACTAAATCACGTGTGTCGTCTGTGGGTAGATTAAGCTCTTTGGTGATAGAGGGCATGTATTGAGGTTCAGCAGGATTAAAGCGGTTGGTGCGCATAAATAGCGTCAGCATTTTAGCATGGCGTTTTTCTTGACGAAGTTTTTCAGCAGCCCGAGCAGTGTATTCGCTGATTGCTTCACGCATCGCAGTGAATTCGGTAATACGTTCACCAAATGAACGACTACAGACAATCTGTTTCTTAGTGGGTGATAGTGTTTCTAACTCTAGACAAGACTCGCCATTTAGCTCGCGCAAGGTGCGTTCAACCACAACTGAATAGTGCTTGCGAATACGTTTAGCAGGTGCATCCGCTAGATCTAGAACTGTCAGAATACCTTCTGCTTGCAAACGTTTACTCAGTCGTGGGCCGATTCCCCATACTTCGTTAACAGGAAGCAACGACATCAATTTGCGCTGTCGAGATGGTGACATTAAGTTTACGACACCACCTGTTGCGGGATAGTGTTTAGCAGCATGATTGGCAAGCTTAGCTAAGGTTTTAGTCGGTGCAATGCCAACACAGACGGTAATTCCCGTGCATTGATAAACGGTTTGTCTTAGATGAAGGCCAAACTTTTCCAGAGATGTAATATTATCTACTCCGGTTAAATCGAGAAAAGCTTCATCAATTGAGTAAATTTCGACACGCGGTGCTAAACCTTCCAGCGTGCTCATAACTCGAGCAGAAAGGTCTGCATATAGCGCATAGTTACTTGAGAAGGTAACGATTTGATGTTTCCTGATGAACTCCTGAATCTGAAAGGCAGGAACGCCCATTTTGATTCCTAATACTTTGGCTTCACGCGATCTCGCCACAACACAACCGTCATTATTAGAAAGCACCACGACAGGTCGATGCTTTAGGTCTGGGCGGAAAAGTTTCTCACAACTGGCGTAAAAGTTGTTGCAATCGACTAAAGCAAAAACAGGTTGGCGTTTAGACATAATGATTAACGGCGCATTTGACGTACAACATTAGTGACCACACCAAACACTTCAAAGTCAGATCCCTCTGTGATCAGCATCACAGGATAAGCTGAATTTCTAGGGACTAAGCAGGGTCTAGGGTAAGTGTTCAGTTCTTTGACAGTCATTTCCCCATTCATACTGGCAATAATAATATCTCCATGTTTGGCCTCTAAAGCACGGTCTACCACTAATACGTCATTTGGAAAAATCCCTGCATCGCGCATCGAATCACCTTGAACACGCACAAAAAATGTAGCAGCAGGATGGCTAATGCAGAGTTGATTAAGATCCAGTGATTGTTCTACATAATCCTGAGCTGGCGAAGGAAAGCCTGCAGAGACTCGCTCAAGATAAAGTGGAATACAAAGCTTCGATTTGCTTAGTAAATCGGCTTCTGCACATGAACCAATGAGTTGAACAGCACTCATATCTACCTCTGTATACTGTTTATATGTACAGTATACAGCTATTGAGTAGGGTTAGATCAAGTGAAATTTAGACAGTGACTTTTCTTACGGAAAGCTTACTCGAGAGAGGAGCTTTTAGACACCTACAGGTATAGAGACCTGAATTTCTGTGCCTTGATTTAATTCACTGTGAACGGTCAAGGTTCCTTCTAGTTGTTCAATCATCTCATACACGATTGGAAAACCAAGTCCCATACCGTCACTATTTGGGTCAACCTGAAAAAATGGCTCACCTAAACGACTCAAGGATTCTTTTGACATCCCTTTACCTGTGTCTTTAACGGAAAAGTGTAACTGTTGCTGATCTGAAGCATAGTGAATTGATAAAGTGATATGGCCTTGGTCTGTGTATTTAGTGGCATTATCAAGTAAGTTCACCAGAATACGTTGTAGACGCGTTGGATCGGAAGTAATAAAGGGTAGTAACGATCTATCCTGATTCAAATGAAAATGGTTGTTCTGTTTGGCTGCGAGGGTTTGAGCAGTAACAGCAATAGCCTTGATGAATTGATCAAGATCGATCTTCTCAATGCTTATTCGTGTTTCGGGTATCCCTTTAGCATAGTCGATCAGATCATTCACAAGTTTCAACATGTGAGATGAGTTTTCGCGAATAATACTGCTGTATTGATTTACTTTGTTAGGTTCTGAGTCAATTAGTTGGGCGTAGCCAAAAATCATATTCAACGGTGAGCGTAAGTCATGACTGACTTGTCCAAGAAAGCGGTCTTTTGCAATATTGGCTTGCTCTGCTGCTAGAAGGGCTTGTCTTAACTCTTGAGTTCGTACTTTAACTGCTTCAGTTAGTGTTTCGCGTTGGTTTTTTTCGTAAGTACGCAAATCTTCATCTAACTGACGATCTCTTTTACGTTTATGCCATGCATAAATGATAAGCACGGCGAGAATAATGCCAATGTTTATCAATACTCTATTGGCATGAAGCAGCCCATCATAGTTGATATTGAAAATATAAGTTATCAACAGATAAGTAGAGTCCATCCAATAAAGGCACAAAAGTGTTAGTAAAATCATGTTTTGATGACGTTGATTAATGAACACATAGGCAAATAAGACTATGGCTGACAGCATGAAAATTGCATTACTTAAGGAAACCATTTGCCGTAGTTGAGTGTTATCAAGCGCAAGGATCATCAGATAACTGATACCTAACACTAGCATCACTAAGTTTCTAATAAGTCGCGCATATTTAAATCTCTGAAGATCAAGCAGGTAAATAATTGTAAAAACAAATAAAGCACCGGTAGTTACCGATGCAAATATACGAAGATGAAGACCAAATCCAGCAAGAGATTCAAATAGAATAAAAGTGATATAGCCTTCTTTTTCGGCTTCTAATATAGCCGTTGCCATTAACCATCCCCCTAATAGTGCGTATCGAAGGTTAAGTTGGCATAGCAGGACAATAAAAAGCATCGTTAGCGCAGATAAAATAATCGCATGAAAAATATGTCGTTCTGTTGCACTGGCGGTGAACTCTAGGGGCGTCCAGCTTTGAATGGAAAGATAGGGGCGGCTGTCACTGAATATTTCAAAGATAACCTGAATCTCTTCACCTGCATTAAGATGTAATGGGAAGAGTATGCGACCTGTTTGTAATTCACGCTGACTTGGAAGTGTCGATAATCCAGATTGCTTAGTGGCAAGAATTGTTTGAGTATCAGGCTCAATATAATAGGCATTGACTTGTCTAAGTCGCCAAGGTGCAATTTCTAGCCAACGAAGCAGAGACTCATCTGAGTTATTAACAAAGTCAGCTTTTAACCATAGGGTTGCAAAACGTTTCGGGGCAGCAAGCATCGAGTTTGTCACTGGCTGCCAATCCGTCTGAGTTAAAAGGTGATCTATATGGGGTAGATCATCTGCAGGGATAAACCCTTGCATGGCAAACACTAAATTGCTTTCGGAAGATATTTCGGCAAGGTTGATAGGTTGAAGAGGTCTGTGTTCAGTTGCATAAACTGACGGTATAGCTAGGAAAGCAAACAGCAAAACGATTATGAACGCTAAAAAAAAGCGAGATCCCCTAATCGTTGAGGCTGGTGTCATGATGTTTTTTGGCTCCTAAACTCAGCCGGTGTCATGCCAAAATAATCCTTGAAAGCGGTAGAAAAATTAGCTCCGCTGGAAAAGCCTAGTTGTAGACCAATATCTTGTGCAGAAATTTGAGTCTCTGCAAGTAAGTTTTTCGCTTCCTTCAT
>REDB01000225.1 GCA_007693685.1 Oceanospirillales bacterium
GAAAAAATAACCCTGACCATAGTCACAACCCGCTGCATGTAATAAGTCTCTTTGCTGCGCTGTTTCGATACCTTCTGCTACCACGCGAATACCAAGTCGATGGGCCATAACAATGATGGCTTCGCATAGTGCTAAGTCATCAGAATCAGGTGCTAGGTTCTGTACAAACGAGCGATCAATCTTTAGGAAATCGACGCTCATTCTCTTTAAATAGGATAATGAAGAGTAACCTGTCCCAAAGTCATCCAAGGCAACTTCCATTCCAGAGTCTCTTATAAGAAGTAAACAGCTTTCAATGTCGGAATTACTCTCCATTAGCATATTTTCAGTTATTTCTAATGAGATAGAACTCGCTTCAATACTTTGCTCTTCTAAGAAGCTTATCCATTGATTGATTCGATTTGTATCATCTCGATATTGTGCCGGAGAGGTGTTAATACTCATCTGCAAAGGTTTATTTACTATATTGCGCCAGTTCTCTAATTGGCTGGTTGCTGTTCGAAATACCCAGTCTCCAATGTCAGATATCAAGCCGATCTCTTCAGCGATAGAAATAAACTCCACGGGACTAATATCACCGAGCTGTGGATGCTTCCAGCGGATTAGCGCTTCAACTTTACATATCTGATTATTAGAAAAATCAATAATAGGTTGGTAAACAAGATGAAATTGCTGATCCCGTAAAGCAAATCGCATGTCCTTTGCTATCTTCATCTGGCGTTGTGCAGTCAGTTGCATAGGTTGAGTGAAAAACTGATAACGTCCTCTACCACTATTTTTAGCAATAAACATAGCTTGTTCAGCATTTTTCATTAATTGCCATGAGTCACAACTATCTTCAGGACACATGGTAATCCCAAAGCAAGCTGATGTGTGAATGTGTTCGCCTTTAACTTGGAACGGTTCATCAAAAGCGTTACGCACTTTCATTGCAACACGTTCAATACCATATTGATCCTTTAGGTCAGTCATGAGTAATGCGAACTCATCACCACTAAACCTAGCAACCATGTCAATTGAGCGTAAAGTTGAGGTGAGTCGTGTCCCAATTTGTATCAGTAATTCATCGCCAGTTAAATGGCCGAATGAATCATTAATGGCTTTGAAATTATCAATGTCCAGAAAAATAAGTGCTAGGCTTTTGCCTGATCGCTTCTGTCGATCAATTTCCTGATTTAATCGTAAACTTAGTAACTGACGATTGGGAAGGTTTGTAAGTGTGTCATAGTTAGCTTGACGCCAAATTAGCTCTTCACTTTGTTTTTGTTTGCTAATGTCTGAAAAAATAGCGACCCTTCGAAACACAGATCCTTGTTCATCATAAGCGGTATGAATAGATAGCCACTTCGGATAAATCTCACCATTCTTTCTTCGATCTAAAATTTCACCTTGCCAATGTCCAGTTTCGTTAATACTTTTCCACATGGCTTGGTAGAACTTTTCGTCATGATGACCTGAACTCATAACAGAGGGACGTAGGCCTAATATTTCATCTGCTGTATAGCCTGTAACACGGCAGAATGTAGGGTTTACACTGAGTATATTGCCATCTGCATCTGTAACCATGATTGCTTCACGAGAGTGCTGTTTAATTAATTTTGATAAGAGCAAACTCTCTTCAGCATGCTTTGTATTAGTCTGATCATGAATATATCCGTGGATGGATGTTAATTGACCAAATGTATTTCGTTGAAAAATTGAAAACTCCTTTACCCAACGAACCTCACCAGACTGCGTTATCAGACGGTATGATGACTGTAAAGAGGCTTCCTCATTAGCTATGCTATCTGATGCTTCTTTCTGAATCCGAGCTAAATCATCTGGGTGAACTAACTGCGAATATGAAAACTGTTTTTGTATCAGTTGGTGGGCGTCATAACCAAGGAGATCTTTTACATTGTCTGAAACATAATGAATTGGCCAGCCTTCGTTGATTGACCAAATGAATAGAGTCACAAACCCTTTGTTGAGAACATCAAGCATGCCTTCAGAAAAGGTATGCACATCGGTATGACTCACAAAACCACCTCGCTGAAAGATATCATTTAGTTGTAGTAATCCCCATATTCAGACCATAGTTCTTTTTGGAATCTGACCACCTGATTTCAGCCGTCTTCTTTCGCAGCGAATTGTAATGAAAACTCAGCATCGCTCAGCATCGGTTAGCGCGACACGAATCACTTCTGCCAGCGTGTATCAAAAAGTCTCGGAAGGAGGCTAAGCTGGCTAGAGTGATGACAAGCGTCAAGACCAGCATGACGCTGGCCAGCGCAACTATTATTTTTATTTTAGTTTATGCATTCGATCAATCACATACTTTTTGAGTGCTTTTAGCGAAATTAACACATGAGCTATACAGTTTGAAACATGAAATCGTAGAAATTTGTATTTTTAATAGCTTAAGCCATTTTAAATCAATTGGTTGCGATGATATTCATAAACAAAGATGATACTAAGTGACACAAATCCTTATGTCTAATTCTTTTTATTTTTGTATGGAATTAAGATATCAATGTCACTTATAGCGATACTTTATAGCTTTAAGCTATAAAGTTTACGAAAGTTACGAAGGGCACTGAGTATAAATGAAACAAAACTTACCCGTCAGCCAAGTAGAAGAAGGTTATTCAGATAGCGCTAATGTTATTTCAACAACAAATCTCAAGAGTCATATCACATATATTAGTTAGGAGTTTGTTTTGTCTGACGCGATCAATGAGCCTATCCGACTTGGATTGATGCCTCCCTTGACTGGGTTGGTACATATGTATGGTCAAGAGATCTGCTGGGCAGCACAGATTGCTATCAATGAAATTAATCGATCGGGTGGCTTGTTGGGTAGGAAGGTAGAGCTCATTATCGAAGATGATGGAAGTTTGCCTGAAACTGCTGTGCCTGCAGCTCGCCGGCTAGTTCAAAAAAAGTGCTGTGCGCTGATTGGCAATTTAATGTCTAATTCGCGTATCGCTGTGGCTGATCAAGTCAGTGAACCTGAAAAGGTGCCGTATCTCAATTTTTCTTTTTATGAAGGTAGTATCGCTAACCGATATTTCTTTAATTTCGCCGCGCTTCCAAACCAACAGATTTGCAAAATGATTCCCTACATGGCCAAACACTATGGCCCAAAGATGTATTTCGCAGGGAATAATTATGAGTGGCCAAGAGGATCGATAGAAGCAGCCATTAACTCCTTACACCAGCATGATGGCGAAGTCGTAGGGGAGCAGTATCTGGCAATTGGTGCCTCCACCGCCGAGATAGATTGGTTATTGGATGAACTGGAACGTTCTGGAGCAGATGTGTTCGTCCCATATTTCGCAGGCATTGATCAGATAAATCTGCTTAACTGTTTTGCTGAACGTGGTCTTAAAGAGCGCATGGCTGTGGTCATGGGGCATTATGATGAACTGCTTGTTTCATATTTAAAGCCAGAGGTAAGAGCTGGCTTTTACTCCAGTAATACTTACTTTATGTCCATCAACACATTAGAAAATCAATCTTATTTAAATCAGTTACGTCGTTTACCTGACGTAACAGGAATTTGGCCAGATGGAAACGGCGTGTTAACCAATTTTGGTGAAGGAGTGTATACCTGCGTCAAAGCCTTTGCCGAAGCTGTAAAGAAAGCGGGTAGTACTGATGCAGAGTCATTGGTTAAGAGTCTTGAAACAGTCAGTATTAATGTTCCTCAGGGACAAGTGACAATGGATCCTGCCATTCACCATGCAAGGGTGAATAGCTATCTATCACAGTGTAGCCCAGAGGGAACCTTTAACATCATTGAAACGTTCGGTGCCATAGCGCCAGAAATTCCATCGAGATATCGAGATCTGTTTCACGATAAATTTAGAGTTGGGGAAGATCAGGGTACACATCCCTCTAGTGCTAGCTTAAATGATCAGTTACAACAGCATAGTTCAATGAGTATTCTGTCTGTGGCTGATATGGCTGTTATAGCAACTAATGAAGCGGGTATCATCACAGAAGCTAATCCAAGAGCAACCGAACTCTTTCGATATTCTATTAATGAGTTGATCGGTCTTTCAGTACATCAACTAGTACCGCCAAACATTCGTTCTCGTCATAAAGAATACTTCAACCGATTTGTTGATGGTAATTTGCACCAAATCAGAATGTCCGAGCGTGCTGAAATATCAGGTTACTGTAAAGATGGTACCTATTTTCCAATGGATGCCTCTATTTCAAAAACCCAGAGTACTGATGGAGCAGTTCTGGTTGCTACCATTTTCGACCTAACAGAAGTTAAAAAAGTAAAAGACGAATTAACGTGGAATGCATTTCACGATCCCTTAACTGGACTCCCTAATCGATCACTTATTTTAGATAGATTGAGAAATGCTTTAGATCGCTCTAAACGAGAAAATGGTCATTTAGCAGTCTTATTTATTGATCTAGATGGTTTCAAAGAGATTAATGATACTCAAGGGCATGAAGCAGGGGACTTTCTGCTAAAAGAAGTTGCTAATCGATTAGTTAGAACAGTTCGACCCGGCGATACTGTCGGTAGGTTATCGGGTGATGAGTTTGTCATTTTGTGTGAAGCGCTTGTTGAAGTTGATCAAGCAGGCCATATTGCAGAGCGGTTTGTACAAGAATTACGCAAAGATGTGATTTTTATCAACTCGAAATTATCTGTCACTGCAAGCATTGGAGTTGCGATAGGACATGGTACCACTCATTCTGCTGAAGATATGCTGCGTAATGCAGATGTTGCCATGTATACCGCGAAGGGGAAGGGAAGAGACAGTTGGCAGTTCTATAATAAATTGGTTCAAGAAGAAACATCTCTGCGTTTAGATATATCTTTGGGGCTACGTACTGCTATTGAAAGAGACGAGTTTTATTTGAACTTTCAACCTATTGTTGGCAGTGATAGTGGCGCGATAAAGGGAGTTGAAGTGTTATTGAGATGGCACTCTTCACTTGGAGAAATTTCGCCAGCAGTGTTTATCCCAGTTGCTGAAACTAGCAATACTATCAATGATATTGGACGATGGGTTTTTTATCAGGCATGTCTAGTTGAGCGTCGTTTGGAAGATTTATATGGCGATAAGGCTCCTTATATCTCAGTCAACCTGTCTACAAGACAGATGAGCGATGTTCGATTAGTAGAGTTTTTTCAAAACACGCTAAATGAAACAGGCGCTAACTCTGCAAATATTGTCCTAGAGATAACTGAAACATCACTGATGGCAGACATTAGCTCAAACAAAGCAATTTTAGAGCGTTTTGTAGATATGGGGTTTCACTTAGCCGTTGATGATTTTGGCACTGGTTTCTCCTCGCTGGCACAACTACTTAACCTTCGCGCTCATACACTCAAAATTGACCGAGCTTTTATTACCGATTTAGAAGATCGTCCGGATAGTCAGGCTGTTGTTGCAGCGATTTCTAGGATGGGGCGAACACTGAATATGCAGTTAGTGGCTGAAGGTGTTGAAACCTCATTACAACGCGATTTAATTAGTGCCCTAGGAATTCAATCAATACAAGGGTTTTATTTTTATCGTCCTATGGGTGAAGCTGCTTTTTTTAAGCTTTTATCGGACCATAAGAACTCACTTGATATCGAAGGTAATCAATTGAGCTTTTTAATTTACATCAGTAGACCTTCAGATGAAAAGAATCTGGAGCAATTTGAACAAGTTGCAACAAAAGCTGCGGTATCAAATCGACTAGTGGGGGTAACAGGCCGCTTAATTCTGCTAGATGGTGCCTGTGTTCAATATCTGGAAGGTAAGCAATCTGCTATTGAGCTACTTTTCCAAAAAATCTGCAAAGACTCTAGACATAAAGAAGTTACATTACTAATGACTGGAGAGATAGAGCAGCGTTTATTTATGGACTGGTATATGGGTTTTCATCGTCTTGATCAGTCCTATCTACTGAAGTCCTCTGGTATTGAAAAAACCAAAAACGATCTATTTTATTATTATAAAGAACATCCAGAAATGGCGTGTACTCTATTTGAAGCAATTGCTGCTCAGGTTGTTTAGGTTGAAATATGAATGTTGAGCAGTTAAATGTAATTTTAGATACGTTGCCAGATCCAACTTTTTTAGTCACAAGACAAGGTAGGTATATACAAGCTTTTGGTGGTAAAGATTCACAATATTATCCTAATGCTAAAGAACTGATTGGACATAATATCCATAATGTAGTTGAATCAGAAATTGCTAACTGGGCGATTGCCCAGATTGAATTGGCTCTTGAAACTAAAAAGCTAGTTATCGTCGAGTATGAGTTAAGTAAGAGCGACTTCAATGTTTTATCTGATGAAGGCCCTGATACAGCCATCTGGTTTGAAGGGCGTATTCAAGCATTAGATTTTCAATTAAATGATGAAGATGTTGTTTTGTGGGTTGCGAGTAATATTTCTAATAGGCATGAGCTTGAAGTAAAACTCAAGAATATGAGTGATACTGATCAACTAACGGGATTGTTTAATAGAAGAAAACTTGAGCATGATCTAGAACTGTGCTTCGAATCCTTAAAGCGCCATGCTATACCTACATCATTACTAATGTTTGATGTCGATAATTTAAAACTCATGAATGACACGCTGGGTCATATCGCTGGTGATGAGCTTATCGCAAGTGTTGCCGAGATTTGTTTAAGTGAGTTACGAAAAAATGATGGCGCCTATCGTTTTGGTGGTGATGAATTTGTCATTGCAATGCCGGCAACAGACTCTACGCAAGCTCTTCAGTTAGCTCATCGAATTCATCATAGATCTTTGCAGTCACTATCCTCATATAGAATGAATGAGTTACAAGCAACACTTAGTATCGGTGTCACTTCTATGCTTGCATCTGATTCTAGCTATGTGGATAGCTTAAAAAGGGCAGATCAAGCACTTTATAAAGCCAAGCACACGGGTAAAAATAAAATTATCATAAAATGAATGATGATGTATTTAATATGGCAACCTTATTTTGGATAACAAATATAAATATAACGGGATAGTCTGATGAATAACGATCCTTACAGGAAAAAAGAAACACTAGTCCTAGATGAGTTTGACCTATCCCGTCAGCAAAGTTCTATCATTGATGCCGCAGGCGAAATGATAGCGACCATTACCCTTGATGAGCGCATACTTTTTGTAAATCATGCAGGACGAAAGTTGTTAGCAATCTCCCAAGAACACAATCTTGCTTCTGAACCGCTTTATGTCTCAGATTTTCATACGCCTGAGGTGTACGCCTTATTAAAAGATCATATTTTTCCATCGCTAATTAAAGAACGGGAAATGTGGCAAGGTGATATTGAATTTAAAAATTTAAATAACCAAACGATACCCGTAAATTTGAGTGTCATACCTCACTATGATGAGAGTGGGAAAGTTGCATGGATCACAGGTATTGCCAGAGATTTAAGTGAACAGAATGCACTTGAAATACAACAGCGTTTGGCTAAACGTGTATTTGATAACACCATTGAAGGGATTTTTGTTACAGATTCAGCCTCAAAAATATTGCAAGTAAATCGTGCTTTTTGTGAGATAACTGGTTATTCAGCATCGGAAGTCATAGGTAATACACCACGTATTCTGCAGTCAAAACACCATGAATTAAGCTTTTATGAAGCGCTTTGGCAGCAAGTGAACACTTCAGGTACTTGGCAAGGAGAGATATGGAATCGCAGGAAAGATGGCAGCGTATATCTTCAGTGGCTTTCAATAAATAGCTTAAAAAATAAACAGGGGGATATAGAATATTTTGTTGCAGTCTTTCATGATTTGTCGGAGCTAAGAGCGAGAGAAGCTCAAATAGAGTTCTTAGTCAATCACGATCCATTAACCGAGTTAGGTAATAGAACACAATTCATTGATCGACTTAAATACATTCTTCAAAGCAGTATCAACGTTAATAAAAAAATCGCTGTTATTAAAATTGATCTAGGTGAAATACAGCTAATAAATGATAGCCTTGGTCATGCTTTCTGCGATAGATTGATACAGCAGGCAGCAAAACGATTAAAAAGTATCGTGAAAGGTCAAAATTTATTAGTGCGTCTAGCTGCTGATGAGTTTGGAGTGTTGGTTGTTGATATTAAGCATGCAATGGATATTAGTCGTTTGGTTTTTGAACTTAAATCGTCCTTGCAATTGCCATTTAAAATAGATGACGAAAATCTTTACATGAATCCGTCGCTTGGCATCGCTTTATATCCAGATGATGCTAATAGCTCAGATGACTTATTACGCTTCGCGAGAATAGCACTGCAACAAGCTAAGGGAGATGGCCGCAATACCTTTTGTTTTTATAATCCTGATATGAGTAATCAAGCAAGAGAGAGACTCTTGCTCGAACAGGCACTAAGAGAGGCCATAACATCTAACGGACTCAGTCTGAACTTTCAGCCTAAAGTGCTTTTAAAGACTGGAGAGATATTTGCTTCTGAAGTGTTAGTTCGATGGAATCATCCGACACTGGGCTATATTTCTCCATCGGTTTTTATTCCTATGGCAGAGCGTTCAGGTTTAATATCAGATTTAGGTCGCTGGGTGATGAACGAAACCTGTCGATGTCTAGCTGAAATGAAAGCATCTGGTTTGACTATCTTGCCTGTTGCGATAAACTTATCTGTATACGAACTTGAAAGTTCAGGATTTGCCAAACATTTAATGGATTATGTGAATAAGTATCATCTGGAACCATGTCTATTTGAGTTTGAGGTTACAGAAACTGGATTAATATCAAGAGAAGAAATGGTCATAGAGTCATTAAAAAAACTTCGCAATGCAGGATTCAAAGTGGCACTTGACGATTTTGGTACCGGATATTCCAGCTTGTCTTATTTGCGTAAGCTTCCATTGACTACACTTAAAATCGACAGGGCTTTTGTCAATGATATTACTGATGACAAGGTCGCAGCTAGTATCGTTAGAACTGTTATTTCATTAACAGAAAGCCTTAGTCTTGAAGTAATTGCTGAGGGCGTGGAAACCAAGGAACAACAGTCTATACTGTTAGACATGGGGTGCTCTAAAGCACAAGGCTATTTTTTCTATAAACCACTAAGCACTACGGACTTTAAAAAATTATTAAAAAATACATAATTTTCAGTGATTGCTCATCACTTTATAAAAGAATTGTAAAGGCATACTTCTTATCAGGACTTGTCATAGCTATTATTGTTGTGGCAGGTACGATTCAGCTAAATTATTCCTACAATAAAGAGCTTGCATCAGCAACTGAACGTGCGAACTCAAAAAGTTTTCTGGTAGCTGAATGGATAGACAAGTCTTTTGAAATACCTATGTATGTGTTGCGAAATACTGCTCGTAGCTTTCCAGTTGAAGAATTGGTATTTCCTACAAATGACTTAATACTTCATAAGCAGAAAACACAACTAATAATAGATAAAGTAAATAATACACCAAACCTAGTATTCCTCGGAATGTTAAATAAAGACTGTATAGTGACCCATACATCTATCGGAATTAATTTAGGTTTTGATGGTATTAAAGAACAACGTGAATACTGCACACTAGCAATGAGTGAGCCAATTACTGATTTCAAGCTCAGTAATATGTTTGTTTCTGTTGATAATACAATGAATGTAACAATGTCTTATCCATTGATATCAACTGATGGCAAGTTAGATGGTTTTGCTTTAGCTGGTTTGGATTTGCAGTTCTTCCAGCAATGGTTAGATTTTATAGAACAGGATCAAGATGATGTTATCACCATCTATGATCTTAACTCACGATTACTAGCAAGAAATCCCTATATTGAAGAAAGTATTGGTATTGAAGTGACTGAGCAACATCTTAACCGGATGGCCAAATCAAAAAATGAAACTCACTTTTCCCATCGTTTAGTTTCTCCTGTTGATGGTGTAGACCGTGTTTGGTCTCTTCGAAGAATTGGCGATCTACCTTTTATGGTCGTTGTTGGAGAGCCAACCACGTCAGCATTAAATAGCTGGAGACAGCTTTTACTTCTTTATATAGTAGCTGGTGGTGTTTTATTTTGTGCAGTTTTATTTGGAACTAGAGAATACATTCGTAATGTTCGACAAGCAAATAAAATGGAGCATTTAGCTGTCACTGATTTTTTAACAGGAGTAGCCAATCGTCGTCATTTTATTAACGTTGCCAATTCCAACCTATCTCGGAGTGTTCGAAGTGGATTACCAGTTGCGTTAATTATGGTGGACATTGATCACTTTAAACGTATCAATGACACTTATGGTCATGCTGTTGGTGATCAAGTTTTGATATCTATCTCTAATCTTTTAAAAAGATTATGTCGACAAAGTGATTTGATTGCTCGATGGGGTGGTGAAGAATTCACCATACTTTTACCTGATACAGAAAAACAAGGTGCTTTTGTCTTTGCGGAGAGAATAGCTGATGAAATTTCACAATTAGAATTACCTGAGTCTCAAAAAATTACCATTAGTCAAGGCATTGCCATGCATAATGCTAATGAAAGCTTCGATGAAATCCTAAAACGCGCTGATACAGCGCTCTACAGAGCTAAAGAGTTAGGAAGAAATCGTATTGAATTTAGTTAGAATTTATCTCAATAATTCTATTAATATTACAGCTGAAAAAGTCAAGCCTCGTGATAGAGAGCAGTTTAAGTGAGCTAGTATGAATAAATTTAAAGTCAGCTTAGGTAACTGGATTTATGGTTTACCAGCCTTGTTGGTGTTCCTAGCAGTTACTCTTGTGGGCGTTTATTTTATCAAGGCTCATCAACAGGAATATCGAGCAGCAGAGCGTCAATATACAGAGCAGGCTCTCGCCAGCTTAAGAGTTCAGCTTGAAAGTGTTATTGTGCATAGTGCTAGTCGTGTTGAAGGGCTGCTGGCTTTTATTCGTCTAAATCCTAATTTATCAAACCAGGCTTTTGATGACTTTGCCAGCCAACTGATTGATGATCACCCTATGATTCAAAATATTGCCGCTGCACCTGATTTAACTGTGCGCTATATGTATCCGCTAGCCGGTAATGAAGCCATCGTTGGTATGAATTATCTGAATATTCCTGCGCAAGCTGCTGCCGCGCAAGAGGCTAAAACTGCTCGCGCTTTGGTATTGGCGGGGCCGGTAAATCTTCTTCAAGGTGGTGTTGGATTTATAGGGCGCTTTCCTGTTTTTATCCAAGAAGAGGTTGAAGGCGAGGAAGCCAGCAGGGAGCGTTTTTGGGGGCTGGTTTCATCTGTAATGCCTGTTGACCGGGTTTATGAAGTCGCTGGCCTTGAGCAGACTGATTTAAAGCTGGCTATTCGTGGTCAGAACGCCTTGGGTGAAGAAGGGGCTGTTTTCTATGGTGATGCAAATATCTTTAACCAGCAGCCAGTTACCCTAAATGTTTATCTTCCTTACGGAAGTTGGCAATTGGCAGCCATTCCACAGCAGGGCTGGACAACTCGTGCACCCAATCAAGTGGAGTACATGGTTATATTTTTAGTGCTGGCACTCTTATTAAGCGCACCAGCGCTCTATATTGGCTGGTTATTACTCCATCGTCGGCAACAGGCCGCCATGTTGGAGCAGGTTGCATCGCAAGCTGAAGCAGCAAACCGCGCTAAGTCGGAATTTTTAGCCAATATGAGCCATGAAATCCGTACTCCCATGAACGGTATTCTTGGCATGAGTGAGTTGGGCCTACAAGAAACTGATCCTGTCAAAATGCGCCATCAACTAGAACGAGTGAATCAGTCTGGGCGCTTATTATTGGGTATTATTAACGACATACTAGATTTTTCAAAAATTGAGGCAGATAAGTTAGAGTTGGATCCCCACCCGTTCAAGCTAGATCAGCTTAGAGAAGAACTCACCAGCTTACTAAAAGACATTGCAAAAAGTAAAAATCTGTCTTTTAGTGTGAACTGTCAGTATCTGTCTATTTGCCAAAGCTCATCTCAATGCCAGAAAGGCTCTCAATGCCAACAAAACTGCACCGCTTTTTTGTTTGGCGATCTTCAACGCTTGCGCCAAATTCTAACTAACCTCATCAGCAATGCCATTAAATTTACTGAAGATGGTGAAGTCAGTATCACGCTAACTTTGAATGATGCTTGGCTGGAATGTGCCGTTAAAGATACGGGTATTGGTATGACTCCTGAGCAGCAGACCAGATTATTTAATGCCTTCACTCAGGCCGATACTAGCATTACCCGCAAACATGGAGGTACAGGCTTAGGGCTTGTGATTAGCGAACGCTTGGTGCGTTTGATGGGTGGAGATGACATCCAGATTCAAAGCCAGCTGGGTGTTGGCTCAACTTTCAGTTTTCGAGTGCCCCTTCGCCAGTGCAGCGCCGAAGAACAGGCACAGCTATTAATGCAGCAACAGGAAAAAATCAGCGAATACCAGACGCTCAAAGGTCGTCTGTTGTTGGTCGAAGACAATGAAATAAACCAAGAAGTGGCGGGGACGATGCTTGCTCAGCTAGGGTTGGTCTATGAACTGGCTGAAAACGGGAAGGTTGCTGTTGAAAAGATTAAAAATCAAGCATTTGATTTAGTCCTGATGGATATTCAAATGCCAGTGATGGATGGATATCAGGCAACTCGCGCTATTCGTGAGTTCAATAAGTCAATCCCCATCATCGCCCTGACGGCAGCGGCGATGATTGAAGATAAAAACAAGGCTCTTGAAGCTGGAATGAATGATCATATGGCAAAGCCTATGAACCCATCTGACCTCTACCGGCTGCTCAGTCGTCTATTGTCTGTTACTCAAAAGGAAGCACAACCTGTGCTTCTGATTCTTTGCCCAGATAAGCAGCAACTCAAGGAACTTGCTCAATCAGCCCAAATGGACTATCAGGTCAAAGTTGCAGCGAAATTTGAGCAGGCACAAAAGCTCATTGATCAGGGTGAAATTGACCTGGTTTGGTTGGCGGGGGATTGGGCAGAACAAACGGAGGGGCTTGTTAAGCAGCTTACACAGAATCAAATTAAATTCGAACACAGATAAATGCTTAGGAGCCAGTTATCATAACGATGTATTGTTAATTTTCCTACACACGAAATGAGGAAGCTTAAAGCACTAAAAGTTGTCAAAAATTCCTTGCGCTACCTCAGCAGCGCAAGCTAAAAAGAATTATTTACGTCGTATTTTAAGAGAGAACAGATCCAAGCGTCGATCTTTAAGATTGGTTACTGACCCCTCATTTCTGAGTACTTTCAAGCTAGATAGATCTAGATCCGAAAAGAAAATCATCTCGGTATTGGGAGTCGTTTCGTTCAACACCGCATCATGTGGGAAGGCAAAATCTGAAGGTGTGAAAACGGCCGATTGAGCATACTGGATGTCCAAACTTTCAATGGATGGTAAGTTTCCTACGCTGCCACAAGTCACAACATAGCATTCATTCTCGACTGCTCTAGCTTGTGCACAATGACGAACGCGTAAGTAGCCGTTCTTAGTATCTGTCCAGAAGGGGACAAATAAGATATCCATATCATCATCGGCTAGTAAACGGCCTAGTTCAGGAAACTCAACATCGTAACAAATTAAAATACCAATACGTCCAGCATCGGTATCAAAAACATTGAGCTCATTTCCACCCTTTATCACCCAATCTCGGCGCTCTTGAGGTGTAATATGCAGTTTTGCTTGGCGTTCAAAAGTACCATCTCTTCTGAGCAGGTAGGCGACATTGTAAAGTTGCTCATCATCACCTAGCTCAACCATCGAACCTGCAATAATGTTGATATTGTAGCTGACCGCCATTCGCAAAAGTTCTGTACGAAAGGTTTCAGTAAAAGTTGCCAGAAAGCGGATATACGCTTTTGGATCGGTTTGCTCAGTCAGTCCCATCAAAGGGGCGTTGAAGAGTTCAGGGAAAACGGCAAAATCACTTTGGTAGTCCGATAATGCATCAACAAAGTATTCAACTTGCTGAAGAGCACTTTCAACCGACTCAAATTCACGCATTTGCCATTGAACAGCGCCCACACGAACCTGAGTGGGTTTGGCATTGACAACACGATCTTCAGGTTCATAAAGAATATTGTTCCATTCTAAAAGCGTTGCATAGCCCTTAGAGTTATCATCCTCTGGAAGATATCCACGCATCAAACGCTTAACTAAAAAGTCATTAGAGAGCTGAAAAGATAAAATTGGATCATGAATCTCTTTTCGGGCAACATGATCAAGATATTCTGTTGGCTTTAATTGATCTGCATATTCGTGGTAACCGGGAATACGTCCACCGGCTAAAATAGCCCGCAGATTTAATGATCGGCACAGTTCTTTTCTTGCTTCGTAAAGACGTCTACCCAAACGATGTCCACGATACTCAGGCTCGATCAGAGCATCCAATCCGTAGAGTGCGTCACCATCAGCTTTGTGCTTAACTCTTTCATAGCGATCAATTAAGTCACTGTATTTATGCGGGTCAGAGAAGATGGCGTAGTCAACCAGAACGCTAAGAACCACCGCTACAATTTGATCGTCATCTTCAATAACGATTTGCCCATCAGGGAAATCTTCGATTAAGCGGTTGATGGTTTTCTCTGGCCATGCACCACCTATGTCGTTATAGACATGATCCATTAACACTTTAAGTTGAGGATAATCGGATTTATTTAGGTTACGTAGATTAAGATGCGGTTCATCTAAGCTCATTGAGTCTCCAGTTTGTATTTAATAATACGTGCATTAACCAACCATTGTACGTTGAGTACTTAATGATGCAATGTAAGTTGGTTGCTGTTTTTGTTTTATGTAAAACAACCTTCTTCAGCAATCATCTAGTTATCAATCATCTAGTTATAGATGTTATATTGTTTGCAGAAGCACATATTCTATAAAAGCGTTTTAACCTTCTCGTTGCTGCAAATTATTTTTAGGCGGAAATAAATGTCATCTGAACAATGGACAATCCTATCCATTCTTTCCATTACGGTATTGATGTTTTTATGGGGTCGTTGGCGTCACGATATGGTTGCATTGGGTTCTCTTTTAGCGTGTGTTTTAGTAGGGCTAATTGATCCCTCAGAAGCTTTCAGTGGTTTCGGTCATCCTGCCGTTATCACGGTGGGTTGTGTTTTGATTTTGAGTCGAGGTCTACAAAATGCGGGTGCAGTGGATGCATTAACTCGTGTCGTACTTCCCGCAAATGCCGGACGTTTTGTGAGTATGCTGGCATTGATGGGACTTGGTGCCTTTCTATCAGGCTTTATGAACAATGTAGGTGCCATGGCATTATTGATGCCGGTAGCTATTCATGTCGCGCATCGTCTGGAACTAACAGCGGGACAAGTGCTGATGCCTCTAGCCTTCGGTACGATATTAGGTGGTATGACTACATTAATTGGTACGCCACCCAATTTAATCGTATCGGGTTTTAGAGCCGAAGCAGGTCTAGGTAGTTTCGCCATGTTCGACTTTACTGTGATAGGTTTTTCAGTTGCAGTGATCGGAATTCTGTTTGTTGCAGCGATAGGCTGGCGTTTAGTTCCAGCGCGAAAACAGTCAGGGCTTGAAGGCTTTGAATCGGGTGCATATATCACCGAAGTAAGAATTGAAGAGAAAAGTAAGTCTGATGGTTTGCGCCTTTTCGAGATAGAAAAGTTGTTGCAAGATATTGATGTACAAGTCATCGGTATTGTTCAGCGAGAAGTCAAAATCATTGCAGCTAACTCTAATCGTCGTGTATTTGCAGGCGATATACTGATGGTTGAAGCTGAAGTAGATGCTTTAGCTGATGTTCTATCCATTCTAGGCTTAAAACTTGAAGAATCGGTCAAGGAAGATGATGCAAGTGATGCGCTTGATGAAGATGGAAAAGAGGTAAGCGAAGAAACTGCTAAAAAGCACGCGGATAGGCAACAGGCTGCTATTCGTCTGAATGAACAAGATAAAGTTTCTAAGGAACAAGAAGAAAAATCTAAAGGTAAGGACGATAAAAAAGATAAGGAAGATAAGGAAAATAAGCAAGACGAGGAAGCTGAGGAAAACTCAAAAAAATCCAAAGAGATTGAATTGATGGAACTTGCGGTTCTACCAAACTCTCCCTTGTCAGGTCGATCTGCAAGCGACATATTGTTGCGAACTCGTTACGGAATCAATCTATTAGCATTTTCCCGCGAGGGGACTCGGTCCATGAAGCGGCTGCGCTCTATCGCTATTCAATCGGGCGACTTGTTGTTGATGCAAGGACCACCTGAGTCGATCATGGAGTTTGCAAGTGATAATGCCTGTGTTCCATTGGCACAGCGTGAGCTACGTATCCCTGACAAGGTGAAAATCTGGCAAGCGAGTTTAATCATGCTGTTTGCCGTCGCTGGTGCTGCATTTGGATTACTACCCGCTGCAATCTCTTTTGCAATCGGCGTACTGGCATCTATGGCGTTGCGTACTGTACCACTTCGTCAAGTCTATGAAGCTGTTGATTGGCCGGTTATCGTGCTACTGGCCTCACTGATTCCAGTTGCTGCCGTCATGGAAAGCACTGGAACGGCGAATTTGATTGCGTGCGTTCTGGTTGAAAACGTAGCTCAGGGCAATGCAGTAGTGGGATTAGCGCTGATACTGGTTGTTACCATGTTCTTGTCTGACTTAATGAATAACGCCGCCACAGCAGCAGTTATGTGTCCCATCGCTATCAGTATTGCTAATACACTGGGTGTCAGTCCTGATTCTTTCTTGATGGCAGTCGCTATCGGTGCGTCTTGTGCATTTCTAACTCCCATAGGTCATCAAAATAATACCTTAATCCTTGGGCCCGGTGGCTTCCGATTTGGTGACTATTGGAAGCTAGGGCTACCGTTAGAGATAATTGTGGTTGCGGTATCCTTACCCTTGCTTCTTATCGTATGGCCGTTATGACCCAATAAGAAATATTCACAGGCATTTATTTAGATACAAAGTTAGTCAAAACGACTGATTTCAATTCTAAACAATAGAAGCACATATTCTTATGTTTTGTTGATTTCAGGGATGATTGGGTAGCAGTTTTCCTGCAATTTCAAGTGCATCAACTGGCCAGTAACGTTCAGGTCTTGGGCGATGAACTCCTGCTTGACCTTGCATTGGACGACATTCCAGTATCGAAGAAAGCCATTGCTCAGGAATAGCATCAATGCCATATACAGCTCCTAAAAGTGCACCACAGATCGCTGCATTGGTGTCGGTATCACCACCACGTCCGACAGTATCGATCAATGCTTCTTCAAGATTGGGGGCGTGAAGAAGCTGCCAAAGTGCATTTTGAAGTGCAATCAATACCCAACCCTGCTTGTCGATATAATCAGTAGGCGGCATAAATGAAGCATCTCCGATAGCAGCCTTAAGCTCAAAATCGACATCTAAATGGTTGGCATAATTTTCAATGAGTTCGTATACCTCTTGTGCCGTGAGTCCTTTTTGAACGGCTCTGGCGATAGCTAGCACAAATAATGCATTAGCTTGCTGACATATTTGATGAGGATGAGTTAGTGCAGCATCTTGCATTGCCCAGTCGATAATCTCTTTATCTGATGACTCAGATGCAAAAATACCTAAGGGGCTAATTCGCATTAAGGCGCCATTGGCTTGGCTATCGATATTAGGCAAACCTTTAAGTCCGTCACCAATGGTTAAACCGCAGTCAAAGGGTTGAGAATCTATCCATCCTTGATAAGCGTTAAATGCTTCACTGGCATCATAACGTCCAAGTCTAATCAACATTCTCGCAAGATCGAGTGCCATCTCAGAGTCATCTGTTGGTTGTCCCGCCAGCGTGTTCCAAGTGCCGCCGTTAACTAATTCTCGAACACCGTTTGGGTAGTTTTTTTTAATCGTATCGGCATCTTGAAATTCAACCAGACTACCTAATGCATCACCTGCAAGTTGTCCGACTAAACATCCTTGAGCGCGTTTTAACTGCATAATTCTAATGCCCATTATCGTTTGATATTTAAACAAAGACTTTATAGTTCAAATTTAAGTTTAACATTGAGTACATGGGTTTTATTGAAAATTCTAAAAAAATTAAAATTTTTTCAGCAGATATATTTTTTTGAAACATGGTTAATTATTGATTGTAATAAGAATTCAGGATTCACGTTGTTTTTTAAGGGTATTAGTGTATATACTCTTTTGGAATTTAGTGATTGTTTGATTTACAGGTGCTGAGTTTTTCCAGACGCAGGCCAGACTGAAGTGGAGGTATCCTTGTCTAGTTTTTTGCGTATTTATGATTGGAAAGTTTCTCGGCAGATTATACTTCTGCTCTTTTGT
>REDB01000079.1 GCA_007693685.1 Oceanospirillales bacterium
CATATACATGAAGCAATAATCTTCGGTTCGGTTTCGCGAATGGTCATCTTGAATACGATTAATAGTTCTATTTAAGAGTATGACAATATCAGATCCATACATGGCTAACCACATCCCTTGGGCAAAGAAGCAAAAAGTACTTCACTAAGTGTAAACTACCTAGTTGTTATGAAATCAAACTCTTTTTTAATAGGGTGACATATAGCTTTATGAGTCAGTCAAAAATACGCAATTATCTTAGTGGCTACAGTCCACAGGTTCAGCAGCAGGCGTTGGCGTTGTTAGATGACAGTAAATCTGGCATCTGGTTACTTAAAAAATATCCGACTGCTCATGATTTGGTGTCAGAGAGGGCCTTGTACAACTATGCACAAGGCATTAAGAATGAGTATATGCGCAGCTCATCACCGATTAGTAAAGTGGTATATGATGATAAAATTCATATCATTAATAATGCGTTAGGACTTCATACTCATGTATCACGGGTGCAGGGCGCTAAACTGAAGGCAAAAAACGAGATTCGCATTTCTACTTTATTTCGTAAAGTACCGGAGCCATTTTTAAGGATGATACTCGTTCATGAGCTCGCACACTTACGTGAAAAAGAACATGACAAATCGTTCTACAAGCTATGTTGTTATATGGAGCCGGAGTACCATCAACTTGAATTTGAGCTTCGTTTTTACCTGTGTCATCGTGAGCGTTTTGGTGATTTATGGGTAAGTTAATACAGCTATGCTCATCAGATTAGCTTTTGGCTCTCGTCATCTCCAATACATCTCAGCCCATTCTTTCTGCGTCATCTTATCCATAAAGCTCCAAGCCAATAGCCTACTGGTCTTTTGTCCTTGAGACATAGAGATAACCTTAACTTGAACTGCACCTTCACGCTGTAACTGATTCTTCAATTGAGGTAAGTTTTTTTCTTTTGAGACAAGGCTAGTAAACCAGCACACCTGCGATTTGAAAGCCACGCTTTGTTGTATCATCCGTATGAGAAACGCCAACTCGCCACCTTCGCACCAAAGTTCAGATGCTTGACCACCAAAATTGAGATGGGTCTTTTGTGCGTCTTTAGGTTGCTTGTTAAGGTTTCGCCACTTTCGTTGACTGCCTGATTCCGCTTCTTGCTGGGATGCATGAAAAGGGGGGTTGCATAGAGTTAGGCTGAATCTATCAGAAGGTTGAATGTTGTTAGTAAAAATATCCTCAGCTGAGGGGTTTAAACGTATTTTAACCAGTTTGCTAATAGAAGGGTTGGATTGAACAATCAACTTTGCAGAGTTTGCGGCGATCTTATCTATATCAGTTCCTATGAATTGCCAGCCAAAAGTACGTGCACCAATAATTGGATAGATACAATTTGATCCACAGCCAATATCCAAAACCTTAACGCGTCGCCCTTGAGGTATGACTTGTTGATTGGACTTTGCCAGCAAATCAGCCGCATAGTGAATATAGTCGACTCGACCCGGAATAGGTGGGCAGAGGTAGCCAGCCGGAATCTGCCAGTATTTAATTTGATAATAATGGGCTAATAGAGCTGCATTTAAGCAAAGTACAGCTTGGTCATCTGTAAAATCGACGGTTGCATCACCGTTTGGGTTGTTACGAATAAACTGAGTTAGCGCAGGGTAGCTGCCTGTCAGTGCCTGTAAGTCGTAACGCCCTTGATGTGGATTACGCGGGTGTAATCGAGAGGTGTTTGAGGTTGTCGGTATAACTGATCTGGCCATTAAGAGGTATTTCTTTGTAAAAGTTCATATCTTAAAGGATTTTGGTTACTAAAGTGTGCATTTTTTGAGGTAGGCTCTAGGTTGCAGTAACCCTTCATGGCAAGGTCAAAGACCGTAAAGATGACAAAAATGTAATCTTGCTATCACTAGACTGCAAGGTTTATCCGCTATAGTTATCCTATATCCATTTGAAATTAATAAACTTCATTTGGAACCTACTCACATTACGTACTAGAAACATGCGTATGATGAATTTAATTAAAAAGGTTGAGGATAAAATGATGCGATCATTACTTGTATTAGGTGGTTTGTTAGTCGCTAGTAGTCTAATTTTTGCTGGTGGGCATGAGCATAAAGGTCATCATGGTCATCATGGAAATGGTCATTCAAATGATTCGGTTCCTGCTTCTGTCGCTGCTTATCAAGCAGTTAACGATAAAATGCATGATGCCATGAACATTGACTTCACGGGTGATGCAGACGTTGATTTCGTTTTGGGCATGATTCCTCACCATGAGGGAGCCGTTGATATGGCGAATGTTGTTCTAGAGCATGGAAGTGATCCTGAAATACGTGCCTTAGCAGAAGCCATCATAGAAGCTCAAGTAGAGGAAATTGCGATGATGCGTAAATGGCTTTCAGAACGTGGTATTCAGTAACGTCAATTATGCAAAAAACAGAAAATTGATTAATGAAAATTCTAATCGTAGAAGATGAAATCAAAACAGGAGATTATCTGCGGCAAGGTCTGAATGAAGCGGGCTTTGTCGTGGATTTGATTCGTGATGGTGTTGATGGTTTGCACTTTGCCCTGACAGGAGATTATGACTTATTGATTCTTGATGTGATGTTACCCGGTATCAATGGCTGGGGCATACTTCAGGCATTTCGACGAGCGGAGCATGATACACCTGTTCTATTTCTAACCGCTCGCGATTCTGTTGAAGATAGAGTCTATGGATTAGAACTAGGTGCTGATGACTATCTGATCAAACCCTTTGCTTTTTCCGAGTTGCTTGCACGAGTTCGTTCACTTTCTCGTCGTGGAAAAAGTAAGCAAACTGAAATTTTACGTATCGCTGACCTTGAGCTTGACCTGCTGAAAAGGCGCGTTACACGAGCAGGTCAGCGAATCGACCTAACGGCTAAAGAGTTCACTCTACTAGAGTTATTGATGCAAAAGCAGGGTGAGGTGCTTTCTCGTTCCTTGATAGCCTCTCATGTTTGGGATATGAATTTTGATAGTGATACCAACGTGATTGAGGTGGCTGTGCGGCGTTTGCGCTCTAAAGTGGATGATCCTTTTGATCTTAAGTTAATTCGTACGATTCGTGGAATGGGCTATGTGTTGGATGTAGATCAGGCATGAAGATCAAGGGTTCTTTAACGGCCAGAATAGCGGCTCTATTTGCTGCGATGGCCGGAGGGATGTTGATTGTCGCTGGAATTGTTTTTGACCGCGCTGTTTCAATCCACTTTGACGAACTAGATCTACATGATTTATCTGCAAAGTTTTCTATCCTTGAAACCCTTCTAGCTTCAGTAAACTCTGAAGAAGCATTAAGTGACCTACCTGCGCAAATAAGTAATGTCTTTTCTGGTTACGACTCGATTGCGATTTGTATAGAACTACCTGCTCTGGAATCCCAACCTGCGATATGCGACTCACGTATCGATCAGATGAGAGACAGCTTTGTCGCTGCTGGTAGCAACCATCCCATAAAATGGAAAGATCTATCTGGCAAGGCTTTTATAGGTCAAGGAATGTCTATGGATGTTCCAGTTTCATATTCAGTACAAGCAAATGTATTTATCGCACTGGATATTTCGCATCATCAGCATTTCCTTGAAAGCATGCGCTTATATTTAGGTATAGGTATTTTGCTGGCTACCGTTTTTGCTGCAATACTCGGTTGGTTTGCTGCAAAAAAAGGGCTTGAACCCATGCGAAGGGTAGCTTCTGCTGCCAGTGTTTTATCAGCTAAGAGTCTGGGGCAACGCCTTTCATTGGAAGATGCACCCTCTGAAATGCAAGAGCTCGTTAAAGCATTTAATGGCATGCTTGAACGGCTTGAGTCCTCTTTCGATCGACTTAACGACTTTTCAGCTGACATCGCACATGAACTACGCTCCCCCATATCTAATCTGATGACAGCTACTCAGGTCGCTTTGTCTCGTTCTCGATCGGCTGACGAATATTCTGAAGTGCTTCAGTCCAACCTTGAGGAATTTAATCGATTAGCTCGAATGATATCTGACATGTTGTTTTTAGCAAAAGCAGATAACAACATTTTACCAATACGAAATGAAAGCGTTCAGTTAGAGAAAGAAGTCATAGCACTGTTTGAGTTTTATGAAGCACTTGCCGATGAAAAAGGTTTATCCCTTCAACTGTATGGAGGAGGGAGCATCCAAGGTGATCAGTTAATGTTACGTCGAGCGCTGTCTAATCTCCTATCAAATGCCATTAGACATACAGACTCTGGGAACACTATTGACGTGTTGATCGAAGAGCTTCCAGATAAGGGTATTCGTTTATCTATCAACAATCCCGGTAAAGTGATACCTGCGGATCAAATACCGCGAATATTTGAGAGATTTCATCGGGTAGACCCATCTCGTTCAAGAAATGGAGACGGAACTGGACTAGGTTTGTCTATCACCCGTTCGATAGTTGAAGCTCATGGTGGAGAGATTGCAGTAACGTCGAATTTAAAAAGCACATGCTTCACTGTCATATTGCCGATTCGTGAATAGCACTTAACGAGTCACGATAGTGTTTTACCTTAACCTCATTACATACTATAATCGGAAAACAGAAAATTCGGAAATATTAGAGGTTTTTAATGAATAAGCATTCAAGAAGTTGGGTACTGACTACAGTATTGTTTTTGTCAATTTTGATCTGCCCAAAATTGTTTGCTCAAAGTCCTGAAGGCCAGCCGGTACTGACCATGTCAGGAAAAATTGCAGTCACCAATCAGGGTGATACATGGGTTTTTGATCGTGCAATGTTGGAAGCGCTTCCACAAGGTAAGATTATCACTGAAACTCCTTGGTACGATGAAGTAAGTGAGTTTGAAGGACCACTTGCTTCTGCCATTCTAGAGGCTGTTGGTGCAGACTTTTCTGACAATCTAAGAGTCATTGCATTAAATGATTATAGCGCCGTGGTTCCAGCATCTGATTTCATAGATCATGGAGTTATTCTTGCTATGAAAATTAATGGTGAAGTGTTGCGAGTTCGTGATAAAGGTCCATTATTTTTGATTTACCCATTTGATTCAGATCCGGCATTGAAAACAGAGGTTTATTACAACCGCTCTGTTTGGCAGATAAAAGCAATAGAGATCTACTAGGTGGCAAGCTTGTACTAGACTTTCAACGTGTCTTCATTGCCTCACTTTCGCAGAGCTTGGGGAGTACTGTTAATATGTGCTCTCATTTTTCTGTTAGCCATTTTTTTTATACTGTTCACTCTCAACGATCGTCATCAGCAATTAACTGAAGCAGCTCGCGAAGATGCTCTTTGGGCTGCTTATCAATTGGATCGAGAAAACTTAAAGCTGAGTAACTTACTCCGAAGTTACGAAAGTAATCCCTCTTCGGTCAATTGGGACTCTCTAGAGTTAAGGTTCGAAATTCTTTATAGCAGAATTGGGTTGCTGCAACGCGGTCACATTGGGGAGCTATTCGGCTCTGAAATAGGTAACTTGGCATCCGTTTACCAAGAATCGATTCAGGTTATTTACGAAATGGATCAGTTTTTTGAGTCAGGGGCAGAGTCTGTATCTGCAGAGCTTGAAAAAATTATCGAGTTATCCAATCGGCTAGCTGTATTAACAGAGCGTCTTGTTGTTGATTTGAAAGGACTAAGTGCTTTACGAATTAATGAAGAACGTAAGGATCAGCAGAATAAATACCTTTATGTAACTCTGCTCATTGTTTTAGTTATGCTAACGACTGGCATGCTGATGTTCATGCTATTTAAACATATGAAGTTAACAGCTAACGCACGTATACATGCAGAATCTATGGCAAGTGATTTACAAGATGCTGTGGTAAAAGCTGAACGTGCATCTCAAGCAAAATCTGAATTTTTAGCGATGATGAGTCATGAAGTTAGAACACCTATGAATGGTATTCTCGGAATGGCAAGCTTGTTACAAGAAAGTGATTTAAAAGAAGAGCAACAGTTGCACATCAAAACTCTTCACTCTAGTGCCAACTCGTTGTTAGCGATTTTAGACGATATTCTTGATTTTTCTAAGTTAGAAGCAGGTCGGTTGACTTTAGAGTCGGTACCTTTTTCGCTAATTAATTTGGCACAAGAGGTGATCGCTTTATTTGATATCACCGCTAAGAATAAGCAGATAAGTTTAGAGCTAGTCTTAGATGACAAGCTATCAAGTCACTACCAATCTGATCCAGGTCGATTCAGACAAGTATTGCTAAATTTAGTGGGTAACGCAATCAAGTTTACTCATCACGGGAAAGTCACTCTTAACATTACTCAGGTTGATTCAGATACAGTGTCCTGCACCATCGAAGACACCGGCATCGGTATTAGCCCAGAAGTACTTGAAACCTTGTTTATGCCCTTTACTCAAGCAGATCTTTCAACAACCCGACGATATGGTGGCACCGGACTAGGTTTGGCCATCAGTAAAAAAATCATTGAGCAGATGGGTGGTAGCATCAGCGTTAAAAGTGAAGAGGGTAAGGGTAGTTGCTTTTCATTTCAGATACCCCTTCAATCGATTGATGCACCTATAGCAAACCCATCTGAAATACCAAAATCATCTGCATCTAACATAATTGCTGATGCAGAACCTGCACCAACAAGAATTTTGTTGGTAGAAGATAATAAAGTTAATCAGATGGTGGCCGTTGGTTTACTAAAAAAGTTGGGCTATAGCTGTACTATAGCTAACAATGGTGCTGAAGCATTAGATTTGGTTGAAGCAGAACTTTTTGATCTGATTCTTATGGATATGCAAATGCCCATCATGGATGGTGTGACAGCAACTAAAAAAATTCGTCAACTCGATCACCCTTCTGCATTAACTCCCATCATAGCTGTAACTGCAAATGCCTTGCCTGAAGACTTGAAAGCCTGTCTCGATGCAGGGATGAATGATTATTTAAGTAAACCTTTCAGCAAGAAAGATCTTTCAGATCGTATTGAGAAGTATTTAAGTATTCGCACCTAAATTTTAAGCATCAGGTTTAAGCAGTAACCCCTCTTTAAGCTACAAGCTCATGCTTATAACAGCTTGTATATCAGTGAAATCTTGTGTAGTTTTTAAACAGTTAACGCAAAAGCATCTGTAGATCTAGATTAACTGTGTTCTTATCAATAAACATAATAATGGATTGATTATGGGCATCGTGTTTTTGCAGGCTAAATTGGTGAGAGTATTGAGTGAACTTGCCACTCATTAAAATGAAGCAGAAGAGAAAGGAATAATGATGTGAGTCGAGCTACAGAAGTGTCTCGCTTTCGAAGTTTAACAACTAAGCAAGCTCTAGCTACTTTGATAGCTGGTTTGGTGCTGAGTTTTGTTGCGGGATCTATCGAGTTAGTGGTCGATACTCGAAAAATGCGTGACGAGGTAAAGAGTCAAACCCTGCAATTACTAAAGCTAGTCGAGGCGACTGCAGCTGAAGCAGCTTTTCAACTTAATCCTGAGTTAGCAGAACAGGTTGTAACTGGGCTTTATTCCTACAACACTATATCTAAAGTTGAGCTTCGAGATGATTTTGGTCGAGTCATGTTTAGTTTGGGCAGTACAGATCAAGTTGAAAATGCACTCTATCATTACTTATTTGGAGATATCTTAGACTATCAACATGTGTTGGAATACCGTGTTTTGGCAAACGAAGCAGGGCGTATCGTTGGTGAGTTGGAGATAACACTTTCCTTACAGTCTTTAGGTCAGGTATTTAGTGAGCGTAGCTTGCTAGTTTTTGTACTTAGCTTACTTAAAACCCTAGGTATCGTTCTATTGATGGTATGGGTTTTCGCTTTTTTAATTACCGGTCCATTGTTGCGTGT
The DNA here is from genome assembly GCA_007693685.1 of Oceanospirillales bacterium. Classification (GTDB taxonomy): domain Bacteria; phylum Pseudomonadota; class Gammaproteobacteria; order Pseudomonadales; family Balneatricaceae; genus Nitrincola. The sequence continues at coordinate 7,795 of REDB01000079.1, forward strand.
CTATAACGCATTACAAACGGTTGATCTTGAAGAACCTGGTAAATGGCGCCGTCCTTATCTGAAATACAACAAAGGTGATGAGCTAGAACATTTAGTTAAAGGTCTTGATAATTTGTTAAATGCTTTTCAAAAAGGCTTAGATCAGCGTGATCAACTGCATACATTATCAAGTATTGATGCTTTAACCGGTTTAGCCAATCGCCGTCATTTTGATTCACAACTTAAGCAATTATGGTTGAATGCTAGAGAAGATCAGCATCCTATTGCGTTACTATTCATGGATATAGACTTCTTTAAACCCTATAACGACAACTATGGTCACGCAGCTGGTGATGAATGTTTACAGGAAGTGGCGAAGATACTGCGATCAACAGTTACTCGCCCAGATGACTTAGTCGCTCGTTATGGCGGAGAAGAGTTTGTTTGTGTGCTTCCTAGAACAGACTTAAAAGGCGCCCACCAACTTGCGCGTAGGTTACAAGAGAATATCAAAAAACTAAATTTACCTCATAGCTACTCTGAATGTAGTGACCGTATTACCTTTAGTATAGGTATTGCATCTGAAACCCCGCTTCCTGAAGAAACCAATCCTGATAGACTATTACTGCTAGCTGATGAGCGTTTGTATTTGGCTAAGTCGGCCGGTCGAAACAAAATTATTCTTAAACATACTGATGCTGATGCTGATATTCAAAGCGTTTAATCTTGTATTTAAAAGGTTGAGTGATCTGCACTGTTAAATTGATTTTTCATGAATATATTTCATGAAATAAATCATCAATAAAACATCCCAAACATGCATCAAAGACGTAACGGATAATAGCAATTATCCAAATTGCGTTTAAACCAAGTCAGAAGAGCTGTATTTCTTCTAATGGTTACTGTGTGTAAAAGAGGGATTGAACGTGAATAATAATAAGCTTATTGATCCATCCGAATTGCCATTTGCTGCACCTTGTAGAAAAGTTAGCGATGACGCACCGCTGCGTTGGCTACAAAAAGGTATTGATGATTTACGTGCAGCGCCTCGACAAAGCTTGGTTTATGGTGCTTTAACCGTGTTGGTCAGTTGGGCCATGATGCTGGTTACGATGCAATTTGGCAGCATTGGTCTTTATCTTGGTCTGGTAAGTGGTTTTGTTTTCGCAGGACCCTGGTTAGCGTTAACCCTTTATGCCATCAGTTTACGGCTAGAAAGAGGCGATAAAGTTTCTTTAAGGCTTTCCATCAGAGATGCAGGCAGAGCTATAGGTTCAGCCATGATCTTCGCAGTGATATTAGTGATTGTGTTGCTGGTATGGGCTCGGGCTGCAAACACTGTGTATATATTTTTCCCAGAGGTAAGCGATCCAACTTTCAGTCAAATGGCAGTGTTTGTTATTGCAGGCATGTCAGTTGGTGCTCTTTTTTGTTTAGTCATATTCGCTGTCAGTGCCTTTTCACTGCCTATGCTCATTGATCGTCAAGCCGACGCTGTAACTGCGGTTGTGACGAGTGTGAATGCGGTTATGCGAAACAAATACCCACTGATGCTATGGGCAGTGATGATTTCTTGTTTAATTATGATAGCTGCGTTAACTGCATGGGTTGCCCTGATCGTCATTATGCCTGTGTTAGGTCATGCGTCATGGCATGCTTATCGAGAAACAATCGATGCAGAGCAGTGGCCGAGTAGTATTCTGAAAGAGTGAGTTGCTTCCAACCCACTCTTATTATTTCAAACTGTTGGTTGGTCAGCTGCGTGAATTACACGATGAACAAACCCAAGCTTTTCAATAACAGGCTGGGAGATAACAAACGGATAGGCATGTTCATATCCCATGCTGCGATTTAAGCTGTTAAGAGCGAATGTTAAGGGCAACCATTGTGCTATCAGTGTTTCTATCGAATCAGCTTTATAGGGATCTAAATTATTGCGAATCATTTTTTCAAAATCATCACCTGTTTTCGGGCGTATACCAATATTAAACTGCCAAGCGGTTTCTAAAGTATCAATGATATGTAGGTAATGTGCCCAAGTTTCTGCCCAGTCTTCCCACGGATGCATAGTGGCATAGGAGCTAATGAAATTTTCTTGCCAATCGCTGGGTGCGCCTTCTTTGTAATGATTTTCTAATGCTTTGCCATAATCCAATGTGTCATCGCCAAATAGTGCTCTGCATTCCTCCAGCAATTCGGTATTTTGAATCAACTTATTCCAGTAATAATGCCCCGACTCATGTCTAAAGTGCCCGAGTAACGTGCGATAGGGCTCATCAAGTGTGCCACGCATCTTCTCACGTTCTACTGGATCTGCTTCTTTAATGTTAATGGTAATCAGACCATTGGCGTGGCCTGTTAATACTTTGTCACGCTCACTAAATGGATGGGGACTATCTGCCTTAAAATCGAAACCTAAGCCAGTTGGGTCCTCATTTAAAGGGGTAATAGGTAGGCTAAGTCTTAGTAAGGAATAAATTAAACGCCTTTTTTCTGTTTCAAGGTTTCTCCATAAATCTAAATGACCTTCAACACTTAGATTAGGTATGGTGTCATTAAGACGACAGGCGATACATAATTCATGTGGATCGTTACTCGATATCATCCAGTTGCAGGAATCATGCTGTTCGTAGTTAGCACATTTTCGATAAAGCGACTTTTGACCTTCTGGTTGCCATAAGCCGTTTTCAAGTAGGTTTAGAGAGGTTAGTTTGCGTTTATCCGGCAGAAAACCCAGTGTTGCGTTACAACGTTCACAAGTTACATTCTCAAAGTACAGTCGATTATCGCAATGACCGCAGCTAAATAAACGCATAGGTTGCTCTCCTAGCATGCCGAGTTTCGGCTAAAAATATTACAGTCATTATCCGCTAGTCCTTCAATAGTACAACTCGTTTAATATTACTTTTCACCTTCACATCAGGTTCTAGTCGTGCCTTTAATCCATCAGTCGGCAATGTTACCCTTATAAGTAGCCATTTCTAAACATGATTTATCTATTTAGTAGGGTTCCGTTAACAACAGAGGTATATGAATGAAGATTGTAAGAGTGCAAGACATTATCGGTACTGATCGCGAAGTTCATGGTCCTGGGTGGACTAGTCGTAGAATGTTGCTTAAAAAAGATGGAATGGGTTTTTCTTTCCATGAAACCATCATTCCAGCAGGCGCTGAACTCAACCTTTGGTACAAACATCATCTCGAAGCGGTTTACTGTGTGGCCGGTAATGGCACTATTTATGACAAAGCAACCGGTGAAACTCATCAAATCAGCGATGGTACCCTTTACGCGCTAGATAAACATGATCAGCATACCCTTCGCGGTGGTACCGAAGATATGCGCCTGATTTGTGCGTTCAATCCACCCGTCACAGGTCGAGAAGTTCATGATGAAGATGGCGCTTATCTGCCTGACACCAGCGAAGATTAATGCTTTCACTATAGCTGTGTAATGACACCAAGCCCCAATCTTGAACAATCATTTTCACTATTGGGGTTGTTGTAACTCTCTGCTTTACTGACTTAAATTCTATTCAACAACTCTGTTTTTTTCGCATGGTATTCTTCATCTGAGATAGCACCAATCTCTTTTAATTTAGCTAGTTTTTCAATCAGTTGAATAGTTTCATCAACAGATGACGTGCTAGGTGTAGCATTTTGATAAGTCTGATTTTGAGAGTTCTGGCTACTTTGATGAGACTGAGGTTGGATTGGCTCTGCAAAATTCTGTTTTGGTGCTTGAGGCGTTCCTTGCCCAGAAATGATTGGCAAGCTATTAACTGAGATGGTGCCATATTGGCTACTAAAGGTTAAAGAAGAGTCGCCTCCTTGCTGTTGGCTGACACCACCAATGCTGTGATCCAGCGTATCATAAACTGTGACTTGACCATTAAGCTCAACGGCTAAACGGTTTGGAAAAACTGCGTAGCGAATGTTGTTTTGGGCACCCGTGCTAAAAGGCTGACCTAAGTTACCTGGCCACCATTCATTGCTTCCTGGCATCCCTTGTGGAATTTTCACAAAAACCTGAAGGTTGGCAAGGCCGTTGGAAAGCTCACTACATAGGTTGTCGACTGTCATCTTTAAGCCATAATTAAACATGTCGCCTACCATGGTCATGCCACCGCGCATCCATTGACCGGCACCGCCCAACTCAGGGCAGTTGAATTGTGCCTGTGTACCACAGCCATTATTCACTGCTATCAGCATGTGCATTACGGCATCGTAACTTAAATTGTATTTAGCGCTAAGATTATTAACGAGTTGTTGACCATCTTGGGTAAGGTTTTGCATAGTTTTTCTCAAGAAATTTGATAAATCGAAGCGTTAAACTGACAGGAGTTGAATAACTTCAGGTGTGTCGGAATAAATATGATTGTTAGTCTAACATACTAAGAAGAATTAATAGCTATTAGGCGTGCTTTATTTATGGCGGTGAGATTGAACTGTATATTTCTTCCAGTTGCATATGACAGTACATCTAATCAGTGCTATAAATTAAGATAGTGTTTTAATTTTGAGTATTACTCCATGATTTCTAACCAAGCTCATCAAGAACGTCATTATATAATTCGTGCGTTATTTGATGAGTACCTTGAGTACTACAGCGCTCGTGATGAGCGGCTCATTGACTTTTTTAGTCATGAGTTTAGTGGTTTTGCAGGTGGTGGAAATGTATTAGTTAAAGATTGTGAAGAGTGGATCGCAATTACTCGCCAAGACTTTGCTGAAGTTCCTGATCAAATCAAAATTCAGTTGCTTGATTTCTATCAACAAGATTTAAGTAAAGATATCGTTTCTGTGACTGCTTTTTTCCATATGCATCTTTCTGATCCTGAAGTAATCTTTTCAAGAGAGATTGTTAGGTTAGTGCTGATCTTTCGTCTTGAACAGGAAAACTGGAAAATTGTGCATAGCAGTTTCTCTGTCCCTTATCACCTAGTAGAGCAGGGTGAGGTTTTCCCGCTTAGCTCGTTACAAGAGCGTAATCATATTTTGGAAGCTTTGGTTGAAGAGCGAACCAAGGAATTAAATCAAAGGGAGGCTTTCTATCGACTACTGACAGAAGACACACTTGATGTGCTGTGGCGAACTGATGCCAATCTATATATCACCTATATCAGTCCTTCCGATGAGCGTCTTCGGGGCTTTAAAGCCGAAGAGATGATTGGACGTCATGTGTTTGAATTATTTAACGAAGAAGGGATGGTAATCGTCAAAAAAGCTTTGCAAAAACGACATGCAGCAGAGAGTGCAGGCAACCCGTTAGGATATGTTAATTTTGAAGCACCACACCTTTGTAAAGATGGAAGTGTCATTTGGGGTGAGGTCTTTTCGAAAGCAGTGCGTGATGAGACTGGTAACATTATCGGTTTTCATGGTATCACCCGAGAGATTACTAAGCGTAAAGAGATGCAAGACCAAATTAAACAACTTGCTTTTTATGACGCTCTGACACAACTTCCAAATCGCAGATTACTTATTGATCGAATAAACCAAGCACAGGCGTCAAGCAAACGTACTAAAAATCATGGAGCGCTGATGTTTGTTGACTTGGACAACTTCAAACCTCTAAATGATATACATGGTCATTACGTGGGCGATTTACTGTTAGCTGAAGTCGCTAAGCGTCTCAAAAATTGCGTTCGAGAGATGGATACCGTTGCGCGTTTTGGTGGCGATGAATTTGTTTTGTTGCTCGGTGACCTAGATGTCAGTTTCGACAAATCGATAGACTATGCTGCTAAAGTTGCTGAAAAAATTCGGGTAAGTTTATCAGATCTTTATCAATTGAAAGTTCCTCGTGACGATGGGTCAGATATGATAGTGGAGCATCGTTGCTCAGCCAGCATTGGTGTCTATGTATTTATGGATCACAAGGCTACTCCTGATGATATTTTAAAGTGTGCCGATAAAGCGATGTATGATGCTAAATCTGCAGGTCGTAATACCATTAAGTTTTATCATATTTAAAACATTAGCCAATCTAGCTTGAATCCTTTTTCGTAAGTTTTTTGTAGTGACACGCTTAATATTAATTGGAAATTTTAAAAAACCTTGTCTAAGGTTATGAAAACAATAATCAATGTAATTCGTATGTCAGGGAGATAGCTAGACGTGAAAGGAATTGCTTTGTTTTTACTCCTAATCGTCACATCCTCTTATTCTTATTCACGCGAAGATTCCCCTTTGATTATTCGCATGGGTTATGGTTTGAATGAACAGTCTCATCAAGGTCATGCTGTAAGATATTTTGCGGATGAAGTGGCTAAACGTTCTAACGGTAAGATGCTTGTCCGCTCTATCGGGGATGCTGCGCTAGGGCCTGATATTCAGATGCAGCAGGCTCTTATTCGTGGCACTCAAGAGATGATGGTGGGTTCTACAGCAACATTGGTTCATATCAGCGACCAGATGGCCTTGTGGGATACACCGTTTTTATTCGCTAACACAGCCGAAGCCGATGCTGTGCTTGATGGTCCTGTGGGAGAAAAAGTTCTCGATTCTCTTAAAGGTGAAGGTCTAGTTGGACTTGTTTATTGGGAAAATGGATTTAGAAATCTCACCAATGCCAAACGCCCGGTGCGCAGCTTAGAAGACTTTGATGGTCTGAAGTTGCGTGTGATGCAAAACGATATCTATCTTCAAAGCTTCAGCCTACTGGGTGTTGATGCAGTCCCTTTACCTTTTTCAGAGCTTTTCTTTGCGCTTGAAAGTAAGGCAGTTGATGGACAGGAAAATCCATTTGCTACTATTCTGACTAGTCAATTCTTCGAACTTCAACAGTATTTATCCATCACCAATCACGTTTATAGTCCATGGGTAATGCTTGCTAGTAAAGGTTGGTGGGATGAGCTAACGGATGATCAGAGAAGTATTTTGATGGATGCAGCAATAGCCAGTAGGGCTTTCCAGCGAAACCATGCTCGTAAAGAATCTGAAAAAGCTGTTGCTGCCCTAAAAAATAAAGGTATGTTAATTAATGAATTTCCTGCATCAGAGCATTTACGAATGCAGGAGCGCCTATGCGAAGTTCATGCCCTGATCGCTGCACGGGTGGGGGAGATTATTTGGCAAGATACTCAGTCACAACTGACGGAATTGCGTCAGCCTCGTTCCTTATTGAGTTTCATGAAAAGATCCTCTTCCTCTAATGCAGCCGCAAATACGCAAGCATCAGGAGCATCTCCATGCCCTTAAGTGCGCGCTTTGCACTTTCGTTGACCAATCGCCTGACTGCGCTTGCGCTTGTTGTTTTTCTGGTCGGCATTTGGTCAATAACCTTGTATGCCACGCATCGTTTGCAACAAAACATGGTTGACCTATTGGGGATACAACAGTTCTCTACTGTCTCTACGGTGGCAGCGCAATTGGATGGAGAGTTACGCTTTCGTCTTGAGGTTCTTGATGATGTAGCAGAAAAAATTTCCCCGATTCTTACTTCTGATCAGAACCTACTATCGGACATGATCAAACAGGATACCGCGTTACAAGCTTTATTTAGTGGAGGAGTCAGAGTTCATAATCAGACAGGATCAATAGTCGCTCAGGCCGCTCCTTTTCCTATGCCCTTAGATGGCGATTATGCAGATCTGGATTATATGGCTATCGCGCTAAGAGAAGGGCGAACTTCAGTAGGAAGAGCAATAGTAGAACGCCATCAGGAAGCACCTATCATTGCCATGGCTGCACCGATCAAAACTGAAAATGGCGATATCATCGGTGCTCTAGTGGGCGTTGTTGATCTGCAGTTAAACAGTTTTTTTGACACTGTTATTCGCAGCAGTTTAGGTGAAACCGGTAGTTTTCTTCTGATATCTCCCCAGCAGGGAATGACTATTCGCGTGTCAGAAAATACGCGTTTAATCGCTCCGCTTGCCCATCCCGGTGTAAACCAGATGCATGATCGTTTTGTTGCTGGTTATGAGGGTTTTGGCATTTCTGTGAACGAGCAGGGCATTGAAGAACTTTCAGCAAGCAAGCAAGTTCGCTATGCAGGTTGGTTTCTGGTCGGCAGTGTTCCTACCAATGAAACCTTTGCACCGATCTATGTCATGCAAAAGCAGGTGCTCTTATCCGCCGCATTCGTCAGTGTTCTGTTTGGTATTTTTGTGGCCTTGTTAGTTCGTCGCATACTCCGTCGTCAATTTGCACCAATGCTAATTGCCACAGAGAAACTGTCGGATATGAATCAGCCGACTGACGAGCTTTTTGCTCCCTTACCAGTAATTAAAAATGATGAAGTGGGTCGATTGATTAATGGGTTTAATAAGCTATTGAGCCGACTGGAACTTGCACGATCGGATCTTAGGGAACAAGAATTGCATTATCGTACCTTGGCTAACGGTGGTAGCGCACTTATCTGGACAACAGGAGTTAATGGTTTATGCGACTATGTTAACAAGCCTTGGTTGAGGTTTACAGGACGCAGATTAGATCAAGAGTTAGGTTACGGTCTAATGGATAACATACATCCAGAAGACATTAATCGGTGTAAAACTACCTATGGAGACGCTTTCGAAGATCGCCGTCATTTTTCCTTAGAGTATCGCATGCGCCACGTCGATAAAAGTTATCACTGGGTCAGAACGGATGCATCGCCTCGCTTTGATAGTAAAGGCTCATTTATCGGTTATATAGGTTTCTGTTATGACATCTCCGCTATCAAACAGTATCAAGATCAACTGGAGCATGTCGCACACTATGATGTGTTAACCGGTTTACCCAATCGCATACTCTTGCTCGATCGATTAACGGTTGCTATGAAACAAGCGACTCGTCGTAATCAATTGATTGCTATCGCTTACCTTGATTTAGACGGATTTAAAGAAATAAACGATATTCATGGTCATAAGGTCGGTGATCACTTGTTGATAAAACAAGCTCAGGTCATGAAAGAAGTATTACGACAGGGTGATACGCTTGGACGCTTGGGAGGAGATGAGTTTGTCGCCATCTTAGTAGATTTACCTGATAAAGAGTTTTGCTTTCCAATTCTACAGCGCCTTTTAGAAGTGGTTTCTTTACCAGCCACTATCGATGATGCCGTATTGCAGTTGACGGCGAGTATGGGAGTAACTTTTTATCCACAGAGTGAAGTGACTGATGCAGATCTATTGTTTAGGCAAGCCGATCAGGCAATGTATCAAGCGAAACAAACAGGAAAAAACCGTTATCAGATTTTTGATGACGAGCATGATCGACGGCTTCGTGATCGACATGAAACCATCGAGCACATTCGACTAGCCTTATTTCGCGATGAGTTTGTGCTTCACTATCAGCCTAAAGTGAATATGCGAACAGGGCAGATTATTGGTGCAGAAGCGTTGATACGTTGGCAGCATCCAGAAAAAGGTTTGTTACCACCTGCAGCATTCTTACCCTTTATTGAAGAAAATCGTTTGGTTATTGATATTGGTGAATGGGTCATCGATACCGCCTTAAATCAAATCGAAGCTTGGAGCAAAATAGGTCTTTCTATTTCTGTCAGTGTAAATGTGGATGCGTTGCAGCTTCAGCACCCTGATTTTGTTAGTCACTTACGCTCATTGTTAGCCAGTCATCCCAGCGTTAAAGCGGGGAGTTTAGAACTCGAAGTGCTCGAAACAGGAGCATTAGAAGATATAGGCGGTGTCTCACAAGTCATGCGCGCTTGTCAGGAAATGGGGGTAGGATTTGCTCTTGATGATTTCGGTACTGGTTATTCCTCGCTGCTCTATTTAAAGCAGTTGCCAGCCAACTTACTTAAAGTGGATCAAACCTTTGTTCGCGATATGCTTGAAGATCCCGATGATCTTGCCATCTTGGAAGGGGTGTTGGGATTAGCCGCAGCATTCCGCCGTAAAACGATAGCAGAGGGCGTTGAAACGCTTGAACATGGTGAAATGCTTTTGCGTCTGGGTTGTGAATGGGCGCAGGGCTATGCAATTGCAAAACCTATGTCTGCACAGGATTTTCAACATTGGGCAGCGACTTGGGATGCTCCACCTAACTGGAAGAACATCCAACCCACCACACGCGAACGACTACCTGCACTCTATGCCGCTGTTGATCATCATTCTTGGGTAAGTGCGACAGTTAATTTCGTCAATGGATGTCGTAACCATGTTCCTGATCAGGACGAGCGTACCTTCCGTTTTAGTCGCTGGTTAACTGAAATAGCAAGAACCTTGAACTACGATCAAGCTGACTTAGATGAAGTTGATTCATTACACCGTCAAGTTAAGCGACTTGCCAAAGAAATGATCGAACAAAAGCTTTTAGGTCGAAATGAACACGCAAAAGCATCAATACCTGAACTCTTGGAATTGCGTGATAGTTTGCTAGAACTTCTCAAGAAACTTTATTAGGGAGTAAA
>REDB01000113.1 GCA_007693685.1 Oceanospirillales bacterium
ATTAAAAAGCTAAAATAGCGGGGAGTATTTCCTAACCTAAATGAGTCATAATCCTACTGAACAGACTCATAGGATGTTATGTAATGGCTGCAAAGCGATCGTTTACTTGGTTTTGTTGGGTCACGCTCGGGTTATTGCTATTAAGCATTAGTTTACATACGTCTGCCACTACCAGAATAGCCGCTGCTGCTGATCTTCAGCTGGCGCTTAGAGAAATCGTAGATCAGTTTCAGACCGATTATCCTCAACATTCGATCAGTTTAACCTTTGGCTCTTCAGGTGTGTTCACCAGTCAGTTACTGCAAGGTGCGCCTTTTGAGCTTTTCTTTTCAGCGGATGCTGCTTATATAGATCGGCTTGAGGCTGAGGGTTTGGTTAAAACAACGCCCTATGATTATGCATTAGGACGCATTGCGTTTTATAGTGGAGCAAATCTTGAAGCAGACAGTGCAGATGAAGCGCTTCAGCAGTGGTTAGCAAGCCGTTCCAATGCATCGAAACTCTCTATTGCTAACCCACGTCACGCACCCTATGGTGTGGCTGCGATGAGTTGGTTGTCAGGATTGAATCAGGCTGAAAACGTCAATTCGTTTCGTGTCTTGGGAGAAAATGCTGCGCAAGCCGTTCAATTTGTTCTATCCGGTGCTGCTGAGTCTGGTGTGGTTGCTTGGCCTCTACTTTACGGTCGAGAGGATCTGCCCGGTCAAGCGTGGTTGATACCTGAAACTGCTCATTCTCCACTGAATCAACGAGTCGCCTTAATGAACAATGCCAGTGCCTCTGCAGTCGCTTTATTTGACTACATTCAGCAACCGAGCGCTAAGCAGACGTTGAAGCGTCACGGTTTTGGTATTCCTGACTGATGGATTGGCAAGCCTTACAGATCTCATTAAAACTAGCCTTCTGGACCAGTGTATTACTGTTTCCTGTCGGTATTTTTGTTGGGCGTGCATTGGCGGTGCGTCAACTGCCTTTTAGACCCTTAATTCAAAGTCTTATTTTTCTTCCCTTAGTATTACCACCCACTGTACTTGGCTATTATTTTCTAGTCGCTATAGCACCCGATGCAGCCTTAGGATCGAGTTGGCAATGGCTCACTGGTCGTCAGTTGGCTTTTACCTTTGAAGGTTTATTACTGGTTTCTTTGATTGCTAATTTACCCTTTGCGATTCAGCCAGTACAAAACAGCTTTGCTGCCATAGATGCAGATGTCAGAGATGCTGCGCGAGTTTGTGGTTTAAACTTTTGGCAAGCGCTATGGCGAGTCGAGCTTCCATTAGCTTGGCCTGGGTTATTGAGTGCTTTTTTACTGACCTTTACGCACACCTTAGGAGAGTTTGGTGTGGTGTTGATGGTCGGTGGGAATCTAGAAGGGGAGACTCGAACTCTATCGATTGCAATATATGACGAGGTGCAAGCCTTAAATATGACCGCCGCAGGTCAGATGTCGCTCCTGCTTCTAACCTTGGCGTTCGTCAGTTTGCTCTTAGTGCAATGGAAAACCCTCCGTCATCTTGATAAGGGGCGAGTATGAATCCACAAGGTTTGGATCTTCAGCTGCGTTCAACGGGTCAAATTAACCTAGAATTAGCGTTGAACTGTGCTCCCGGTGAGATAGTGGCGTTAATAGGACCTTCGGGAAGTGGCAAAACAACTCTACTGCGTACTTTAGCTGGCTTATATCAGGATGTTGACGGTGTGATCAGCTGCCAAGGAAAAGTATGGTTAAACAGTCAACGGCGTATCTGCTTGAAGCCTGAGCAGCGAAAAGTGGGTTTGGTGTTCCAGCAATATGCACTCTTTCCCCATCTTAATGCGCTAGAAAATCTACTTTTAGCCATGACGCATCTACCTAAACCTGATCGACAGAGTAAAGCTTTGGCGATGATGGAAAGAGTCAATTTAGCCGGATTGGAAAATCGTCTACCTCACGAGCTTTCGGGTGGTCAGCGTCAACGTGTTGCCTTAGCTCGTGCGCTATCTTCTGAGCCGGATCTACTCTTATTAGATGAACCCTTTTCAGCCGTTGATCAAGTCACTCGTTTTCGCTTACGTCGAGAACTGGCACGACTACGTAAACAGATCGATATTCCCATCATACTGGTGACCCATGATCTAGACGAAGCCTTGCAGTTAGCGGATCGCATCTGTGTATTGCATCATGGTCAACGACTGCAAATGGCATCGCCTACTGAGTTAATGCAGCGCCCTGTCAGTCCTGATGTGGCCAGACTACTTGGGTTACAAAATATCTTTTCAGGCAGGGTGATGGAGGTTGAACAGGATTCGTTGCTGGTGGATTGGGATGGTTGTTCTATCCGAATTGCTCAGTCAACTTCTTATCAGCTTGGTCAAGAAGTGACGTGGATAGCACCACCACAGAGTATTCTATTACAACGTCCAGATCGTCCTGTTACGGGTGATAGCGAAAATCCAGTTGCTGGAACACTGACTGAGCTGGTTGTAATGGGGCCTCATGCTAGCGTCAGGGTGACTCCTAACCATGCACCTGAACTTCCTTTAAGCTTTTTCATACCCTTGCATTATGTCGAGCGCCAGCAACTTCATGAAGGGATGGCCGTGTCGCTTAGCTTGAAAGCACATTCATTGCATGTTTTTTGAGTAGTCTAATTCATGAAGTTTTAGCCTGCGGCTGGTATTAGGTGTGAAATGATCCTAAACTAAAATGTAAAATATTTTTACTTGAATCAGTGCCCACAAGTATGTTTTGAAACTAACAATCAGTTAGCTGGTTGGCAACTATGAAAAAGTTCACTTTAATTTTCTGCTGTTTAATACTTTTATTGCTTTCCAGCAATACGTGTGCAGATCACTTCCCAAGCAAACCTCTCACTCTCTTGGTTGGTTTTGACAGGGGAGGTACTATGTATACTCAAGCAGAAGTCATCGCGGAAGCGTTAGCCGATATTCTTGAGCAACCCGTGAACATACAGGTTCTGACAGGCTTAGGCGGTGGAGTCGCTGTTAGTATGGTTGCTCAAAGCCAGAGTGAAGGCTATATAATAGTGCTTACTATCTCTACACCGCTTACAAACCCAACTGACCCTGATCGATTTTCCTTTCAACTTGATGATTTTCGCTACATAGCCTCTATATCAGAAAATCAAAATGCAATTGTTACCTATGAGAACGCACCGTTTTCTTCTTGGGATGAGTTCCTTGACTACGCCAGACAGCAAAATGAAGTACTTTACGCATCGCAAAGTTTTACTGACCGACTCCGCATCATGCAGATAGCAGAACAGGAGGGTATCAACGTCCGGGTCATTCCAGTATCAGGTGGAGCAGGTATGGTACCGCTTGTATTGGCAGAAGACGTTGATATTGCATTCAGTGGTGGGACTCATAATAGTTATGTAGACGCAGGGCAGATGAAAGTGCTCGCATCCTATAATACCAATAGGCTTATGGAGCACCCTGATGTGCCTACGTTGTTAGAGTTGGGTTATCCCAGCATCTCTTCACAGTCAATACGCATTCTTGCAGTTCCAAAAAACACACCCGATTACCAATATGAAATACTACAACAGGCTTTAAAGAAAGCGGTTGATGACCCCGCGTTCGTTTACGCTATTGAGAATAAGGTTCGACAGCCATTACGTTTTATGTATGGAGAAGAGCTCTATTCGCTTTTACAAGAAATGCGAAATGATTATCTGAATATGCTCAATTCGATGAATGACGAGAGCTAGCATTGGAAGTGGTAAATATTCGAGCCTGAAATTCTCGGCCAATAGTAAATATTTAATCAGACTGCCTTGGATATTATTGTATCTATTGTGGTGGATAGTCACTCATAATAATGAGCGATCCATTTAACAAGATTCACAAGGAACGGGTTCATAGCCTTCTGCGATCAGTCTAAAGATCCCGCCTTCAATATTGATGACTTCTTGAGAGATATGAGGTTCTAGCATCCGAGCCAACTGTTCTGTTCGATTCCCCGTGCGGCAAATCAACGCAACAGGGCGATCATCTAAGTGTGGGGCAAGTTCTTGAAGAAAGGTGCGAGAAGCCGTGATGGGAATAGCGCCTTCAACAATACCTGTTTGCTCCCATTCATGAGGTTCACGGATATCGATTAATAACACGTCCATCTCTTGCAGCTCTTCAAAGGAAGGAGCAATAGACTGAAAAGCCCATAATGGCAATGACACCAAGCTAATAAGCAGTCCGATAGCAAGAGTGTTAACGCTTTTCATATCAATACACCTCAGTTTCTTTCAACGATAGATCAAGATGACGAGGCTTGGACAAACTGTCCTCGTGTTCGATTAGCATACCGCACCAGTGCAAGCATCAAAGGTACCTCTACTAAGACACCAACAACGGTAGCAAGTGCCGCACCGGATTGTAACCCAAATAAAGCGATGGCGGCAGCAACGGCTAATTCAAAAAAGTTGCTGGCGCCGATCATTGCTCCGGGGGCAGCAATGTTGTGCGGTACTTTCCAGCTTTTTGCCCAGTAATAGGCTAGCAGGAATATCAGTATCGTTTGAATAATTAAAGGCACCGCGATAAGCAGAATGTGAAGTGGGTTGTTTAAGATCACTTCACCCTGAAACGCAAAAAGAAGTACCAAGGTAATAATCAATGCCACAGGGGTCACTGAACCAATACGCGGCATAAACACCTCATCAAACCATTGCTGTCCGCGTTTTTTAATCAGCGCCCTACGTGTTAAGTAACCCGCACCTAGTGGAATAACGATGTACAAAAAAACTGACAGTGCAACGGTATCCCAAGGTACTGGAATATTGGAGATTCCAAGCAAAAGCACCACAATCGGAGCAAAAGCAAACAGCATAATCAAGTCATTCAGTGCAACTTGAACTAGCGTGTAGGCTGCATCACCACGAGTCAAATAGCTCCACACGAATACCATGGCGGTACAGGGAGCCGCACCTAGTAAAATTGCCCCCGCCAAGTATTCATAGGCTAGATCTTCTGGAATAAAGGGTTTAAAGACCACCAAAAGAAAAAACCAACTGATGGCGAACATGGTGAAGGGCTTAATTAACCAGTTAACACTGGTAGTGATGAATAAACCTTTAGGTTGTTTGCGAACTTCCATTAATGCAGAAAAGTCGATCTGCACCATCATAGGGAAGATCATGCCCCAAATTAAAATTGCTACAGGGATCGATACGTTTGCATATTCATAAGCTGCAAGAGCTTCAGGGATAGCGGGCGCATACTGACCTAGTAAAATACCCGCAACGATCGCTAGAGCGACCCAGATAGATAAGTAGCGCCCAAAAATCCCCATGCTTTCAGTAGAAGGCTCTGCCTGTGCAGATTGAGTAGGAGACATAATAATTTATCCCGTTAGCTGTCGTTGCAAATATATACGTAATTCCATATATTATTTGCCTATGTAGGTTTAAAGTCAAAGCATCATGCTTGATAAACTATCAATCTTTCAATTTGCCAACCCACCTAATGACGGAATAAATTGTTCTATTAATATGTTCTCACAATAAAACATACCCAGCACCAGCACCGAGTAACACTAATAGCATCACGGGCACTCTACCACTGGCTAGTAAACCGAGTAGCACTAACGCAAATAGAGCATCTTTCCAGTCTCGAATGCCTGCGGTAATCACAGGGTTGTAGAGGGCAGCCGCAAGCAATCCAACCACGGCTGCATTGACGCCCATTAATAACTGCTGCAAAAGAGCGTGGGTTCTAACCCTTTGCCATACTGGCAAGATAGCCAATAGCAATAAACAGCCAGGTAAGAAAATAGATAACACCGCTATCAGTGATCCACTGATTCCACTAGCTTGAGCACCTATAAAAGCTGAAAAGCTGAATAAAGGACCTGGCATGGCTTGAGCGGCTCCGTAGCCTGCAAGGAAGTTTTCTGCAGTGATCATTTGCTGGCTAACCGTTTCCGCGTGTAGTAAGGGGAGAACCACATGACCTCCACCAAATACTAAAGAACCCGCGCGGTACATAGAATCAGTGAGCAGTAGTAATGAATGATCCGAGTTGAGGGCAAGTAGAGGTAGTAGCAGTAATCCTGCGATAAATAACCCGCCTGACACCCATGCAACTGACTTAGAAAGGTTAATATTTAACCCTTGCTGATCCGTTTGAGCGGCTTTAGCTGATAAAAGGAAAAAGGCTAAGGCTGCACCACAGAAAAGTGCGCCAAGTTGGCCGAATACCCCCGGAATAAACAGCGCGATAGCAGCGCCTAATAATGCAATCAAACGTCGAGGCAGGTCCGGTGTTAGGCTTTTTGCCATGCTCCACAAGGCCCAAGCAACGACCGCAACTGCCGTGACCTTAAGACCTTGCAAAAGACCTTTATAAGCCAATAAATCTAAATGGATTAAGGTAATACCTAGCAGCAACATCAATAAAGCGGAGGGCAGAGTAAAGCCTGTCCAAGCAGCAAGAGCACCTTTCAGTCCTGCTCGGTGCAATCCAATTGCAAATCCCACCTGACTACTCGCTGGGCCTGGAATAAACTGGCATAGGGCAATCAGTTCCGCATAGGCTGTCGCACTTAACCAGCGCTTTTGCTCCACGAAGACCGTTTGAAAATAGCCTAGATGTGCAACCGGTCCGCCAAACGAGGTGAGTCCTAACTTTAAGAAGATAAAAAAAACTTCGTTAAACGAACCTTTCTGTTCATCAGCTGACATAGTTCAGTGCGGTGTCCTGTTCCGTTGTTGTTAGGTGGATGCCGGTATTGGTCAGTAATTGATTCAGTATCTGCTCTGCTTGATAGTCATTAAGTCTATCCTTCGCAGCACGTTGTATACGTTTCTGTTCTAGCATAGGCGAGCTAAAGTAGTGAAGAATTTGTGCCGCCATCTGCGTAGGTGAGTCAGATAAAAAACCTTGTTGTCCATGCTGAATAATATCGGCAGGTCCTTTGCTATGGTAGGCTGCAACGGGTAAACCTGTTGCAAGAGCCTCCAGCACGACACAACCAAAGGTATCAAAGCGCGAAGGTAAAAGTAACATATCTGCTTCTAAATAGGCCTGTTTCATTCCATCTTCATCAATCCAGCCTAAATATTCTGCTTCTGGCAGTTGGCGACGTAGCTTTTTAAGTGCAGGACCGTTACCGGCGATACGGATATGTATATTGGGAATGGCTTTTCGTACCCATCTGAAGATTTCCGGAAGATCTAGTACCCCTTTTTCGCGACTAATACGACCTGCATAGAGCAGGGTTGGGTTAGGTTTTGGCAAGTTACGTTGATCCGATAAAGCGTGATAAGAACTATTTACCCAATGCGCTGTTAAGTGCAATTTCTCGATGGGAATCTCCATCGCTTCAGATGCCAACCAATCTCGATGTTCGCGATTGAGGACAAATAAACCGTCAAATTGATGGTAAAAAGCACGAAGTAAGCGACGAAAACGATCAGTATACTGAGCGGATAATGCAGTGCTGCGTTGAAAGTATTCATGCCAGTCGGTGTGCATGTAAAACCAGACAGGTACAGAAAAAGCGTGCTTTAGATACAGTGCAACCACTCCCATCATCAACTCGGTAGAGCAAATAATGCGATCATAGCCACCTTGCTCAAACACGCGCTGCACTTCTAGCATGTCCGGTACATATAGTGTTTGTTCATTAGGTTGCTTGAGATGAAATTGACTAATCGGACGAAGTACATTTAAGTGAGGCTGTTCAGCCAAAGTGGGATGACAGGTCAGTAAGTCGATAGGAAGCTGGCGCTGCTGTACTTCATCTAATAGGTTATTCAAAAAGCCAGATACGCCATTGCCATCACAGAAACTATCGGTCAACCACAAAATACGTTCTGAGTGCTGACCTGCATTCAGATCTTTAGCTAAGTCATTAAGTAGCTCTCGATTGGCATATAAAACTTGGCTACCGGTAAAAGACGCACCACCGATCACTAAAGCGGCAAGTGCCGGAAAGGTCAAGGATTCAAGAATTTTTAGCATCTGTGGTGAGTGTTCACTACTAGAGTTTTGTACTAGCCCACGCAGGTGGGTCGGAAGTTCAAACTCTTTGATCAAAGAATCAAGGCTTAAACGTTTAGAGCGGGGTTTATTCTGATCTAGCGCTTCTGAGAGGCGTTGAAAAAAGATACCTGTCACTTCTCGATACAGTGAAGGAATGCTCTTACGTAGTTTAAGTGAAAAATTCTCTGGCTCTTTACGACGTGTTTTGGCGATCTGTTTAATGATCTTTAAGGTTGGTTTGAACTCTTTAGGAACACCTAAGTTAGCCAGCAATGCAGGTGATTTACCCCCTAAGGCTTGATGAAAGGTTTTCAAAAATGCCAAGGTGTATTTGTGTCGTTGTAACTCTTGCATGGTATTGCTGACGCCTAAGCACATGAGTTTGTCTTTCAAACTACCCTTATGAAGCATCAGGCGTAGCAGACCGGGATCTTTCATATGGATCGCTACTTGGGAAAAATAATCCAAGAAAGTTGTGGTTAAACGTTCCTCTTCACCCGGTTGACCATAGGGAGCGATATAACCAGCTCGCAGCGCTTCAAGTGCCAGTGCGGATAAAGGTTCAGATTTGCGTCGTTCAGCTAAATTATCAACATATAAAAAACTACCGCATTCGCCTGCAAAAATTCCATTGTGATCATCAGAGCCTCCCGTCATACATTTATTGAACGGATGCACACAAAAATCATGTGGATTGATCTTATGTTTGATGGCTAAATGGTGCAGTTTTTCCTCGGTTAAGCTTTCAATCCATAGCTGAGTCATACGGTTTTGCCAAAAACCACGCTGACCATTGAGTACTTCGAAACGTTCAAACAGCAACGCCAGTTTTTCCAGCGCTTCAATCCCTAGCTTATTTTTTGCGCTGTAAAAGAATAGTGGGTGAGGAAGAACGCTTGGAAGATCCTGCTCTAGGGTATAAGCGACAAAGTGATAAATATTATGACGAAGACGGTTGAGTCGACTCTCTTGTTGCGGTGAGAAACCATAGACTAAAACATGCACACTCAAAGATTCATCAGGAAAATGACAAGTAAACTCAGCACCTGATAGCACATCCATGCCTTTATCCATCAACTCCCAGCAGGATCGAGCATTGTTATGATTAGTAATGGTAATTAGATCGGTACCGGTCGATTGCAAGTGCTTAACCAACTGATCTGTAGGCAGCCAAGTTTCGGGTAATTTTAACAGCCGCCCCCAAAGCTCGTCAGGTACATCGCTATGATGATCATGACAGTGCAGATCGATACGTAAACGATTTTCAGTTGGGAAACGGCTTTCTTGTTGAGTTAAGAAAGCCAAAAAGTCAGCGCGGGTCTGTTGGTGAAAATCGTTATTGTGCATCGTCTGTCTCCGATCTTAGCGATTAGTACTAAGCCTATGTCACTTTCATGACAAAGCGTTGACAGTCGATAGGATTCATCAGTTTGAAATGAAATGATCACGTTACTGACACCTAATCGTCACACACTGTGACTAAAGTCTACTCCATCTTTTAAATCAACAGATGGGGTGCAACATGCGCATGCTTTCGAAAATAACTGGAAATACACTGGCTGCAAGTTTGTTGGCTGTCACCGCTTCTTTTGCAGTGAACGCTAGCGATCTTTCACAACGCTTTACCGATGCTAATGGCGATATGGTTGCTGATGCACCAACTGATCCGTCTCAATGGGTAGATCCGAATACCTTGGTATTTGCTTATACACCAGTTGAAGATCCTGCCGTTTATGCTGAAGTTTGGGAAGGTTTCCTAAAGCATATGGAAGCGGTGACCGGTAAGCGAGTTCAATTCTTTCCAGTTCAGTCTAATGCTGCTCAGTTAGAAGCGATGCGTGCGGGTCGTTTACATGTAGCGGGTTTTAACACAGGTTCTAACCCTTTAGCGGTTAACTGTGCTGGATTTGTTCCTTTTACGATGATGGCACGTGAAGATGGTACCTTTGGTTATGAGATGGAAATCATCACTCGTCCTGATTCAGGTATTAGCAGTGTTGAAGATATTCGCGGTCGCAGCTTAGCCTTTACTGCACCGACTTCTAACTCTGGATTCAAAGCCCCTTCTGCCTTGTTAGAAGCTGAGTTTGGCATGGTTGCTGAAGTTGATTTCCAACCTTCTTTCTCGGGTAGTCATGACAACTCTATTTTAGGGGTTGTGAACCGTGACTATGATGCTGCTGCTATCGCTAACTCTGTGTTAAAGCGCATGATTTCGCGTGATGTAGTGAAGCCTGATAGCTATACCACTATTTATACCTCACAAACCTTTCCAACCACTGGCTATGGTTATGTTTATAACCTGAAGCCAGAGTTGGCTGAAAAAGTTAAAGAAGCTTTCTTTACCTACGAGTGGGAAGGCAGTGCATTACAAGAAGAGTTTAAGAACTCTGGTGAGGCGCAATTTATCCCGATCACTTATCAAGAGCACTGGGAAGTGGTGCGCACTATCGATCAGGCAATGGGCGTGACTTATAACTGTAATTAAAGATAACTGTAACTTATTAAAGTTAAGAACTTTTAGTTGCCGTACTGACTTGCCTCTCAAGGATGAGAGGCATTTGCTTTTTTGAGGTAAACACTATGCTTTCTCTTCATCAACTGACCAAATGCTATGCGACGGGCGATAAAGCCCTAACCAACGTTTCTTTAGAAATTCCTGCCGGTCAAGTGGTTGCACTTATCGGGCCCTCCGGCGCTGGTAAAAGTACGTTGATTCGCTGTGTTAATCGTTTAGTAGAGCCGACTGATGGTAAAGTCTTTTTGGCCGAGACTGAGCTGACAAAATTGAATCAACGTCAATTAAGACGTGAGCGTCGTCGAATGGGGATGATCTTCCAAGAATATGCTCTCATTGATCGTCTAACGGTGATGGAGAATGTGCTATCTGGTTATCTTGGCTATACCGGCTTTTGGCGCAGTTATTTCCGTCGCTATCCGCAAGATGTGGTGCAGCAAGCGTTTATGTTGTTAGAGCGGGTGGGTTTAGAAACCTTTATAGATAAGCGCGCTGATGCCTTATCAGGCGGACAACGTCAACGAGTGGGTATTGCAAGAGCTTTACTACAAAGCCCCGACATTTTGCTAGTCGATGAACCTACCGCAAGTTTAGACCCTAAAACCTCTCGCCAAATTATGCGTTTGATCAAAGAGCTGTGTATCGAGCGACAATTGGCTGCCATCATTAATATTCATGATGTGCAGTTAGCGCAGTTATTTGCTGATCGCATTATCGGGTTGCGTGCGGGTGAGCTGGTGTTTGATGGCTTACCCGAAGAGTTGGATGCAGAGATGCTGACTCGCATTTATGGTGAGGAAGATTGGAATCATTCTTTAGAATCCGATGAAGAGGCGCAGGAAGCCTTCGAGACAAAATCAAATTCTCGTGACATTCCTTCAGTGTTAAGGGTTGCCAGTGTATGAGTGCATCAACCGATAGACTCAGCCGTGCTGCGCAAGGGCAATGGCGTCGACCTCCCTTAATCCAAGACTGGTGTTATCGTTTGGCACTGATTAGTGCCGTGATTATCTATTTAATTCTGGCTAGCCTCAGTGTCGAAGTGAATTGGGCTAGAGTGGCCGAGGGTGCATCCCGAGGGTTGAATTTTTTAAGTGCTTTCTTGCAGCCAGATTTCACCAGCCGTTGGCGCGATATTCAACAGGGCCTTCTAGAGTCCTTGACCATGACACTGACCTCTACGGTGATCGGCATTGTGTTGGCAATACCTGTGGGTGTCGGTGCGGCGCGTAATATGGCGCCGTTACCTATATATCTTTTTTGTCGATCCATTATCGCCATCTCTCGAACGTTTCAAGAGGTGATTATCGCAATTCTGTTTGTGGTGATGTTTGGTTTTGGACCTTTGGCAGGAATGATCACCTTAGCCTTTGCTACCGTTGGTTTTATGGCGAAGCTCTTAGCAGAAGATATTGAAGATATCGATGAACGTCAGGTTGAGGCGATACGTGCAACGGGCGGAAGTTGGTTGCAGTTGATGAACTATGCCGTTCAGCCACAGGTCATGCCGCGCTTAATCGGTTTGTCATTATATCGTTTAGACATCAACTTTAGAGAATCTGCGGTCATCGGTATTGTCGGAGCCGGCGGTATTGGCGCTACCTTAAATACGTCACTAGGGCGTTATGAGTACGATACAGCGGCAGCGGTTCTGTTAATTATTATCGGCATCGTCATGATGACCGAATATTTATCCGGTTATGTCCGTAAGTGGGTGCAATAATGCCTCTACATTTTTTGTCTACAGAGAAGGATCTTTCACAAGCGCAATGGAAGTTGCGTACCACGCGTCAGCAATGGCTTATCTGGCTAGGTTGGTTGGCGGGTTTGTCACTGTTCTTGCTTTGCTGGAAAGTTATCTCTGATAACACCATGTGGGTATTTGTTCAGGATGCACCCAAACAAGGTGCTGATCTAATCAGTCGAATGTTGCCGCCAGATTGGGCTTATTCTAATCGGCTTTGGAAGGCGTTGTGGGATACCATCAACATTGCTACCTTGGGTACAATTTTGGGTATTATCATGGCGTTTCCTTGTGCATTCCTAGCCGCACGAAACACCACTCCACACCCCATCATTCGTAGCTTTGCTTTAATGATTATCGTGTCATCACGTTCCATCAACTCATTAATCTGGGCGATGCTATTGGTCACCATTCTTGGGCCCGGTATTTTGGCAGGTATTTTAGCGATTGCACTGCGTTCGATCGGATTTGTCGGCAAGCTATTGTACGAAGCAATAGAAGAGATACATCCGACACCTGTAGAGGCGATCACGGCTACCGGTGCAAGTCGCATGCAGGTGATGAGTTATGCAGTGTTGCCACAAGTGATGCCTGCCTTTGCTGGAATTAGTATCTATCGCTGGGACATTAACATTCGCGAGTCGACGGTACTGGGATTGGTCGGAGCCGGTGGTATTGGTTTGCAGTTAAATGCAGCGATAAATTCCTTAGCATGGGATCGTGTTAGCATCATATTTATTTTGATTTTTGCGACCGTCTTAGTGTCAGAGTATATCTCGGCCAAAGTACGAAAAGCGTTTATTTAGGAGTGGTGATGCGAACTTTAGAGTCTATAACGACACGTTTTGATTTGATTAGGCATGGTGAACCCGAGGGAGGGCGAAAATTTCGGGGATCAACCGATCATCCATTAAGTCAGGATGGTTGGGCTCAGATGCGACATGCCGTTAATGACCAGTCACCTTGGGATGTGGTTATAACGTCACCGTTATTGCGTTGCTGTGAATTTGCACATGAATTGGGTGCTAAGCACAATATTCCTGTGATAGAAGTTAAAGAGTTTGCGGAGCTACACTTAGGCGATTGGGAGGGGCTAACGTATGCCGAAGCTCGTGCTCTTTCTGATGATGGTCATTCGTTAGATGACGTAACCGCATTTTGGATGAATCCTAACCTTAATACGATCCCAAACGGTGAAACGCTGCAGGAGTTTGATCATAGAGTGGGTGGCGCGTGGAAAGAGTTAATCGATACCTATCCAGGACAACATATTTTGGTGGTTGCGCACTTGTTCACCTGTAACTTGATTTTAAGACAGGTTATTCAGCAGCCTTTAAATAACGCACTGCTATTTGATATTCCTTATGCTGGATTAACCCGTATCAGGATAGATGACAGTCATAACGGAAGGTTTTCACAAGTTGAATGGGTGTGTTCAGAGAAATTAATATAGATTAATTTCAATAGTTTATTTTTATTTTCGATAGATGTAACCTAATCTTCATAATCCTAAAGTATAAAGATCGCTTTGATAATGTGAGTGGGTTTATGCTGTCGAAACTAACTATTGCAAAACGACTATTGCTGTTGGTCATAGTACCTCAAGTGACAATTATTCTAATTCTTTTAGGCAACCATTTTAGCTCTGTTGAAAAAGATAGATTGTTCACAACACTCTACCAAGAGCATTTAGCTATCTTGTCTGATGTTCTGAGTGTTCAACGTATGCTTGAGCAAGATGGTATGGCGGTACTCAATCAGTATCGTACGGGTTGGAAAAGCCTATCGGATGCCAAAAGCGAGGTGGAAGCAATACTTGACCGTGCTCAGGCTTATTGGCAGGTCTTCGAGCAAATAAGACCCTTCGATAATGATGCTGATGCCCAACAGAAACTAGACTACTTGGATCAAGGGTTCGCAGTAGCGATTGACCAGTATGGACGTTGGATTGAGCCGGTAGGTAGTGATGCATTGGCTATTCGTATCTTAAATGAATCCTCAATTAATATGGATCTCGACAGGAGCATTCGTCCTTTTAGTGAGCTGATTAATCAATTTGTTCAAGAGCAGATAGAAGCCGCTGATGACGTTAGATTGAGCGCAGAACAGCTAACGCAGACGCTTGTCTCAGCCTACCTATTAGGGGGTGG
The DNA here is from genome assembly GCA_007693685.1 of Oceanospirillales bacterium. Taxonomy (GTDB): domain Bacteria; phylum Pseudomonadota; class Gammaproteobacteria; order Pseudomonadales; family Balneatricaceae; genus Nitrincola. The sequence goes on from REDB01000113.1 coordinate 14,396, forward strand.
ATTAATAATTCTATTGCTGCTGTTGCTGGGCTTCGTTATTCAGCGTTCTATCTCTATACCCATCAATGAATTGAGAGATGTACTGATACAGGTTGAGAAGGATGCTGATTTATCTCACCAAGCCAAAGAGCAGGGTAAGGATGAAGTCTCCGCGGCAGCCCGTGCACTAAATAGCATGTTGTCTCACTTTAGGCGATTGTTACAGGATATTGCAGAACATTCACGACAATTAAGAATTCAGGCAGACTCTACTCTTGATATTGGCCAGCAGGTCAACGAGGGCGTGGCGAGTCAAAGTCAGCAAGTTGCGTCGCTCACCCAAGCCATCACGCAAATTACATCGGCGATTGAAGAGGTAACTCACAATACCAGCGAAGCCGTAAAACTTGCTGAGACGGCTGAAAAGGTCAGTTTGAGAGGGCGTAAGATATCGTCGGAAAGTATTCAAACTGCGCAAAATCTCGAAAAACAGCTTAACAATACACAAGCTGTGATTAAAGAACTCCAAGTGGGTTCACAAGAAATAGTGCAAGTGTTAACTGTGATCAAAGAAATATCAGAGCAAACTAATTTACTTGCCTTAAATGCTGCGATTGAAGCGGCTCGTGCGGGTGATGCAGGGCGGGGTTTTTCCGTCGTGGCGGATGAAGTTAGGCAGTTATCGTTTAACACTCAACGTGCAACAGAGTCGATTAAAGGAATAGTCGATACCTTGTTAGCGAGAGCAGCCCAAGCATCGAGCAATATGAAAAGTGCATACGATCAGGCAGAAAATAATGCGAAAAAAGTGCACGAAGCCGATGCTTTGTTTAGTGACATTACAGCAGCTGTGATGAATATTCTAAACCTAAACAATCAAGTGGCTCAGGCATCTGAAGAGCAATATGGATTGACTCACGACTTCTCAGAATCGATGAGTCAACTTAACACGGATATTGAGCGATTGAATCAAACCGCGGCGATATCAGCCAATGCGAGTCAATCGCTGAATCAGGTATCACAGGCGTTGTCTTCCGGCTGTGACAAGTTCATGCATCAGCGATAGGTTGTTTGCAGCAAGTGAATGGGGTGGCTCGAAGACTCACCCCATATATCTCTGGCGCTTTTTTAACTTTATCTTATCCACTTCAACACTAACCAAACCATCAATGCAGTAACCAAAATCAGCATCAACGCTAAAGTCGAGAAAATGCACGCCGTTTTCCTCACAGAGTTCAGTATATTGCTTGTAAAGGGTTGGAACAGTCACACCATATAGATCGAGTCGTTCTTTCAGAGCAATAAAGTCTTCACGCGCATCGTCATAGCTAAAGAGGCGGTTCGCTTCGACATTGCCAGCATCTGACGGCATATAAGGTGCATTGGCTTGAGCCAAGCCAGTTTTGCCAAAATAGTGGCGATAGTAAATGACCAGTAGATCTCTTGCGATCTGAGGCAGTTTTGCAGAAATAGACACAGGCCCTATCATGCGCTGCACATCGGGTCGGCTTTTCAGATACGCACCTATGCCATACCAGAGATAATCTAAGCTGCGTCTTCCCCAGTAACGTGGTTGAACAAAACTACGTCCTAATTCGACACTCTGTTGCAACAGGGTTTCAAGTTCAGGCTGGTAGCGAAATAAACTGGCAGCATACAAACCCTGCACACCTTCGGTATTCATCACTTTAGCGCAATCTGCAATGCGATAGGCACCAACCAGTTCTAAGGCTTCATCATCCCATAAAATAATATGCTGATAGTGTCGATCATAGCGATCTAGATCATAGCGTTGCCCTGTGCCTTCACCGACACGGCGAAAGGTTAGTTCACGTAAGCGACCGAGTTCTCGCATCACGGGGGAGTCAGCAACATAGTCAAATAGGTAGATTTGCATTCCGTCCTGCGTTTGACCTAGGCATTCAGCTTTTCGAAGCGCTCTTCTTAGCAGCAAGCGCTCTTCTGGATGGGCAATAGGCTTTTCAGTGACAAATAACGAGGGCTTGTTTTTCGGTAGGCGGTAAATATGTTTACGAAGCAGCTTCAATCGCGTTTTTAGTGGTAACTCATTGTTATCAAAGCGCTCTAAAGGAATAAGTTCGCCGATGCGAACCGGCATATCCTCTGCGTGCTTCTTGAACATCTCATTGACCAGCATCAGTCCACCGATGGGACGATAGATCATGGATAGTGAGTAAAATAAGGCCGAATTTTTACTGTTAATGTGAATCGGCAGGATAGGCGAATTGGTTTTTCTGGCAAAATGCACAAAGCCACTCTGCCAAGGTCCATCCTTGATACCGCTTGGTGTTGCTCTGGAGACTTCTCCCGCAGGAAAAATAATCACTGCCTTATCTTGCTGCAAACAATCGGTCACTTCTCGAACGGTTTTACGATAGCCACTTTGAGTCAAGTTATCGACTGGTAAAAGTAAGGGTCTCAATGGCTCAAACTGCCACAACAGATCATTGGCAATAATTTTAATATCACGTCGAACTTCACCTACCAGCTTCAGTAACACTAAGCCATCCAGCGTTCCTAAAGGATGGTTAGATACAATGATCACACGACCTTCGGTAGGAATGTTTTCTTTCTCACGCGCTGCTACTAGGTAGCTGATGCTAAAATGCTCAAGCACTTTATCGGTAAATTCAAATGCACCTAAATCTTGGTGTTGATGTAAAAACTGATTGACCTCATCTTCATGAAACAGATGACGCAGAAGCTGCATAATCGGTGTTTTTACCAGTGCTGGTTTGTGAACTAGCTTGGGGTACTTTTCAGCAATTAAAGACTCGATATCGAACATAGCAGATCCTCGTTAATCAACCTTTCAGATCATTCCCTAAAATCGTGAATAATGAGTGACAGATGTGTGTCGATTTGGTGACGAAGCGTGTTCTTAGTCGCTTTGCTAAATAATTTCGGTAAAATGCACCTTTTTGCCTCAGGACGAGCCATGTCAGAACAACCGCTATATCTGCAACTCAGAGACAGTTTAATGCTGCGAATTGGTAATGGTGAGTTACCAGCGGGATCGAAACTGCCCTCCGAGCGAGAATTGGCCGAAAGCTATGGCACAACGCGAGTCACGTTACGTCAAGCCTTAGCACAATTGCAAAGTGAAGGGGTGATCTACCGAAGTAACCGTCGTGGCTGGTTTATCTCTTCACCTCGTTTAACCTATGAACCCGTTTCTGATGTCAGTTTTACTCGCTATGTTGCAGATCAAGGGCGGGTTCCACGAACAGAAGTATTGGGTATTAAGCGCATAGCCGCCTCTGCACAGGTTGCTACTGCACTCGCATTAGAGCTGGGGGAAGATGTTTTTAGACTTCGCCGCCGTCGTTTTGCCGATGAGCGTTTAGTCTTTGTCGAAACTATCTGGCTTAATCCTCGCTATTTACTGGATCTGGAAAAGCAGCCTTTAGAAGCCTTATGGAAAATGCTATCTGAGGTGTATGGCATTCAGTTAACCAGTAAACAGATCACCATCACACCCACAGCATTAATGAATGGCGTGGCTGAGGCGTTAGGTGTCTCTTCAGGATGCCCCGGTCTTTACATTACGCGCATTTCTGAAACATCAGACGGTGCGCGCATTGAGTATGACGAGGAGTACTGGTTGAATGATGTGATGACGATTAAGGTCAAAACGGGGT
>REDB01000051.1 GCA_007693685.1 Oceanospirillales bacterium
ACACGATTTTGATCATTATCGAAGTCTTCCTAATGCAGCACTTTATCCGCAAAGGGCCGAGTAGTCTGCATACGGGTCGCTATCACTTTGAACAAGATTCAGAAGATGATGGCGAGCTTTCACCACAAACGGTTAAGGCATGAGTAAGGCTAAGGAGTATTTGAAATGATCTTTGATTATGAAGTATTAAAACTGATCTGGTGGGTTTTGATCGGTGTTCTTCTCATTGGCTTTGCAGTTACTGATGGCTTCGATATGGGTGGCCTAGCCATCCTACCACTAGTTGCTAAAACTGATGATGAAAGACGTGTGGTCATCAATACCATGGCACCCCACTGGGATGGCAATCAAGTCTGGTTTATCACCGCTGGTGGTGCCTTATTTGCCGCTTGGCCACTGGTCTATGCAGCAGCCTTCTCGGGCTTATATTGGGCAATGCTTCTGGTGCTATTTGCGATGTTCTTGCGCCCTGTCGGTTTTGACTACCGTTCAAAAATGCAAGATCAGCGCTGGCGTGATGCCTGGGACTGGGCTCTCGTTGTGGGCGGCGCTGTTCCAGCATTGGTATTCGGCGTTGCGTTTGGAAACTTGCTGCAAGGCGTTCCTTTCCAATATGACGAGTTGGTTCGCCCATCTTATCATGGCAGCTTTTTTGCTCTACTAAACCCTTATGCTTTGCTGTGTGGTGTCGTCAGCTTATCCATGCTGTGCCTGCACGGTGCAACTTGGGTACAAATGCGAACCCATGAAGCGGTTGAACAGCGTTCGCGCTTCTATGCTCGTATTTTTGCACTAGTATGCTTAGTGAGCTTCGCCTTGGCTGGTCTATGGCTAGCAGTAGGTATAGATGGTTACGCGGTTATCTCTATGCCAGCTACAGATGCTGCATCCAATCCTATGTTGAAAGAAGTGGTCAGAGCTGAAGGTGCTTGGCTAAGCAATTACGCCAACTACCCTGTCACCATGATTGCACCAGTTCTTGGGTTTCTGGGGCTAATCGGTGCCTACCTTTTCGCCAGCGCCAACAAAGCGGCTTTAGCCTTTTTGTTTAGCGGACTGGGTATAACAGGAATTATCCTCACCGCAGGTGTTTCAATGTTCCCATTTGTCATGCCATCAAGCTTGGTTCCGAATCACAGCTTGACCTTATGGGACGCTGCATCAGGTGCATACACCTTGATGGTGATGACCTGGGCAGCCGCTATTTTTGTTCCAATCATTTTAGGTTACACCTTTTGGTGCTATCGCGCCCTGTGGAGCAAGATCGGTGTTAGCTTCATTAAAGAAAATAACCATTCACTCTATTGAGGTGTTGAACAATGTGGTATTTCGCATGGATTCTAGGCGTGCTACTCGCCTGCGCTTTCGGCATCATTAACGTGATGTGGCTAGAAGCTGAAGAAGAGTTTGATCAGGAGTAATGCTCTCTCCCTCCAAAGGCACCCTCGGGTGCCTTTTTTCTATCGACACAATTATATTGAAACAAGACCTGAGATTGACTCTAGAAAAGCGAGATACAAAAACTAGCAGTGGACAAAACATTAGCATTAACTTATATTAAATCTATCGAATTTAAATCCTGTTTTGACCACTTTTTATTGGAGAAATATATGTCCCTAGATCGCATGGTTTTTGCTTTTGCTGGCACCTTTATTCTGATTAGCCTTGTTCTGGCTCATTTTGTAAGCCCGATGTGGCTTTGGTTCACCGCTTTTGTTGGCGCTAACATGCTACAAACCGCTTTCACTGGTTTTTGTCCGCTGGTCATTATATTGAAAAAACTGGGTGTAAAACCGGGTCAAGCCTTTAATTAATCAGCAATATCAGGGTTGTTTTGTCATCATGACACTTCAACCCGTTTTTTTTGCCTATCCCCTTTACTCCTGCGCTTGACTGATGGATGATCAGTATCACTGATTTAAACTCATAAGCGGGTGTTAAACATGAGTAATCCCAAGCACACTTTGTTCTGGATGACACTGTTCCTGGGTATAGTCATCGCTATCTGTGTTCTGATCTATGTTCCTTTGCAAACCGCCTTTATGGCTAACTGGGTGTTTAATGCACTCATTTTCTGTGTCTTACTCATCGGCATTTTCATTACCTATCGACAAGTATTTATGCTCTTCCCAGAGATTCGTTGGGTAGCGCAATTTAGAACGGGTCGTATGGGGTTATCTGTCACTCAAGAACCCCGTTTATTAAAACCACTGGCACGACAGCTAGGTGAAGACTATAAACGTGACAAGTTCTCACTCTCTGCACTGTCATTACGAACCGTATTGGATGGCATTCGTACACGAATGGATGAGCAACGTGAAATTACACGTTATTTCATCAGCTTATTGATTTTTTTAGGACTGCTAGGCACCTTTTGGGGTCTGCTCGGCACTATCAACGCGGTTGGACAAGTCATCATTAACTTAGATATGCAGCAAAGTAATTTTGCTGATGTCTTTGGTAGTCTCCAATCTGGTTTATTGACACCACTTGAAGGCATGGGCACTGCATTTAGTTCTTCTTTATTAGGTCTGGGCGGTTCACTGCTGCTAGGTTTTTTAGATATACAAGCAGGACATGCACAAAACCGTTTCTACGATGGATTAGAGGAATGGTTAACTGGCGTGACTCACTTAGTTGAGAAAGCACATCAAGAAGGCAAAGCACCTCCTGTGCTGACAGATGATTGGGATTATGAGTTCTCTGGCATAGACACACTTCGTGAGCTGGAAAGGCTTCGGGAAGAAAACGCCGCACTCGCAGCAAAGTTGGCTGAACAGGATAAACGCTGATGCTGGGTTCAGGTCGTCGTCAACGTAGCCAAATTAACGCTTGGCCGGGGTATGTTGATGCATTGTCAGCATTATTAATGCTGGTCATTTTTATGCTGATGATTTACATGGTCAGCCAACTCTATTTGTCACAAACGCTGTCAGATCGGGATACAGAGTTGGCAAATTTGAATAGCCGCTTGAATGAAATATCCCGTCTATTGATGTTGGAAGAACTACGCAGTGAACAATTATCCAGTGAGCTAACCAGCTTGAGATCAGCCTATCAACAAAGCCTTTCCCGCGAAGAAGCGATGCAACAGGCGTTAGATAACTTACTGGGAGAGCTTTCAGAATCTGAAGAAACCCAGCAATTAATCAGCACCCGTGCGGCTGAATTAGAAAGCCAAATTGAACAAGAGCGTCGCGCTTTTGCACAACTGCAAACCCTTTCCGCCGATCAAGAAAGTGCGCTGCGTGAAGAACAAGAACTCACCGCATCACAACAAGACTTTATTCTACAACTGACACAACGCATTGATGCCCTTCAGGAACAACTGCGTCAAATCAGTGCAGCGCTGCAACTTCAAGAGACCCTTGTTGCCGAGCGTAACGTAGAAATTGCAGGTTTGGGACAACGCCTTAACGTATTACTGGCAGAAAGAGTTAATGAGCTGGAACGCTATCAGTCTGAATTCTTCCGCCGTTTACGAGGATTATTAGAAGACAACGAAAATATTCGCGTCGTCGGTGACCGATTCCTTCTGCCGTCTGAACTGTTCTTTGCTTCCGGATCCGCTGAAGTAGGTGCAGAGGGTCGTGCAGAACTCAGCAAACTGGCTAGTTTGCTTCTAGAAATAGCGTCTACTATTCCCGACGACATTGATTGGGTACTGCAAATAGAAGGTCACACCGATAGAGTGCCCATCAATACAGCGGCCTTCCCTTCTAACTGGGAGTTATCGACAGCGCGCGCAGTCTCTGTGGTTCGTTACCTAGCTTCACAAGGAGTACCTGAAAGACACCTTGCGGCAGCAGGTTTTGGAGAGTTTTCACCGGTTGATTCTGGCAACACACCCGAGGCACTTCAACGGAATCGACGTATTGAGATTAAGCTAACCAATCGATAAA
>REDB01000177.1 GCA_007693685.1 Oceanospirillales bacterium
TAAGGTTGGTAACCAATAACTGTAGCTGTAACGCCTATATTTGCTAATTATACAACTTCGTATAATGTATATTATGTTAAATTGTATAGTTGTGACTTTATATGGATGGCTACTTATTGTAAATTGTAATTTACGGTGATATCGATATCATCGTTATTACAACGGCTCAACTCTTAGTGATCTGTGGGCTTTAGCCCTTTTTAGGCAAGAAAGAAAACTTAGGCTTGGAACTTTAAGATGATATTCTAGAATTTGTAGCAAGAATTAGGGTTTAATTAAATGTTCATTAAACCCTAACTAATTTTTAATTATTGGTAAGTACAACTATTGGCTCAAGCTCGTGCTTAGCTGCAAATTTTGCAAGAGTCCCATCTTCTTTAACTTTCTCTATGAATTGATTAACTGCTGCAAGCCATCTGTCTTCATTTTTAGGGACTGCATATGCATAGTCCGTCAGTGCAAATGGCTCAGGTGGTGATATGAGACTTGCCCAATCTGTAAGGTGCGCCATTCTAAGGCCATAAGGGTAATCAGTCATGAAAACATCTGCTCTTCCTGATAGAACCTCTTGCTCTCGTCCCATAAAAGTATCAACAATTGATAATTCAGCTTGTTGTAACTTATCTTTCATGACGGGCTCCATGTAAGTGCCCTTCTGAACTACAACTATATTTCCAGGTTGATCTATATCGCTCCACTCTTGGATCTGCTGGTTATTTTTTCTTGTAACCGCATATATACCGCTTCTTAGATGAGGCGTGGTGAAGTCCATGTAGACTTTTCTGTCTTCACGTATACCCACTCCATGCATGGCAATGTCACACTTGCCCTCTGTTATATTTCTAGCTAAATCTGCAAAAGAGCTATCTATAAACTCTAAACTTACATTCAAATGACTAGCTAGAGCATGTGCCATGTCTATATCAATGCCTTCAAGCTCAAAAGTTCTGGGGTTTCTGAAAGATATTCGGTAATAGTCAGGCCAGATACAAACCCTTACCTGCTGCATAGACATGATGCTATCCAGCTTATCTAGTTGACTGTTGCTCTGTTCGCCCAGAGAACAGAAAGAAATTGAACATGCAGCCACTGAAAAGATGATTTTCTTACACTTTGTTATCATATACATTTCCTTAAAAGGATTTTATAATCAGTAGTTAACATAAAATCTTCATATGAGCTGTTGTCGATTAAATGCCCCTAAATAAAAAACATACCAGTTATGCTTTTTTTATCTCTTTTTTCATAATTATGGTAATGATAGTTAGTCTTGTGTTTAGCTTCAATCATGCTAAACGCCAACTTTATGATTCAATGTCATTCCAAAATGCTCTGTTAGAAAAAAGTATTACAAGAACTTTGCAGTCTGTAGAGTCTTCAGTAGTTGCAGTGAAGAACTCGTTAGAACGTGATTTTCACAAATATGAGTCAAATGAGTTGAATATTTCTAATTCTTTAACTAATGATATCAAAGGAATTTTAGGTTTTTCATCTCACATCAGACAGATAATCATTATTCAAAATGACGAAATCAGATTCGATAGCTCTGACAGAAGCGTTGGCGAGGTTTTCAATTTTTCAGTTATTAATTTTGATACATCTAGTGCCTTTAAAGCTACATCTGGTCTAGACTTTCTATCGAAAGTAAATGGTCGTTTTCTTCCTGTTTCAATAAACGACAATAACCATCCTCACTCAATGCTTGTTACAGGATTAAAAGCATACCTAGGCAATGATAAAGACAATTATTATTGGGTAATATTTGCTTTAAATCCAAATTATCTTGATGACCTTTTTTTAAATAATGATAAAGATAACTTTAAATATCCTGTAGGTTTTACAGTTCATGATATATTAAACAACAAATTACATAGCGTTTCTTGTAAGCTTTGTTCCAAAAAGCCTCTAAGCCAATTTATAACTTCTGGACATAATTCTGCGCTAATCAGTTATAATTCAGCAGCGCATTCGCTTGTACAATCCACTCGTTATCCTATCATCGTATCGCTAAGCATTTCTAATCTTGATATATTGAAGACATGGTTCTTTAATAATATCAGCATGTTTATAATACTTTTTGTTTTTGCATTTGCTCAAATCGTTTTAGCTTTGCTTTTGTTAAAAGAGTTTAATAAAAGAGTTTTAATTCAGGATGAAGTTAAATTATTAGCTAAAGCAATTGATAATGCTAATACATCAATAATACTTACTGATCCAGAACAAAGGATAACTTATGCAAATCCTTTTACTATTAGTTTGTTTGGCTTTTCTTTAGATTTTCTGTTGGGGAAAAACCCTAGACTACTTTCAAGCGGCAAAACCGACTTTTCTATAGTAGACGATTTAAGAAAATCAATTGAAAATGGTACAGATTGGCAAGGAGAACTTATCAATCGAAATGCTAATGGAGATGATATATATGTTGATACCAAAGTATCATCTATAAAAGACGAGTACGGATACGTTACTCACTTCATTGGAATTATGAATGACATAACTGAGAGAAGAAGCTTCCTTAAGCAGTTAGAAGAGAAAAATTTGAAGCTGGGTCAGCTTGCAACTGTTTTCTCTCATGCACAAGAAGCAATAATGCTATGTTCGTCTGATGGTAAAATTTTAGATGTAAATGCATCTTTTACAAAAATTACTGGTTTTCAGGCTGATGAAGTAATTGGTCAAACGCCGAGGATTTTAAACTCTGGGTATCACAGCACTTCTTTCTATAATGAAATGTGGTCTTCAATAATAAATAATGGTTATTGGCATGGTGAAATTAGAAATAGAAGAAAGAACGGTGAAATTTTTATTGAGTACCTAACAATTACTACTGTAAGAGATGAAAGTAATAAAGTATTACATTATGTCTCTATGTTTACGGATATAACAATTGAGAAATCTCAAGAAGAGAAGCTTAAATACTTAGCTTATTATGATTTATTAACTGGTTTAGCTAATCGGAGATTGTTAATTGATAGGCTTGAAAAAGCTATCTCACAAAGCGATAGGCACAAGAGATTAATGTGTTTGGCGTTTATTGATTTGGATGGTTTCAAAAATGTTAATGATTCCTTTGGTCACGATGAAGGTGATAATTTATTAGTATTCATATCAAAACAGTTGAGTAGTAATCTACGTGAAACCGATACACTATCTCGTTTTGGTGGTGATGAATTTGTTGCTTTAATAACTGATTTTAACGATTTGAATGATATTCATATTATACTTGAACGTATGATCACCTCTTCAACAAAAGATTTTTACACTAAAGATTTAGTCAAAATTAATGTTTCAGCAAGTATCGGCGCAACAGTGTATCCACAACTAGAAAAAGCAGACGTTAAAAAATTACTTCACCAAGCTGATCAAGCGATGTACAAAGCTAAGTCATCAGGAAAAAGTAAATATGTTATTTATCATTAAAATTAGTACGTGCTCGCAGCTTAAACTTCCCAACAGCTGCATCATTAAGCAGCTGTTCTTCGATCTGTTTAAGTGACATAGGTTTAAGCCACAAACCGCCTTGTATCAAATCACAGCCTAGTGATTTTAGAATAGTAAAGTCGTCCTCTTCGTTAATACCACTAGCAACAACGGGATGTCCTAAGCGGTGGCTGAAAGCGATAAGTGAGGCAACATAGCGCTGCTTATCGCGCTGACTTTTAAGATCATGTGTTAGGCTTTCGTGTAGCTTTATAAAGTCTAGTGGGATTTGGGTGACAAAACTAAAGGATGATTTTTCATTACCAAAATGGTCAAGTACCACCTGCCCTCCCATATCTCGTGCCTGTTGTAAGGCACTGAAGGTAAAAGCGTTGTCTCGAAAATAGGGAGACTCGACTATCTCTAGGGTTAGATCGACTCGACCATCAGCAAAAAAGGATGCAGTTTCACGCATAAACTCAACAAAAGATCCGTCATCGAGCTGTCTGCGTGTTAAGTTGATGCCAATGCCAATATTGTACCCCTGCTCTTGCATAGTTGCTGAGAACTTTGCGGCTGTGTGAATTAGCCAGCGATCAAACATTTTGCCATCTTCAGAAGCAAGTAATAAGGGCTGAAAGTGTTCAAGCTCAAGAGTTCCATAAGTCTGATGATGCCATCTGGGTAACACTTCAAATCCAATAATTTCTTCCTTGTCCAGCGAGACTAATGGATAAAGAAACATTTCTAACTCTTGGGTTTTAAGAGCATTCAATATAGATTCGGTTTGCTGACTTATTTTTCTTCTATCAACGATTTGCCTTACTGATAATCCAGCTTGATGTGGATTTTTTTTGTGTAGATACATCGCCTGATCGGCTGCTTTTAACAAGTCTTCGACTCTGGCTTTAGGGTCTTCAGTGCAGGCATATCCATAAGATCCACCAATAGATAAGTTTATATCCTTACTGATTTTGATAGGTTGAAAAACACGATCTAATAGATTGTCCATAAAGTGTGGAATAGAGCTTTCATCTTTGATGTCTGTTAACAGCAAAACAAACTCATCACCACCGAGTCGACCTGCGGTATTTCCATGACTCATTTCATTCAATAGCCGCTCGCCAATCTGAATTAATATGCGATCACCGACATCGTGTCCATAGTCATCATTGATTGGTTTAAACTTGTTTAAGTCGATAAAAACCAAACAAATCATTTCGTGAGAATCGGCTAGCTTTGGGAGCTTTTCGCTGAGTTTATTTAGAAAGGCTTCGCGATTTAATAAGCCAGTTAGTGGATCTATTGATGACTTTTGTTCTTTGCGTGAGTTTTCAAGAACTTCCCAAGTGATATCTTGCTCAAATATCAACACAAGGTTACTGTTTATTAGTTCCTCATTACTCTCTATTCCACAAAAGGTGTGACGATACCAGCGGCTTTTTTTGATGCTCTTTTTGGCTGATTTCACAACGCTATCACGAGTTTGCTGTGGATTGTTCTGAACCTGTTTAATCTTCTCTAGCACTTCAAGTGGTGAGACTTGATAGATGCCTGTAACAGTGGTTTCGTCGTTCAATGCAATCTGTGAATGAGATGTAAGCCACGCTTTATTTGCATGGGTTATAGGTAAATCAGGCAGTGAGCTATCCACCAGTATTGCGGGAAGCGCTAAGACGTCCATCCAATGTGCTAATTTAGCCATCTGCTCTAAATGTGAACTCATTATTTGAACGCCTTAGTTGAAGTTCTTAGCTTTATCTTATTGATTCATTCTAGGGTAGCTAGTGTATCCCTCAGCGCCAGAGGAATAAAATGTCGATGGATCTGGCGTGTTGAGTGTAGCATCTTGCTCAAAACTTGCAGGCAGATCAGGATTGGCAATAAATAAAACACCAAATGCCACTGCATCAGCACAGCCTGAGTTAATCAACTTTTCTGCACTATCTTTATTCATGCCTTCATTGGCAATCAGTGCGCCACCGAAGTTTTCTTTCAGGATTTGACCTATGCTGTCTTCCCCCTCTGCTTCTCTGGTGCAAAGAAAAGCAATATTTCGTTTGCCAAGTTCTTTGGCGCTGTAGCTAAAGACTTCTTTTAAATTGCTATCCGACATATCGTGTGCGTTAGCGCGTGGCGAAAAATGCACGCCTACTCGATCTGCGCCCCATACATCAATGACCGCATCGGTAACTTCTAATAGCAGCCTTGCACGGTTTTCTATACTACCGCCATATTGATCATCGCGCTTATTGGTACCATCTAACAAAAACTGCTCTAGTAAATAACCATTAGCTGCATGTATTTCAACGCCATCAAGTCCAGCTTCTTTAGCATTAATGGCAGCTTGGCGGTATTCAATAATGATGTGAGGTATTTCAGATGTATCGAGGGCTCTAGGTGTCACAAAAGGTTTTTCCGGTCTAATCAAACTGACATGTCCTTTTGCCGCAATAGCGCTAGGTGCAACAGGCAACTCGCCATCTAAATAGCTTGGGTCTGAAATGCGCCCAACGTGCCACAGTTGCAAAACAATGATTCCACCCTCTTGGTGAACAGCATCCGTTACCTTTTTCCAACCGGCTATTTGCTCTTCAGACCAGATGCCAGGTGTATTGGGGTATCCAACACCCATGGGGCTAATTGAGGTTGCCTCGGTCAAAATCATACCTGCGCTGGCTCTTTGGCGGTAATACTCCACCATTAAATCTCCTGGAATACGATTTTGTTCTGCGCGACAGCGTGTCAATGGAGCCATGATGACACGATTTTTTAAAGATAAAGCGCCCAACTTAATTGGGTTGAAAAGAATACTCATGCAATTCCTGTTTTAGGCTATGCCTGTAGGTTGTGTAAGTTTATTGAATCAGAATGGCTGTTTCGTAGTCACTTATACGCTTCATCTGTATAATATGCCCCTTTTCGATCTCGCGAAAGTTTCGCATATAGTCTGATAGGTTCTCCATTTTGATCTCTACCGCTAATCTCACCATGCAATTTGGTGCTGCTCCCCTGTTTGAAAATGTTTCCGTTAAATTTGGCAATGGCAATCGTTACGGGTTGATTGGTGCCAATGGTTGCGGCAAGTCCACGTTGATGAAAATCTTGGGTGGAGATCTTGAACCTTCTAGTGGTCAAGTGATGCTGGATGCGCATACTCGCTTGGGTAAGTTGCGTCAGGATCAATTTGCTTATGAAGACTTTACGGTTATCGATACCGTCATTATGGGTCATGAAACGCTGTGGCGTGTGAAAGCGGAACGGGATCGCATCTACGGGCTTGCCGAGATGTCTGAAGAAGATGGTATGGCGGTTGCTGAACTCGAGGTAGAGTTTGCAGAGATGGACGGCTATACAGCTGAATCTCGTGCGGGTGAGTTACTATTGGGGCTAGATATTCCAATAGAGCAGCATTTTGGTTTAATGAGCGCCCTCGCCCCAGGATGGAAATTACGAGTTCTGTTAGCCCAGGCGCTTTTCTCAGATCCAGATGTGTTGTTGCTGGATGAGCCAACTAACCATTTGGATATCAACACGATTCGTTGGTTAGAAAACATTCTAGTGGCACGAAATAGCACCATGGTGATTATTTCCCATGATCGTCACTTTTTAAATCAGGTCTGTACGCACATGGCAGATTTGGATTATGGCGAAGTACGTCTTTTCCCAGGAAATTACGATCAGTATATGACTGCAGCAACGCAAGCACGTGAGCGTTTGTTAAGTGATAATGCTAAGAAGAAAACGCAAATTGCTGAATTACAGAGCTTCGTTAGCCGTTTTTCGGCGAATGCTTCTAAAGCAAAACAAGCCACATCCCGTGCTCGCCAGATAGATAAAATTCAGCTTGAGGAAGTAAAACCTTCAAGTAGAGTTAGCCCTTTTATTCGATTTGAGCAGCAGAAAAAGCTTCACAGACAAGCGGTTACGCTATTAGATTTAACTAAAGGTTTCGATGCTAAGCCACTGTTCAATAAATTAAATATTAAAATTGAAGCCGGTGAGCGCGTTGCTATTATAGGTCCTAACGGTATCGGTAAAACTACCCTGCTTAACTGTATGGCTGGTAAGTTGAGAGCAGATTCGGGTGAAGTAAAATGGACTGACAGTGCCGAAGTTGGCTATTTTGCTCAGGATCATGCGGATGATTTTAGTAATCCTGCTACCCTGTTTGAATGGATGTCGCAGTGGACACAGTCTGGTGAACAAGCCATACGGGGTGCTTTAGGTCGCATGCTCTTTTCCGGTGATGATATACATAAATCCGTTAAAGTGATTTCGGGTGGTGAGCAAGGTCGCATGCTATTTGGCAAACTGACCTTATTGAAGCCTAACGTCATGCTGATGGACGAGCCGACCAACCACTTAGATATGGAATCGATTGAAGCCCTAAACTTAGCGCTTGAAAACTACCCTGGAACACTGATTTTTGTCAGTCACGACAGAGAGTTTGTATCATCGCTAGCGACTCGTATTCTTGAAATGACACCACATGGAATCACTGATTTCAGTGGTAGTTATGATGATTATCTGCGTAGTCAGGGTATTCTCAATTAACAGCATTTAGCTCGATGCACGACTTAAAATAGCATCTAACCACTTAGTGGGTAGTATGCGTTTTAGAAAACCAAAAAGGTAAGTCGGAGTTGTAACGTAATAGCGCGCTTTGGGTCTTGGGCTTTCCAAGGCGTGCTTTAGTGCTTTAAAGACCGACTCAGGTGGCAAGGTAAACGCACCCGACTTAGGATCTCCATCGGATAAGCGCTGCATCACTTCAACATACAACTCTTTGTGTGCGCTATTATCGACGACGATGTTGCGTTTAAATGCGTCCAGAGCATTTTTGCGAAAATCGCTTTCAACTGGACCGGGCTCTATCAAGCATATTTCAACACCACTTCCCTTCAGTTCTAGACGGTAGGTATCGGTTATGCCCTCGATGGCAAATTTTGACGCATTGTAAGCACCGCGATATTTTAAGGCGACAAACCCTAACACCGATGAGTTCATGATAATGCGCCCATAACCTTGTTGTCGCATGATCGGTAAAATGCGATTGGTCAGTTCTACCCAGCCAAAAAAGTTACTTTCAAATTGCTGTCGCAACACTTCTCGAGTTAAGTCTTCGGCAGCTCCTGGTTGACCATAAGCACCATTATTGAAAAGTGCATCTAAGCGTCCATCGGTTAGTGTCAGAAGATCATTAACCGCTTTTTCAATAGATTCGGATGAATCAAGATCCAGTTGCAGCGCATTAAAGCCTTCTGCTTTAAGTGCTTCAACATCTTTAAGATCGCGAGCAGAAGCAAACACTTGATAACCCAATTCCTTTAAGCGACTTGCACAGTGTTTACCAATACCGCTTGAACATCCCGTAATCAGAATCGTTTGCAAGGTCTGCCTCCCATTTTTATGATCAAAAGGCTATTATGCCTAAGCTTTTTTATCTCAGATATGACAAATAATTTTTCCTGTAGGTAATTATGTCCTTAATGCTGTGGTTTTCGTTATTACTTATCTGTGTGCTGGGTGCTATGTCGCCAGGGCCTAGTTTGGCCGTTGTTTTGCGTCAAACCGTCAGCAATGGTCGCGCTCATGGAATTTTAGCAGGAACAGCACACGCAACAGGCGTTGGTCTTTGGGCAGTGGCTACCGTTTGGGGTTTAGGATTATTAGTAAGCCAAAACCCGGTGGCATATCAGCTTTTAAGCTGGCTAGGGGCAGCCTATTTAGTATGGATGGGATTGAATGCGTTGCGCTTTGCTGCGGCACCTCACTTGCAAGCTGAAGCTGGCGCGAAAGAAAGCTATTGGAGCGCCATACGTTCAGGTGCGCTTATTTCATTATTAAACCCAAAATTAGCAGTCTTTTTTGCTGCACTGTTTTCACAATTTGTCACCGCCGATCAAACTCTGCAAACGCAACTCATTATGGTGCTTACCGTCACTATCGTCGATGGCCTTTGGTATGCGCTGGTTGCATTGCTTTTCTCTCAAGCACATTTACTAACTTGGTTACGTCGCCACATGAAGCGTATTGAGCAGTTAACCGGTGTTGTGTTGATCGGTTTGGCGATACGAGTGGTTCTGCCCTAACTTCTTAAAAATAGACTATGCTTCAGATGTCTTTTGAATTTGGAGTATCTCTATGCGTATAGCAGTGGCTCAAATTGCCCCTAAAGCATTGCTTAACAATAATTTGGCCCGCTTATCTGATCTTTGTGTTCAAGCAAAACAGCAAGGTGCTGAGCTTTTATTAACGCCAGAGATGGCGCTTAACGACTATGAAATAAAAAAACAAGATCTGGGTCGTAACGCATTGTTTATTAATAGCAGTGAAACACTTCACAAGGCTCAACAACTGGCTATGCAACATCAGATTGCACTGGTAGTAGGTTTTGCAGAACAGGATGATCAAGGTCGATTTTATAATTCAGCGATTTTCATTTCAGCTAGTGGTGAATTGTTACAGCACTATCGAAAAACTCATTTGTATGGTGATCTAGATCGCAATCGCTTTGTTAAAGGAGATCAGCTACTTAAGCCCGTCTTCTATTGTGGATTAAACATTAGTTTAGCAATTTGTTATGACATCGAGTTTCCAGAACTAGCCCGTTTTCATCGGCAGCATGGGTGCGATCTCTTATTAGTACCTACCGCCAATATGCATCCCTATCATCAAGTCGCAACGCACATGATTCCTGTTAGAGCGATGGAAAATGCCATGGCAATCGCTTATTGCAACTTTGTTGGATTGGGCGATCAACTCGATTATTGTGGCTATTCGTCGATTTGTGCCGCTAATGGCAAGCGCTTAGCCATTGCTGATGACAAACATGAGAGTTTATTGATTGCAGATATTAACGCAGCTGACATTCAGCAAACTCGACATGAACTTACCTATTTAAATGATCGTCGTTTAGATCTCTATCCTTCTACAAATAAAGAAAACACTATTAGCCAGTATGGAGCCGAGTATGTCTGAAGCCCCTTTTTCAATGTTTGGTCCAGATTTCCCCTTCGCTTACGATACATGGTTACAACACCCTAAGGGTTTAGGCTCTATCCCTTCACAAGCACAGGGAACCAAAGTTGCGATCATCGGTGCTGGGATAGCAGGATTAGTCTGTGGTTACGAACTAATGAAGCTGGGCTTACAGCCAATATTTTATGAAGCAGGACGTTTAGGTGGACGATTGCGCTCTGCTCATTTTGACGGCAACGATCAAGTGGTTGCAGAACTTGGAGGGATGCGTTTTCCACGTTCATCCAGAGCCTTTTATCATTATGTAGACGCGATGGGTTTGGACACATCACCCTTCCCTAACCCCTTAACACCTGCTGCTGGTTCTACCGTTATTGAATTAGAAGGTGAGCGGTTTTATGCACAAACGCTAGATGATCTTCCTACTATTTTTCAAGAAGTTGCAAAGGCTTATGACAGTGCTTTGGAGGAAGGTGCACGATTTAGTGAACTTCAAGATGCGATACTGCGTCGAGATGCGAAAGCGATTAAAGCTATTTGGAATCCTATTGTAAAACAATGGGATGAAAGAACCTTCTATGACTTTATCAGCACTTCTTCAGCATTCAAAGCACTCAGCTTTCGTCATCGTGAAGTGTTTGGTCAAGTAGGCTTTGGAACCGGTGGATGGGATTCAGATTTCTCTAATACCATGCTGGAAATTCTGCGCGTAAACGTCACGGGTTGTGATACTGATCAACATCTTATAGTTGGTGGTGCTGAACAACTACCTCGCCGCTTATGGCAGCATCAACCCGCTAAGCTGGATTATTGGCCATCCGGTACATCTCTTCAGTCATTGAACCAAGGCGCTCCCAGACCCGGAGCTGCAAAGATTTATAGAAACCCACAAACAGGCGATTTGGCAGTCACAGATACGCGAGGTCACACGGAAGAGTTTGCTGCCGTTGTCTGTACGTGTCAGAGTTGGCTTTTAACCACGGCCATAGATACACAGGAAGATTTGTTCAGCCACCCTTTGTGGATGGCGTTAGATCGTACACGATATATGCAGTCTGCAAAGACTTTTGTTATGGTTGATCGCCCTTTCTGGAAAGATAAGAATCCAATTACAGGTCAAGAGCTTATGTCTATGACCTTAACGGATAGATTAACTCGAGGAACCTATCTGTTCGATCATGGCGAAGGTCAGCCTGGGGTTATTTGCTTGAGCTATTCTTGGATGAGTGACGCGCTTAAAGTTCTCCCACTTGATGCTGAACAGCGCACCAAGCTCGCGTTAAATGCGCTAGCTAAAATCTACCCTGATGTTGATATTGCAGAACATATCCGTAGCAATCCAATTACGATTAGCTGGGAGGACGATCCCAATTTTCTGGGTGCATTCAAGGGAGCTTTACCCGGTCACTATCGCTATAACCATCGCATGTACGGTCATTTTATGCAGCAAAACCTGCCTGAACATCAGCGAGGATTGTTTTTAGCGGGTGATGATGTCAGCTGGACGCCTGCTTGGGCGGAAGGTGCCGTTCAGACTGCGCTAAATGCGGTTTGGGGTGTGATGCATCAGATGGGAGGCTCCTCACCTGCTGATAACCAAGGTCCTGGTGATCATTATCCTGAGTGGGGTCCTATTGGATTGGATTAGTAAAGAAAAACGAGGCTAAAGTACATGATACGTATTATGTATTATTAATACATATCCTTTAGCCTCGCTTACTCTTTTCTGCTTTCCTTTCAGCTTTCCAACTTTTCCTAAGTCATCTATATCAGTCCTTATTAAAAAGAACCAAACAGACTTCCCAGTGTGACTAGTAAAACCAATGACAAGATTGGGAAAAGAACGGCAACCATAAAGATATCTTTGTAGGCTTCTCTGTGCGTTAAACCACAGATAGCCAATAGCGTCACCACTGCTCCGTTATGAGGTAGGCTGTCTAACCCTCCGGTCGCTACTGTGGTTACACGATGCAATAAGTCTGGTGATATACCTAACTGATTTGCCAGAAGTAGATAGTCAGCTCCCAGTGTTTGCAGCGCGATACTCATACCACCAGAAGCAGATCCCGTGACCCCTGCCAGTACGTTAACTGATAAAGCCAGCGACACCAGTGGATTGCCACCGCCGATGCTGTCTACTGCCGATTTGATCAGATCAAACGCCGGTAACGCCGCAATCACCGCACCAAAACCAACAAGGCTTGCTGTGTTAAAAATAGGCAGAACGGATGCATTGGCACCATCATCTAGAGATTGGCGTAAGGTCATAAGACGCTGCCAGTTAGTAGCTATAAGTAACAAAATTGCCAGTGTTAGCGATGCAATGATCGACCAGACACCCACAACAGAGTCGATAGAGGTATTACCATACAAAGACGAAGCTAAGTACTCGGTGTCGAAGCGAGGAAATAAATGCGCGCTAAAGATATAGTTAAGAACAATGACCAGCACTACAGGTGCAATGGATAAAGCAAAAGGTGGTAGTTCGTCACTGGTTTTTTCGGGTTCGATTAATGCAACATCAAAGCCTTCACCACAGGTCTGCTCACGTTGTTTTTTATCAAACTGAACGGGTTGATCTTGATGGTTTCCATATCCCTCGCCTGCACCTTTTGCCAAAGTTGCTTGCCTTGATAACCACCACTGTCCCATCGCGAACATCACTGCTGCAGTGATGATACCTAAAATAGGCGCCGCAAAAGGAGTTGTACCAAAGTGTGGCATCGGAATCGCGTTCTGAATGGCAGGTGTACCAGGAAGCGCAGTCATGGTGAAGGTGAAGGCACCCAGCGCTATCGTAGCGGGTATTAAGCGCTTAGGGATATCAGCCTGTCTAAACAGAGCCGCCGCTATAGGGTAAACCGCAAAAGCCACCACGAAGAGAGACACACCACCATAGGTTAGTACTGCACAAGCCAGAACAACCGCAAGAATCGCTCGTTCAGAACCCAGTTTACCAACAATCGTTTGGCTAATAGATTCAGCTGCACGGCTGTCATCCATCAATTTACCAAAAATAGCGCCCAGTAAAAACAGAGGGAAAAACTGAGTGATAAAGCCACCCGCTGAACCCATGAAAACCTGAGTATAACTTGCCAGTAGTGGTGTTCCTGCAGCAAACAGCGCTGCTATCAACGCCATAATCGGCCCTAACAACAGTACGCTGACACCACGGTAGGCAAAAAATATCAGCAGTCCAAGGGCTAAGGAAACACCCAATAAACCGATCATTACTGACACTCCTTCTTAGGCTGAACAGATTTAACTGAGCCTTCTAATAGCCAATCGGGATCAAAGGTAGAGCGCTCACCTAAAGAGGCTTTGTTTTCAGCTAACCATTGATCGGTACGGCTACGACCTAAATCACGCAAGTAACAGAGGTATTCCCACTCTGCATTAAGCTTGCTTGAAGCTTCTAACGGCCACAGGTCATCTTCTCCATGAATGCAGTGAAGGCGCATATCACGATACTGTTCATGCTCTAAACCTTCTGATTGGATGAGATCTCTTAGAAGATTAATGCTGCGTAATTCCTTGATTAAGCTTGCATTAAAGGTAATCTCATTCAATCGGTTAATGATGTCACGTGCGCTAGTGGGTATCTCTTTGCGATAAAATGGATTGATCTGTACCAAGATTAAATCGCGTGCTTCACATTCATCTACTAACGGATAAAGCGCTGGGTTACCGGCATAACCGCCATCCCAATAGGCTTCACCATCAATTTCAACCGCTTGAAACATAAATGGCAATGCCGCAGACGCTAACATCGCATCGACTGAAATTTCGGGTTGAGTGAAGACTTTGGGTCTTCCCGAACGCACATTAGTGGCTGTCACAAACAACTTCATGGCGGTGCATCGATTAACGCGATCAAAATCAACCTGCCCTTCAATGACATCTCTTAAGGGGTTGAGATTCATCGGATTTAATTCATAAGGAGAAAGAACACGTGATAGATGATCAAAGAATATATAGCTAGGAGAGTTATCTAAACTCCAATTGCCATTGATACGTGCCCAAATATCTCTTTGGAAAGGACTGTTTTTAGCGCCATCGCTAACAGATTTCCAGAATTTCTCTAAAGAGTTCTGCGCGCCTTGGCGACCACCTTCTTCAAAGCCATCGGCTAATACAACCGCATTCATAGCGCCTGCACTGGTTCCACTGACGCCTTCAATCTTAAGGTCGTCTTCATCCAGTAATCTATCCAGTACACCCCAAGTTAATGCACCGTGAGATCCACCGCCTTGTAATGCTAGTTCAATTGTTTTTTGCTTAGTAGTCATCGTTAACCTCGACATATCCATAATTTGGCTTTGATGCTGCATTGCAACAAAGGTTCATCTTACCTTTAAAAGATGTAAGACTAAAGAAATATAGCCACAGTTACGGTATCCTTACCCACAAAGCTTACCTCTTACTTAAAACTAGATGCCTAACACGAATGACTCTTTTTTCATCGCTCGGTTTATGTCCAGAATTACAATTCACCCTTGATCAATTAGGCTACGTAGAAGCGACTCCGATTCAAGCACAAACGATTCCTTTAATTCTTAAAGGTGAAGACCTCATTGCACAGGCTCAAACAGGAACGGGTAAAACCGCTTCATTTGCTTTGCCGATGATTGAAAAGTTAAAACATCGAGAAACTGATGATGGCTATCATGCTATTCGTGGTTTGGTTCTAACACCTACGCGAGAATTGGCTATTCAAGTTGGCGATAAAATTCTGGACTATGGCGAGCAACTCGGTATGCGAGTTATCTCTATTTACGGCGGTGTTCGCTTTGATAATCAACTGCGAAAAATGAAGCGTGGCGCCGATATTCTGGTAGCAACGCCAGGTCGCCTATTGGATATGCTGTTACAGAAAAAACTATCACTGAGTCAGCTTGAGATTCTAGTGTTAGATGAAGCTGATAGAATGCTGGATCTTGGATTTGCTGATGAGTTGCGTCAGTTGATGCAGCACATTCCGGCTAAGCGCCAAACTCTGCTATTTTCAGCAACCTATGACCCTAATATCCAACTATTAGTGGATAAGATGCTGACCTCACCCAACCGGGTGAGCACAACTCCTAACAAGCCATCTGCTTCAGGTGTCACTCAACGTGCTTTTGCGGTCGATAATGCTGATAAATCCGACATCCTAAGTTACTTGATTCGCGAATGTCATTGGTCTCAAACACTGGTGTTTACTCGTACCAAAAAGCGTGCGGATCAAGTTAACGAGTATTTGAATAGTGAAGGCATTAGTTCGGTAGCGCTACATGGGGATAAAGCACAACGAGAGCGAAATGACGCCCTGCTTAGGTTTAGTCAGAAAGAAGTAAGAGTGTTAGTCGCTACCGATGTCGCAGCAAGAGGTCTGGATATCGAAAGCTTGCCACAAGTGATTAATTACGACCTACCCAATCAACCTGAAGCCTATGTACATCGAATCGGTCGTACTGGTCGAGCAGGCAAAAAAGGCTTGGCTATTTCATTTGTTTCGACTGAAGAAAAGCGTTTTCTCCAAGAGATCACTCAACTGATTCGTCAGGAAATTCTCATCGAAGCTGTCCCTATTATTGAAGATGGAAAACTGCCAACAGATCGTAAAAAGATCTCGACTCAGAAAGCATCACCATCGAAAAAACGCTCGTTCAGCAATAATCAGAAACAAGGTTCTGCAGAGGTGAAAAAGCCAAAATCAGAAACCCCTGCTGCAAAAGATAAGGCAGGAAGACGATCGCTGTTTGGCTAGGATTGGAAGCGTTACTTGGGCAGTATATAGCGGTTAAGTAGACTATCTGACTCGCGCCAGTTAGGCATAAACTCAGTCATTAATGCGTGGAATCGTGCGTTGTGACTGGGTTCATGTAAGTGTACTAGCTCATGCAAAATAATGTAGTCGAGACAGATTGGAGGTAATTGAACGAGTTCTGCATTAATCCAGACTCTTGCTGCCCTAATACTACAAGTACCCCAGCGAGTTTTCATCGCTTTGATTCGACACTCTTTAGCTTTCGTTTGACTGATTTTCTCAAAAATAGCTAAGCGCTCATGGATGCGCTGTTGCAGTTGAGATCTTAACCATAGATTCAAGGCATGTTGTATCGCCTCGTCATCTTTCTTATCCATCTGCACATGAAGTTGGTTATCTTCACAGATGGAGATATGAGTATTTTTGGCTTCTGAAAAGATGACCCTGTATTCCTGCCCCCAAAGAAGCACTTTACTTAAATTTTGAGCCGAAACCGGGTTTAATTGGACTTTATGCTGTAGCTGCTTACGCTTGCGTTCTATCCAGTGCTGCTTTTGTTCAAGAAACTGAGCAATTTCCGAATCTTTCATTCGTTTAGGTGCTGAAACACATACCTGTCCATTGCTCGGATCAATACGGAGATAAAGATGCTTAATTGCTTTACGTTCGACTTTAAGGTTATCCACTAAAAAAGCACCGGCGTTAGGCGGGTGCTTTTCAGAGATGAGATCAAAAAGGTTGTTAAACCTGAACATCAATAATTTGACCTACAGCGCTGGTTGGGTCTGCTTTGACTCCGGCTGGGGCATCTGGAATTAGGTTGACGATCATCTCACCTTGGGTTTCCATTTGATCTACGACCATTTTGTTCACTTTCGATGCGTATTCCATTTGAAAATTCAAAGCACTGATTGCTGAACCTGTGGCAGCAATATTCATACAACCTCCTCGGAACTATTTTCTATGAAAATCTGTTCCTACAAATTTCGAAACAAGCATGATTGGCAGCAGTTAAAAAATAAAAAAACCGCCAATCCAACTTTCCAATAGCTTAACAGATTTTTCTCTGCTCATTAAGGCTATCGGCCATAAGATTGACGGCTTAAGGTTATTTCGCTTACCCGTATCGTTTAGCTAAACGAACTTAGCTTAACTTCCTTGCTTAGCACTGGCGTTAGTAAACGGAGCGATATACTGCGCAACACGTTGTGGTTGGCAGTTCAAAAAGGCAGAGCTTTGTAGCCAGTCTTGATCGGGATAATAAGTGAATAGGAATTGTCCATCTTTTAGATTATCTACGACTGTATCGACCACTTCAGGCCTAACAGCAGGACAGCCTTGGCTGCGGCCGATGCGTCCGTAACGATCAATCCATTCAGGGTCAACGTAATCCGCCGCATGGATGACAATGGCACGCTCACGAGCTTTGTCATTGATACCTGGTTCTAAACCATCCATACGCAGTGAGTAGCCGTGACGACCGAAATAACTCTCTTGAGTTCTAAACAAACCAATGCTGGATTGATGACTGCCAACAATATTTGAGAAATCAGTAGCATACTTGTCACCAGTATTGTTGCCATGAGCAACGAGCTCTTCAAGAATCAGTTGATGTTTTGTTAAATCAAAGATCCAAAGACGATTTTCAGTGGAAGGTAGTGAAAAATCGATAACAGCTAGGCGATCAGCACTTGGTAAACCATTATTAGTGGCGCACTGCATAGATAAAAGCGCTTTATTCAGAACCG
>REDB01000047.1 GCA_007693685.1 Oceanospirillales bacterium
TGACTGTGACTCTAGCAAAGGAACAGCGGAAGTGTTCGGTACTCCAATGAGGGCAATAGATATTCAATTAGAACATGGGCATCGTTATTTCGGTGTGAGGTTTGCATCAGGTGTCATGCCAGACTGCCTAGAGGTATCTGCAGAGGAGTTAATCGAGCAACACTTTTACCTTCAAGATGTTATTCCTAATGCAAATCAATTGATTAGCGAAATTGTAGATGAGAAATGTTTTACTGAACAAGTACGCCTTTTTAATAAATTTTTTGATCGTCAAGTATCTCGTAAGTTGTCGAATTTAACCCAGGTAGTCGTTAACTATACGTTTAAGCATCAGGGTAATATTCGTATTGATGAGTTAGCTGAATTGACTGGATATACAACGCGCACAATTCAGCGTCAATTTCGCAGAGATATAGGGATGTCACCAAAGGCATTTGGAAGAATTATCCGCTGCCAATCTGCTGTTTACGATATCAATCATAAAGAAAGAGTGGCTTTTTCTGACTTGGCCTTTGACCTGGGTTTTAGCGACCAATCCCACTTTCTTAAAGAGTTCAAAAGACTAGTTAACGCAACACCATTAGACTATTTAAATCGTGTTAAGCATGAAACCTATACTAGCCGCATTCAATATTATTGACCTAAAATAGCTCATCAAACAATTCTTTTGCACTGCTTTTGTGCAAAAAATAATCTTCTTATCATAGGTATAATATT
Organism: Oceanospirillales bacterium; assembly: GCA_007693685.1. GTDB lineage: Bacteria > Pseudomonadota > Gammaproteobacteria > Pseudomonadales > Balneatricaceae > Nitrincola. The sequence goes on from REDB01000047.1 coordinate 718, forward strand.
CTGCTCAAAATTGTTAAATACAGACTATTAATAAGCATAATTATTGTATCTGAATAATTTATCGACGGCGCCAAGCTACAGAAAGCAATAAAGCCACTCTGATTGCTACCTTATCAATAGGTTAGATAGTTTTAAGTGGGAGGAATAAGCGTCGGTTTCCAGAGCTGAAAATTGTGAAACCGAATTGTTCATAGAAGTGCTGTGCTTTCTCATCAATGGCATCAACTACCATAGCGTAAATGGCGATTTCATTGCTGACAGCCAGTGTTCGCTTGATGGCATCGACCAATAATATTTTACCCACCCCATGACTTTGATCTGCTTGATTGACCGCTAACCTACCAAGTAATGCTGTTGGAACAGGATGACGGGGTAGTTTGCGAGCGAGAGCTGGAGGTAGCTGACTGAGTTCAATCGATAGCGTGGAGAGAGTGTAATAGCCCAGAATACAATTAGGCTGCTCTAACGTAGTTGCCACAAATACCCGGCTGATACGGCGCTTCACATCTTGGCGTGCCTGCTTGTAAATATAGTCATCAAGTGAGGCTACACCGCAATGGAATCCAAGCCTGTCATGATTGCTATCCAATGGCCGTATGACCAAACTTGAATAATCATTCATTTACTGATGACACGAAGTTCGTGTTCTTCGAAGGCTGTTGCCAATTTTTTGTTGAAGCGATATGGCTTGTCCAATGCATTAAAGAAAGTTTCAGAGTCCTGGCTATTCAAACTCATGACTTCATGTTCATGAATGGTTTTTTCGGCATGAGCTAACGCACTGGTTAGGATGAAATTGCTGACGGTCTTGCCTTCAAAGCTTGCGGCGCGCTCTAGTGCTCTCTTGGCACTATGTTTTAACCGGAGGTTGATACGCTCTTGTTTGGCGTCAGTGTCTATATTCATAGTTAATAATCTCAATGTGAATAACTTGAGAAAATTGTACGTCAAAGTGGTGCCTTTTACAATGAGTGCCATGAAGGATCCTGATCTTGTGCTGCATCATGAAAAAATGACATCACGTAAACCTAGCCGTTTTAAAGCTATTTGGAAGTTTTAGGCAAAAAAAAGCCGCTTAAGAGTCAATCTTAAGCGGCTTTTTTTATTCATGAATTCTTGGTAGAACTAGGCGGACTCGAACCGCCGACCCCCACCATGTCAAGGTGGTGCTCTAACCAACTGAGCTATAGTTCTATTCTGTGGCGCGTATTATATAGGCTTTGTGCATCTGTGCAACTGTTTCTAAAGACTTTTTTACAAATGAAGGTGTTTTTGTTGTAAAAGTGGGTTGGTTTAGGTTTAACATACTCTTATCCAAGTACTTTCAACTATAAAGAGTATGTCTTTCGATGACTCCAGCTATTAATCTGTTGCGCAAACACAGCTTACCCCATCAAATTCATCGCTATGAACATGATCATGATGCGCCTTCTTATGGTCTAGAAGCGGCAGAGAAGTTGGGTTTAGAAGTTGAAAAAGTCTTTAAAACCTTGGTTGTGTCATTAGATACAAAACAATTAGCGGTCGCTGTACTTCCCGTGAATGAACGTCTAAATATGAAGCAGGTTGCTAAAGCACTTAACGCAAAGAAAGCTGAAATGGCTGATCCACTGTGGGTTCAAAAAAGCACCGGTTATGTTCTTGGTGGTGTCAGTCCATTAGGTCAGAAAAAACGATTACCTACGGTGATTGATCTATCTGCAAAAGATCTGAAAGAGATGTATGTCAGTGCAGGGCGACGTGGTTTAGAGATTTCGCTTGCACCAGATGTGTTACATTCTTTGACTAATGCTAGTTTTGCCCATATTACTGGTAAGGAATAAATATGAAAATTTGGGTAGATGCAGATGCCTGTCCAGTTGTTATTAAAGAGATTCTCTTCAAGGCAGCGAATCGATCTGAAATTCCATTAATTTTGGTAGCTAACCAAGCAGTGCGTGTGCCTAATTCTGAATGGATTAGTAGTGTCCGTGTTTCTTCAGGCTTTGATGTGGCTGATAATGAGATTGTTCGTCAATGTGAAGCAGGTGATCTGGTGATTACCAGTGATATTCCATTGGCCGCTGAGGTCATTGCAAAAGATGGTTTGGCACTGAGTCCTCGCGGGGAGATGTTCACCAAAGACTCGATTGGTTCTCGTTTAAATATGCGTGATTTTTTAGAGACCTTAAGAAGTAGTGGAGAGCATACGGGCGGACCAGCTCCATTGCATGTTCGAGATCGTCAGGCATTTGCAGCTGAACTTGATAAAGGTATAAGTCGGTTTAAACGTAGTCAAAAATAGCAAAAGGGTTGTTATGCGGATCTTAATCGTTGGTGCAGGTGGTATAGGTTGTTATTACGGTGCTCGATTGCAGTCCAGTGGTGATCAAGTTGTATTTGTTGCTCGCGGAGATCATTTAACAGCACTTCAGCAACAAGGATTAAAGGTAAACCATAACGACTTTTCTTTCGATCAATCCGTTAATGCTGTTGATGAAACTAGCTTATTGAAGGCCTTCAAAGCAAATGACTTTGATCTGATTATTCTGTGTTTTAAAGCCTTCGATACCGCAGGCTGGTTAAGCCGGATGGGGGAGTGGTTACAAACGGCTACTACTCCGGTCTTATCTCTTCAAAATGGTGTCGATAACGAGGCTTTAATTGCAGAAAAGATAGGAAAAGATCGTACACTAGGCGGTCTAGCTGTTCGAATTGGCGGTCATATTATCGAGCCTGGAGTGGTTGCAGCTGATGGACCTGCGCAGGTAGTGATGGGTGCATGGCCAAGTCAACAACAGAGCCAATATAACAATGCCGATTTAATTCAGATACAAGAGCATTTTTTAAGCGCTGGTATACCGACTCGAATATCTGACAATATAGAGCAAGAGTTGTGGCGCAAGCTGTTGATTAATAATGGTGTGAATCCCTTATCAGCCATTACAGGATTGACAACAAGAGGGCTTGTAGAGAGTAAGCATTTCGAGCCCTGTGTAAGGCAGTTGATGCAAGAGGTTGTTCTTGTTGCTCAACAGGAAGGCATTAACCTTACGCATGATGATATTGAAGAGATGATTACGCTGTTGAAAAATTTTGATGCAATTAAAACCTCTATGTTAGTAGATCATGAAAAGGGAAAGCCGATAGAGTTAGATGCTATTTGTGGTTCCTTGTTAACTAGGGCT
>REDB01000045.1 GCA_007693685.1 Oceanospirillales bacterium
GCACTGGATTCTGATTCCAGCATGCGTAGGTTCGAGTCCTACTACCCCAGCCAAAGACTATGATGACTGATAATCCTTCAGCACTTGAAACCCATTCAGCAGCAATCGAAAAGGTAAAGCGCATGTCCAGCATGATGATCTTCACCGGCAATGCCAATCCGGAACTGGCACTCAAGGTGGTGGAACGCTTAGATATCCCACTGGGCAAAGCAGACGTAGGTCGCTTTAGTGATGGTGAAGTGAGTGTGGAAATACAAGAAAACGTCCGTGGTAAAGACGTTTTTATTATTCAGTCAACCTGTGCTCCGACCAATGACAATTTAATGGAATTGATCGTGTTTGCAGATGCCATGCGCCGTGCATCTGCCATGAGAATCACAGCCGTTGTACCCTATTTTGGCTACGCACGCCAAGACCGTCGTCCTCGTTCTACCCGAGTACCTATTAGTGCAAAGGTTGTTGCGAGTATGATGACTAGTGCTGGGGTTGACCGTGTACTAACTGTCGACCTTCACGCTGACCAGATTCAAGGTTTTTTTGATATTCCAGTTGATAACGTTTACGGCTCACCAGTGCTGTTAGATGACATCACAGATCAAAAATATGAAGATATGATCGTTGTTTCACCTGACGTTGGCGGTGTTGTTCGCGCACGCGCGGTTGCTAAACAACTAGACTGTGATCTTGCTATTATCGACAAGCGTCGTGAAAAAGCGAATGAATCACAAGTCATGAATATTATAGGCGATGTCGCTGGACGTACCTGTATTCTTGTTGACGATATGTGCGACACGGCTGGCACCCTATGTAAAGCTGCTCAAGCACTTAAAGACAAAGGCGCTGCACGTGTTGTCTCTTATGTTACGCACCCTGTGCTATCAGGCCCTGCAATCGACAACATAAACGGCTCAATGCTAGACGAATTAGTTGTGACAGATACCATCCCTCTGTCTGAAGCTGCACAAAAGTGTTCTAAAATTCGTCAGCTAACCATTGCACCGATGTTAGCAGAAGCTGTTCGTCGCGTGTGTAATGAAGAATCCATCAGCGCGATGTTCCGTTAAGAACATCCGCTAGGTAGATTGAGATTCGCTCAATCGAATAATGCGAATTACCTAGTTATAGTTAAATAGCTTAGTAATTCGCAACTTCCCTGATAAACAGGGCAATCAAATACTGCAAAATCCTGGTCGCGGGAGGTTGCAGTTTTTTAATTTTATAGGGTAATACACAATGTCTAAGTTCGTAATCAGCGCTGTAAGCCGTGAAGATCAGGGGAAGGGTGCGAGCCGCCGCCTGCGTCGTCAAGGCATGGTACCAGGCATCATTTACGGTAGCGAAACACCTGTTGCTGTCTCTGTTGTCGGTAAAGATCTTTATCGTATGCTTTTAGAAGATGGCTTCTACTCATCTATCCTGACAATCAGCCTAGATGGCAAAGAAACCTCTGTTATCATTAAAGATCTACAGCGTCACCCTGCAAAACCTGTTGTTCTTCACGCTGACTTCCAGCGCATTGACGACAACCAGAAGATCAAGATTCAGGTTCCTCTGAACTTTGTTAACTTCGAAAAATCTGCAGCGTCAAAAGCAGCAGCTAAGTTTGCACCTGAAGCTTCTACTGTTGAAATTCTGTGCTTACCAAAAGCACTGCCAGAAGCTCTGGATGTAGATCTATCCAATATCGAAATGGGCCAAATTGCTCACCTTTCAGACATCGTTCTGCCTGAAGGTGTTGAAATTGTTGCTCTTCGTCGTGGTGAAGACCATGACCAAGGTATCGGTTACTGCTACGCGCCACGCGGTGCTAAAAAATAATCAGTCTTTATGACTGATCGTGCTCGGCATGAATGACTCTATTCAACTCATTGTTGGCCTTGGTAACCCTGGGCCCCAATACCACGAAACGCGTCATAATGCCGGTGCACATCTGGTGGAGCAGCTTGCTGCCCACCAGAACTCTCCTCTAAAACCTGAAGCGCGTTTTTATGGCTTGTACGCCAAAACGATAATTGCAGGGTCACCTATCCATTTATTGATTCCCACTACGTTTATGAACCTAAGTGGAAAATCAGTAGCCGCCTTAGCTAATTTTTACAAAATCGCACCCGAGAACATTCTTGTCGCTCATGATGAACTGGATTTACAACCGGGAACAGCGCGATTAAAGAAAGGCGGAGGCCATGGTGGTCACAACGGTTTACGAGATATTATTGCTCAGTTAGGCAATAACAAAGAATTCTATCGTCTACGCATCGGTATCGGGCACCCTGGACATGCAAGCCAAGTATCAGGCTTCGTATTGACCAAAGCACCCGCACAAGAAAGAGATAACACACAAGCCGCGATTGATGAGTCAATCCGCCACCTACCCTTGGCCATAGAAGGCCAGTGGCAGCGTGCAATGAATCAACTACATAGCTTTTCAGGCTCAACCAAATAACAGGAACAGACCATGGGTTTTAAATGTGGCATCGTCGGACTGCCTAACGTCGGCAAATCGACTCTTTTCAACGCCTTAACCAAAGCAGGCATTGAAGCACAGAACTTTCCTTTCTGCACCATCGAGCCTAATGCAGGCGTGGTTCCCATGCCTGATCCTCGACTAAAAGCACTAGAGGCGATTGTAAAGCCTGAACGTGTCGTACCAACCACTATGGAGTTTGTTGATATCGCAGGTTTGGTTGCAGGCGCCTCTAAAGGCGAAGGTCTTGGCAACAAGTTTCTAGCCAATATTCGTGAAACAGATGCCATTGCTCATGTCGTTCGCTGCTTTGAAGATGACAATGTTATTCACGTTGCGAATCAAATTGACCCGTTAACAGACATTGAAACGATCAACCTTGAGTTGGCACTAGCCGATTTAGACTCGGTTGAAAAACAGCTGCAACGTGTTACTCGAAATGCAAAAGGTGGGGATAAAGATGCTGTAGCAGCTAAAGCACTGTTAGAGAAACTTCTACCGCATCTAAGCGAAGGCCTACCGGCTCGTGCTTTAAAGCTAAATGATGATGAGCTGAAACTGATTGAGAGCTTCCACCTGCTCACCACTAAGCCCACCATGTACATAGCTAACGTTGCTGAAGATGGCTTTGAAGACAATCCACATTTAGATAAAGTCCGTGAGCTAGCCCAGTCAGAAGGCGCTGAGTTGGTCGCTATCTGCAATAAGCTAGAGTCAGAAATCGCTGAACTGGATGACGATGAAAAGCTTGAGTTCCTGCAAGAGATGGGAATGGAAGAGCCGGGCCTTGATCGTGTGATACGCGCTGGTTACAGCCTGTTAGGACTACAAACCTATTTCACCGCAGGTGTAAAGGAAGTTCGCGCTTGGACAATACGCATTGGCGATACGGCCCCTAAAGCTGCTGCCGTTATCCACACAGATTTTGAAAAAGGCTTTATCCGTGCTGAAGTGATTGGCTATGACGACTTCATTACCTACAACGGTGAGCAAGGTGCAAAAGAAGCTGGAAAGTGGCGTTTAGAAGGCAAAGAGTACATCGTCAAAGATGGTGATGTTGTTCACTTCCGCTTCAATGTCTAACCATAAGCTAAAAGCTTAGAGATTCAGCGTTTTTTGCTCTCAAGCTGTTGACAAACAGGGCCAAAAAGCGAATAATTTGCGGCCTTGAAAGCACGTGGCGATGTAGCTCAGTTGGTTAGAGCAACGCATTCATAATGCGTGGGTCGCAGGTTCGAATCCCGCCATCGCCACCAGTTTTCAAGTTTCGGTTATAGGGGTATAGCCAAGCGGTAAGGCAACGGGTTTTGATCCCGTCATGCGGAGGTTCGAATCCTCCTACCCCTGCCATTTGCTTGGCAATGTAGCTCAGTTGGTTAGAGCAACGCATTCATAATGCGTGGGTCGCAGGTTCGA
>REDB01000056.1 GCA_007693685.1 Oceanospirillales bacterium
AAAAAAGCCCCTCCGAGGAGGGGCAAGCAAAGTGCATACAACTCAGGAAGAGTTGAGAGATGGGATGCGATTAGATGAAACTTAAAAGAACTAGCTTTAAAGAGTCAGCTTTTCGCGTCCTGAAGCTCAGGACAACTTAAAGATAGACCTTTTTTGTGCATTGCACAATAGGGAATTCCCTTATACTTAGATTTTTTCATTCTAATAGATTCGGTCTGACTAACCGGGCTTTCTAAAAGGGTGAGCCTTATAGGTTCCCATCACTCTGACTTCACTGGCAAAAAAGTTTAATTCCTGTAAAGCATGTTGCATCGCTAGTTGATGTGGGTGACCTTCAATATCTAGATGAAAACTGGATACTTGCATGGTGTCAGAGGCCATATAGCTCTCTAGTTTGACCATGTTGACGCCGTTTGTAGCAAATCCACCCAAGGCTTTATATAACGCAGCAGGAATGTTACGAACTCGGAACATCAGCGTTGTGATATAGGGCTGCCCTTCTTCAAAGGCTGGCATACGGCTTTCTCTCGCCAGAATCATGAAGCGTGTGGTGTTGCCATTAATATCTTGAAAGTTCGGATTCAATATTTCCAAGTCGTATAGTTCAGCAGCAAGGCTAGAAGCGATAGCCGCATGTCCGGGTTGACGACTATCAGCAAGCTCATGTGCAGCACCAGCAGTGTCCAAGGCAGCAATCGGTTGAATACCTAGCTTTTTAATATTGCCATCACACTGCGCTAAAGCCTGAGGGTGAGAGGATACGGTACGTATCTCTTCCAGTTTAGTGCCGGGTAATGTCAGCAGACAGTGATTTACCGGTTCAAAGTGTTCGCCAATAATATGTAACTGAGTTTTTGGCATTAAGCGATAAATTTCTTCAACTCGACCTGCGGTTGAGTTTTCCAGAGGAATCATCGCCAGACGAGCATCGCCGCGCTCGACCATAAACATTGCTTCCACAAAGCTTTCACACGCATGTGCTCGTAATTCTGGATGAACTCGGCAGCAAGCAAGGTGAGAATAAGCGCCTTCATGCCCTTGATAGGCAATTACATCGTTAGTTTGAGTCATGAGTGTCCGTCTTATCAGTTAACTCGATCAGAAAGTCGTTATTATTACACAGAGTTTTAGGAATCACGATCAGCCTTTGAACTTAGAGGCAACAGCGCCTATCATGACGTTTTTAAATTGGTAGTAGAGGGTTTCAGATTGTCTCAGACAGTGTTTTTACCGGGGCAGCGATGGATTAGCAATACCGAAGTAGACTTAGGTTTGGGTGTCGTTGTTGAATCAGCCAACCGTCGGGTAGAGATCAATTTTCCAGCAGTGGGTGAGATTCGCACCTATGCCATCGATAATGCGCCATTAAGCCGTGTCTGTTACGAGGCTGATGAAGATGTTGTTTCCGATGAAGGCGCCGTGGTGCGTGTGAGAGAGCGTCTGGAGCATAACGGCTGTTACATCTACATAGGTGTTGATGAAGAGGGTAAAGAAGTTATCTTGCCCGAGCTAAATCTAGATAGTGCTGTGCACTTTAGCAAACCTCAAGAGCGTTTATTTGCAGGACAAATAGATCGTCACGGTCTTTATAAGCTGCGTGTAGAAACCTTAGAACATCGTCACAGAATTGAACAGTCTCCCGCGTATGGCTTAATAGGTACTCGTGTTCAGCTACTTCCTCATCAGCTTTTTATCGCGTCCGAAGTGGCTTCAAGAGTCACCCCTAGGGCCTTGCTTGCCGATGAAGTAGGTTTAGGGAAAACCATCGAAGCAGGGATGATCCTGCATCAACACATTATTAGTGAGCGTGCTAAGCGCATCTTAATTTTGTTACCAGATTCACTGTTGCATCAGTGGTTGGTGGAGATGCATCGCCGTTTCAACCTCACCTTTTCCTTACTAGACAGTGAGCGCTGTGAAGCGATTGAAGAGTCGGGACAGCAAAATCCCTTTGAATCAGCGCAATTGGTGATTTCTCCTATTTCTTTAATGACGCGAGATCAACGACGACTTGATCAAGCAACCGATGCTGGTTGGGACATTATGGTTGTGGATGAAGCGCATCATTTGGGTTGGAGTCGAGAAGTTGTTAGTCACGCCTATCAAAGTGTTGAACAGTTGGCGGGAGCTAGCAAAGGCTTATTACTGCTCACTGCTACACCAGAACAGTTAGGCCCTGAAGGACATTATGCTCGTTTACGCTTGTTAGACCCAGAGCGTTATCCAGACCTTGATCAGTTTCTAGACCAAGAACAGCAATATTTTCATCTAAATCACTTGGTCGGTTCTCTATTAGAGGGTGGTGCGGCGTTTTTGCGTCAAGATAAACATACCCAAAAGGAATTAAAGGCACGTTTAGGTGAAGCAGCTATCGTTACATGGTTAGCAGCACCTGAAGATCAGCAAGCGGTGCAACTCACCAAAATGATTGCAGAACTAGTGGATCGTCAGGGCACAGGACGGGTGTTATTTAGAAATACTCGCAGAACCGTAAAAGGTTTCCCACAGCGCAAATTTTATCCACACCCATTAATGGCGCCTAATTTCTTTTCAGAACAGGATGCATCCGTCCCGCTAGAACGCTTGCTGCATCCTGAGCGTTTTCTCGGTGAAGACTGGATCAGTGCTGATCCACGCGTTGCATGGCTGCAAGACTGGTTAAAACAACAACGTCGTGAAAAGGCACTCGTCATCTGTGCTCGCGCTGAAACTGCTATTGCGTTGGACGAGTATTTGAACCTGCGTGTCGGCGTCCGTTCTACCGTTTTCCATGAAGGGATGAGTCTAGTTAATCGTGATCGCAGTGCCGCTTACTTTGCCGATCAAGAACTGGGCGCTCAGGTATTAATCTGCTCCGAGATAGGAAGTGAAGGGCGTAACTTCCAGTTTTGTCATCATCTAGTGCTGTTCGATTTACCGCTTAGCCCAGACCTGCTAGAGCAGCGTATCGGTCGATTGGATAGAATCGGACAAACGCAGGATGTAAAAATACATCTGCCTTACTATCGCCAAAGCCCTACCGATGTCCTAATGCAATGGTATCACCAAGGGTTGAATGCCTTTGAACGTGTCTGTGCCGTGGGAGATGCTCTGTATCATCGCTTTGCTCAACCCTTAAGTTCAGCCATGCACCATCCGACTGATAGTACTTTGCTAGATGATTTACTGGAACAAACGCAAGAGGCTAGAGAAGAGCTAGAACAAGAACTTGCCGAAGGTCGTGACAGGTTGCTTGAAATGAGCAGCTTTAATGCTTCTCGCGCTGAAGTACTGATCACTGCCATGCAGGACCAAGATGATATTGAACGAATTCAAACCTACGCAGAACGCTTATTTGATCGCTTCGGTATCACCCTTCAACCTCATGGGCAACATGGTTTAGTTCTTCATCCCGGTGAACACATGCTTTGCCAGCTTGCTGAACTTCCTGAAGATGGCATGACACTGACGTTCAGTCGTGAAGAAGCACTTCAGCGTGAAGAGTTCGAGTTTATGAGTTGGGAACATCCATTAATGATTGAATTAATGGAGTTGTTAACGCACGGTGAAATGGGCAATAACGCCATTGCAACACTCAAACTCCCTGCATTACCTGCTGGAACCGTATTGTTGGAAGCGATCTTTGAACTCAATATCACCGTTCCCAAATCCTTACAGCTAGCGCGCTACTTGCCAAGTGGTTATGTTCGAGTATTACTTGATCCCGAAGGAAGAGAGTTAAGCGAAGTACTTGGACATCAACCGCTTAATCAACTAGCCCAGCCGATCAAACTGTCTACCTCGCAGAATATGGTGCGTATGGTCAGAGATAAGGTGTCATGGCAAATCAATGAAGCTCAGCAAATCGCCGATGCGCGTTTACCTGCATTGCGTGA
>REDB01000258.1 GCA_007693685.1 Oceanospirillales bacterium
TGCCACACATCACTTCGTCAGCTATCAGTAAGATGCCGTGACGAGTACAGATTTCACGCATACGTTTAAAGTAATCAGCAACCGGAGGTACCGCACCCATGGTGGCGCCGACAACGGGTTCAGCGATAAATGCCATCACATTTTCAGCGCCTAGTTCTGCAATTTTGGTTTCTAGTTCATTAGCTAAACGCTCTGCAAAAGCTGAATCAGTTTCGCTTTCTAATTGCTCGCGATAGGCATAGCAAGGAGTTAAATGATGAATATTGATCAGTAAGGGTTCAAATTGTTGGCGACGCCACAGGTTTCCACCGGTCGCAAGAGCCCCTAACGTATTGCCATGATAACTTTGGCGTCTGGCAATGATATGTTTACGTTCAGGCTCACCCTTTTCAACGTAATATTGACGCGCCAATTTGAGTGCTGACTCTACTGCTTCTGATCCACCTGATACAAAATAGACGGAATTTAAGCTAGCCGGTGCGCGTTCTGCTAAGAAGTCGGCCAACTGCTCCATAGGTTCAGTTGTGAAAAAAGAGCTGTGGGCATAGGCAATGTTATCGATCTGTTTTTTTATTGCCTCAATGACTGCTGGATCACTATGTCCTAGGCAAGAAACCGCTGCTCCACCGCAAGCATCGATATAGCGTTTATTGTTCGCATCTAGGATATAAACCCCGTCTCCTTTGACTGCAGTGGGGTAGTTTTGGACGAGGCTGCGATGCAATACGTGACTCATGACACATCCTTTAAGAATGACGTTTGATTAAGGGGCATTTTTATTCTTGAGCAGTTAACAATCGATTTGGACTACTCTTTTTTAATATCAATTTTAGTTCAAGCTTATAACTATAGTATAAGAGTATAGAAAAAGGGGTTATTTTCAACATTAAGATGTTAAAGATTCTCTATCTGATCCAAATAGGTCGTTGCTGTATCTAGAGTGGTTTGTTGTACTTTTTGATCGAGAGATTTCCAGTGCTTCATTGGAAATGCCATGCGTGGATTCGTCTCAAACTCTGCTTGATGTCTATGAATAAAGTGCCAATAAAGACTGTTAAATGGACAACTTCCCTCGCCTGTTTTCTTCTTAACATCGTAATGGCAGGATTTGCAGTAATGACTCATGCGTTGAATGTAGTTACCTGAAGCTGCATAGGGTTTACTGGCGATTAGCCCACCATCTGCAAACTGACTCATGCCCCGTGTGTTGGGCATTTCAACCCATTCTATAGCGTCAATATAGATACCTAGATACCAGTTATCCACAGCATCAGGGTGAATGCCTGCCAACAGAGCAAAGTTTCCCGTAATCATTAGACGCTGTATGTGATGCGCATAGGCATGATCTAAGGATTGTTGAATCGCATGAGACATACAGCGCATCTTTGTTTTGCCATCCCAGAAGTAACTGGGTAATGGTCGTTCTGCATCCAAATGATTGAGTGTTTTGTAATCTGGCATCTGTGACCAGTAAAGTGCACGAACATATTCACGCCAACCGAGTATTTGCCGAATAAAACCTTCAGCTTGAGCTAGTGACACTTTATCTTGGTGTTCATGCCAATAGTTTTCAGTGGCACGAATCACCTCCATAGGGTGCAGCATTTTACTATTGAGTGAAAAAGACAAACGGCTGTGAAAGAGACTCCACCCCCTCTCTGTCATGGCATCTTGATATTGTCCAAATTGTGGTAAACACTGTTCTAAAAAGTGAGATAACAACTGCCTCGATGCTTGTCTTGTGACTGGCCAGATGAGTGTTTGCTTAGAGATACTCCCAAGCGTTTTTACTTGATGTCGATTGAGCCTTTCGATAACACCGGATACATCCTCAGAAAACAATAAAGGTTCTGCTATAACTACCTTTTCAGGCAAAGACTGACGATTTTCGGCATCAAAATTCCAACGCCCTCCTAAGGGTTTGTTTTTTGCTTCCATTAGAACGTTATGTTGTTTTCTAAGTGCTCGATAAAAAAACTCCATGCGATGATTAGGTAAAATTTGCCATGCATTTCTCGGTGTTATGAAGTGCTCACTATCGACACAACTACTACTAATGGTTAGAGCTTCACAGAATTGAAGTAACTGTTGATCTAAACGAAATTCATCAGGTTCTTGATAGCTGAAATGACTAACTTTGTGATGTTGCAGGTAATGACTTAAGAGTTGGGGTAAATCTTCAAAGCCCTGAGTGTCATCCAGAGTCAGATACTCGACCTTGTGACCTGCTTGTTGAAGAGCTTTAGCGAACTTTTCCATGGCGGTAAAAAAAGCGCATATTTTTTGTACATGATGGACAACATAGTCTGTCTCCTGGCGCATTTCAGCGATCAGGTAGATCACATTATCATCTACCTCTTTAAACCATGAGTGGGCAGCATTGAGTTGATCGCCTAGTAGTAGACGTAATTCCATCGTTTCTATCCCTGTGGATAAGTTTGTGGTTAATGTGTAAAAAGGCGCTGATAAAAACGTGGATTAAGTCTAATTAATCATTAATAACAATACATTAGCTAATGGTTTGCTGTTAGCTAACTATGTTAATATTTTTCACTAGCTTAGTCCGGTAAACGATTGTTTATTAACCTAGCTATGCGTACTGAACCTAGAATTGGATCACTGGTTTGATGAAAGTTTCAAAAGCACTTTGCTATCAATAACCTTTGATCCTATACACTTATTAAGCTGATTTTTTCAATTGTTGAATTAATAGCGCGATAACGATCATGACGAGACCGACAAGGGTTGCAACATAGATCTGTTCACCGACCAAAAAACGAAGGAAAACTAGGGATAAGAAAGGAGAGATAAAGATCAGGTTGGAGATACGCGCAGTATTAGCCGCATAGCGCATAGCCATTAGCCACATAATGAATGCGATTCCCATTTCAAAAATACCGACATAAATTGCCCCTACCCAGCCTTGCCATTGGGTCATCTGAAAATCTGAAAAGATCGCTGTCGCAAGAGTAATCATCGGAAAAGCTAAGATGAACGTGAGCGCAAGAGAAATCAAAGGATCGACTTGGTTACGAGTATTCAATATCCAATAGCCTGCCCAGATAAAAGTTGAAAATAGTGCTAAAGCAACTCCTATCGAATCATCAAATTTTAGGCTTAACAGATCGCCTCGGGTGGCAATCACCATCGCGCCGGTATAACCCAATACAATCGCGATCCAATCTTGACGACGAATGGTTTGTCCTAAAAAAGGAACGGCGAGCAGCGTTAGTGTAATCGCCCAAGTATAATTAAGTGTTTGCGCTTGCTGGGCTGGTAAGCGGTCATAAGCCTGAAAGAGGACTAAATAGTAAAGTGTGGGATTCATCAGTCCCGCAATCAGAAAAAAACCAGGCTGTTGCTTAAAACTAGGAAGGAGCTCATTCAGGCGTTTTTGGTAAGCAAGAACCGTGATCAATAAGATGACAGAGGTTAAGGTAGCAACCCATAAGAGTTGTGCAGGTGAAAAATAGTTTAATGAAAGTTTGAAAGCAGTAGCGACTGTAGACCAACAGGCAACAGCACCCAAAGCATAAAAAACGGCTTTTTTCTGGTTTTTTATCATCAATATTGATCTTCTTACTAATTTTAAACGCTATACTTTTTTAGTTAACAATCTAACTTGACGGTACTACTGATGGATTCTAGCCGCATGGAAATAAAGACCAATCAGCGATATGAGTTGCAAAGCCTTATTAGCCGCATCTCTTCTGCCATTGTATTGTGTCCTTATTCAGAGCTAGATCGTCAGATTGAAGAGTGCCTGCAATGGTTAGCAGAATTTACCCATTCTGATCGAAGTTATCTTTTTCTCAT
>REDB01000260.1 GCA_007693685.1 Oceanospirillales bacterium
TGTCTTGATTACCACGAATAGTGACGAAATTATTTTCCATTAAAAGATCGTATGTGGAACGCGGCGCTATCGGTCCATAAAGAATATCGCCTAGATTGACAATAACATCTGCACCACGTTGGGGTACTAGGGATTTTCCGTCCAAAAACGACAAAAAACGCTGAAGCCCCCGCTCCTCAAAGCATCCAAGAGGGTATTACTTTTCCTTAACCGGCAAATAGCCCTCGATTGAACACATTAGTTCTTCGAAACTTGGCAGTTTTTCACTTATTTCGAATTTGTAAGTCCCTTTTAGGTTGATGTTATACCAAGCAACAGGAGAAGCTTGCTTGACGATCTGTATCCTTGTGTTGTCGTTCTGATGTTCGAAGCTCGTCAACAGTTGACTGAGTATATTGGAGTTAAAATAGACGATGGCGTTGGTAACAAGGCGGGCACACTCGTTCCATAGTTCGATTTCTTCATCTGAATTGCCCCGGAACTGATCCCCATTAACATTACTTATTGCTCGTCGCAATTGGTGATAGGCCTCCCCGCGATTGAGTGCCCGCTGGACGTAGTTGCGAAGACTGGCATCATCAATGTAGTTTAAGAGATAATTCGCTTTCACCATCCTGTTGTACTCCGTTAAGGCCTCCAACAAAGGGTGGTTCTTCTTGTAGCCTGACAATTTCCGAACCAGCGTTGACTGTGTCGTTTTACGTTCTTTAAGCGAAACAGCGATTCTTTGGATAGTGTCCCAGTGCTGCATGATTCGCTGGGTGTTGATGGGCTTTTTCAAGCGAAGCTGGATTCTCTGATCATTATCTTCCTTTACATCGAACATCTCATTGATGACACGTCCAATCTGAGCGTAACGCGGTGCAAAGCTGTACCCGAACAGGTCAAGTAAAGCGAAGTTAACGTGATTAACTCCATGGGTATCGGTAGAGAGTACATCCGGGATAATTTCAGAACGGTTGTTCATCAGTAAATCAAAAATATAGTGGGACTCGTGTTCATTCGCCCCAATCACCCGAGCATTAATGGCGGCATGGTTGGCGATTAAGGTCATGGCGGATACACCTTTCTGAGTACCGAAGTACTTTGATGAGTAACGTGTTTTGAAAGTGTTACGCCGCGCTTCGAACTTTTGACCATCAGCGCTGGCGTGGATGACATCTTCTTGGATGTTGTAATGCCTGAAGATTGGAAGCTTAGCCGTCGCGTTGTTTATGCTGTCATTGGCAGCACTCAGGGTTTCCAGTCGCAGGTAGTTCGCCTGTATTGTATTGAGCTGATCATAGGTGCGATCGGAGATTTGAGCCATGCCATAGATGCCCTGATTGGTCGCATTTCCCACGAGGATGGCCAGCAGATCATACTCGTGGACTCTGCTCTTAGATTGTGCGCCAAGCACATGCTCAAAGCAGTCAATGAACTCAGTATCGCGGTCTACTATGCGCAGCACATCAACGACACTGGTCGTAGGTATTTGCTGGAAGAATGGATTGTTGACTAGGTGCTTTTTACTGGCTGCCGGTAATCGCCACAGGCGCTTACCCTTAGGGTTTCTCAGGATAATGTTTCGGTTATCGTCGTGTTCCAAGTAGTCGCTGACATCATGCAAACGGATCTCTAGATCCATCGCCATTCGCATGATCAGTTTATTTGACTCGGTGGTTAATTTTGGCAACTGGGTTTGTTCCAGTAACGTAACCTTTTCTTCTCCCCATTGCTCACAACTGATTAAATCAGCATCCAAAGACCGGTATTTAACCACTTCAGGCAAGGTCAGCTGGCCATTCAGACGGTCGGGGATTTGTTGATAGAGGTACCACTCATAGCGATCTGGATTAAACAGACCACTCGGGTACTGCAAGAATGGGCGTTGCTTCTTGGCTGGCAGCCAACCGTCTATCGTTGTCTGTGATATACCACCTTGTGTGATGAGATCAAGCCGTGCATGACCGAGTGCTGCTGTAAGTCGTTGCGTGTTCTCACTGCCTTCAAAGTGCAGGCAAAGGAACAGCTGGCGAAGCAAGCCTTCCCTTAAGCTCGTTCGCTGGTCATAGTAAAGCCATATAGCGTCGTCAACGGAACGTTTTTGTTCATTTAGAAACAAGCAAACAGATTCGAGATCTTTCGCCGCAAGAAGCGTCAGCGCCTTCCGCTTTACTGTCCCAAAAGGCTGATGTTGATCAATCGTATCATCAATGAACAGGTGCAGAACTTGCGCCGCATTGCTGACGTTTTTAGCCGCTTTTTGCCAGTCTTGATAAACTGATTCCTGCGCATAGGCCTTGGCTTTTTGTTTGGTCTGTCGGATATGATGAACAAAACCATCGGCAATACGTTCCAAAGCTTGTTGCCAGCGTGACTGTAAATAGCACAGCAAATACAGTCGTTGATGACCTCCAGACTGCCGCTTCAGTTTGGCTCCATAATAGTCTACTCGCTTGGCAAGGTGTTGCTGGTTTTTCTGAGATAACGATAGTGCTTTCAATAGGGTATTCACTTCCGGCATCCAGTGCTGGATGTAACGATGTATGGCTAGTTCTTTCTCTAACTCGGTTCCTGTGAAGTTGCGGGATGACTGACGTAATTGCCGCAAAGTCAGCGCTCCGTCACCGGCGGCAAGATCAGTCAATGCTTGTGTTAGATCTCGAGACAGATCGTGTTTAATATGGGCAATGAGCCTCGTTTGTTGCTCATTAATCACATGGCTAATAATCTTTTGAAGGGTGCTGTAGGCAGGGATCGCTATCTTATGACCTGACAAATACTCAATAGCTGCATCGAAGAGATTTCTTGGAGCAGACCAGGCCTTGGTTTGCTCAGCTAGGTAGTCTACTAAAGATGTTCGATGGCTTTTAATGCTCCAGCGCTGATACTTGCATAGATTAAAAATCTCGTGGTAAATCCGCTCGTTTTCTTTCTGAGATAGATTGAACGGCCTGAATCCAGGGCCTAGCAGTACCGATTGATATACATGTTTAAGGTCATGCTTTATCTGGTGAAAGCCAGGATTCAGCACAACCGGCTTAGCCTTAAAATAACCAAGCAACACGACGAACATATAGCGCAGGCCACGATTTCGGAGTTTATTGGCTACTGATAGCTCCTGATCGTTAAGAGTGAAAAAGAACCGTTGATCATGAGACGAAAAAATTGGAGGGTTGTAAAAATCGGACTGTTCAGCATCAGATAATATCTGAACTCTTTCTTTATATGCCATATCTGTAGCCTGAAATGACTACATCTTAACCAAAAAAGCTTACAAGAATGGACTTCAGGAAAAGTAATACCCTCTTGGAGACATTGAAGGGCGAGGGCTTCAGCGTTTTTTGTCGTTTTTGGACGGAAAATCCCTAGTACCCCGTTATAGTACAAATTCGTACTGTACAGGTTTGTACTGTACGAATTTGTACTATAAAATGCTGAGTGTTAATGGATTCGAGGTTTAATCAGTGGAAAAATTCTACAATCGCGAGAAGCAATTAAGCGATTTGCGCGCAATTACAGCGGGCATTGAACACACTAAAGGTCAGCTTTCGGTTGTTGTTGGTCGACGTCGCGTCGGTAAAACACGGCTACTGAATGAGGCCTTTGCGCAAAAATCAGGGCAGTTTCTTTACCTGTTTATCAGCCGTAAAAATGAGATGGCCCTAGTTGAAGAGTTCGCCGATATCCTCCGCGTGCAGCTAGGTGCAAAGTTTTTCCAACCACAAAGCCTTCTCGATATTTTTGAATACCTGTTTGATTACGCTAAAACTCATCCACTAACACTGGTCGTTGATGAGTTTCAGGATATAGAGCGCCTTAACCCAGG
Source organism: Oceanospirillales bacterium (assembly GCA_007693685.1). Classification (GTDB taxonomy): domain Bacteria; phylum Pseudomonadota; class Gammaproteobacteria; order Pseudomonadales; family Balneatricaceae; genus Nitrincola. Next base: position 3,812 of record REDB01000260.1, read on the forward strand.
T
>REDB01000165.1 GCA_007693685.1 Oceanospirillales bacterium
CGTGTTGATGATGCTCTGCATGCAACTCGCGCTGCGGTAGAAGAAGGTGTTGTTCCTGGCGGTGGTGTTGCACTGATCCGTGCACTGGATAACATCGGCAAACTGGAAGGTGACAACCACGACCAGACTATCGGTATCGAATTGGCTTTCCGTGCGCTTGAAGCACCTTTACGCCAGATCGTTGCTAACGCTGGTGGCGAAGGTTCTGTTGTTGTCTCTAAGATCCGTGAAGGCAGTGGTTCATTCGGCTTCAACGCTGCAAATGACCAGTATGGCGACATGATGGAGATGGGTATTATTGACCCAGCTAAAGTCACTCGCTCTGCATTGCAAGCGGCTGCATCTATCGCTGGTTTGATGATCACAACCGAAGCGATGGTTGCTGATATGCCAGAAGATAAGCCAGGCATGCCTGATATGGGTGGTATGGGTGGTATGGGTGGCATGGGCGGAATGATGTAATTTAACATCATCCGGCCAGTTACCTACTGACCTGAACCCCGTTGTTTGCCAGCACGCCCTTAGGTAAGCTGACAAGTAACGGGGTTTTTCTGTTATAAAGCCTTTTGATGATGTGTAATAGGTCAAAAACCATGCAAGATAAATTGGAACCCAGATTTAACCCAGACTCGATTCGAGAGAGTGTACGATCACCTATCACTGATGATGATCGCTTGGGAACAGTAGATGCGTCCAATGCAAAACCGAAAGGCTCGGGTGTACTGCTAAACTTGGTATTGCTGATTTTGGTCATAGCTTTAGGTGGCTTGGGTTGGCTACTTTTAGAGCAGAAACAGCTACTTGATTCAACTCAGCAGCAGGTGGAGCGCTTAGAATCCTTAGTGCAAAGTCGCTCAGAAGGTGATGTTGTTATTGAATCCACGCTGATAAATCAAGTGGATCAGTTGCAAACCACTCAAGCAGATGCTCAGCAGGCATTAGGTAGAGACTTAACGCAGTTACGCGAAGCAATAGCTAAAGAAACGACTGATCGTCAGGCGTTACAGCAGATGGTGCAGCAACTTCAGCAAAGTGTGACGGCACAGGATACACGTATTCAATCGATACAGGATCGTCCACAGCCAGCCGATCAGGCATCCAATATTGAGAATTTGTCCGCATCGCTTCGACAGTTGCAAACAGAGCTTTCACAATTGAAAGCAACTCGTAGCAATGATGGTCAAGGTGATGCATTGCAGAGCCTTAGAACTGATCTAAGTGCCTTGACGGATCGTCAACAGCAGCAAGCACAAAATCTAACGCGTCTGACAGAAACCTTAACAGAACAACGTAATCAACTTCAGTCAGTAGAGCGTCAACTAACAAATCGATTAGAGCGAATTCAAGCGGATATGGCTAAAGCAACAGAGACCCCAGTTGCCGCTGCCAGTTCTTCTGATCTGGCATCGATTGAATTAGGCTTAGCAGAGTTGCGTGAAGATATACGTGCGATCAACAATGCTCGCCAGCTGATCAATCGAGATTTGCTACAGCTTCGTGAGCAGCTAAATCGTGTTCAGCTGATGTTGAATTAATCAGCTGAATTGCCATTATCAAACAAAATCGGCACAATGGCGCGCTTGATTTTGGAGTAGAGAAACGATGCGACAACCAGAGCTTTTATCCCCCGCAGGGACATTGAAAAACATGAAGTATGCGTTTGCTTATGGAGCAGATGCTGTATATGCAGGACAGCCTCGTTATAGTCTACGCGTACGTAACAATGATTTTAACTACCAAAATCTAGCGGAAGGGATAGAGACTGCCCATCGTTTGGGTAAAAAGTTCTTTGTTGCCAGTAATATCTTGCCACATAACTCCAAACTGAAAACCTACATGGATGACATTGTTCCCGTGGTTGAGATGGGTCCTGATGCATTAATCATGTCAGATCCAGGCTTGATCATGATGGTCAAAGAACGTTTCCCAGATCTGCCTATTCACTTATCTGTTCAAGCCAACACGATGAACTGGGCTACTGTGAAGTTTTGGCATCAAGCAGGAATTGAACGAGTGATTCTGTCACGCGAGCTGTCTCTGGAAGAAGTAGAAGAGATACGTCAGCGTTGCCCAGAGATGGAAATTGAAGTCTTTGTTCACGGTTCGTTATGTATTGCTTATTCTGGTCGCTGTTTGCTCTCTGGCTACATTAACCATCGTGATCCTAATCAGGGCACTTGCACTAACGCTTGTCGTTGGAAATATGATGCGCATGAAGCCACACAAAATGAGTCAGGCGATATCGTTCCTGTGCAGTCCTTTGATCCGATGTTAGGTGAAGGGAAGCCGACTGATAAGATCGTGTTATTGCAAGAAGCTTCACGTCCTGATGATTATATGCCTGCTTTTGAAGATGAGCATGGTACTTATATTATGAATTCTAAAGATCTTCGTGCGATTCAGCATGTCCATCGCTTAGCTGCAATGGGTGTTGATTCGTTAAAGATCGAAGGGCGCACCAAGTCACACTATTATGTCGCCAGAACCGCGCAAGCCTATCGTCAGGCGATTGATGATGCGGTGGCAGGTAAGCCTTTCAACATGGAGTTGATGGATACACTAGAGAATCTTGCTAATCGCGGCTATACCGAAGGCTTCTATCGCCGTCATGTCCATGATGAATACCAGAACTATGAAACCGGAAACTCTATCGGTGTGCATCAACAGTTTGTTGGTGAAGTGGTAGAGCATGATGCAGAACAGGGTTTGTTGAAGGTAGATGTAAAAAACCGCTTTGAGCGCGGAGATACTATGGAGTTAATGACGCCTGCAGGTAATAAACGCTTCCGTTTAGAAGAGTTGCTGGATAAAAAAGGTGCGCAAATGGATGTGGCTCCTGGTACAGGCTATCGTGTGACTATTCCGTTAGATTTCAATACCGATATGACCTATGCACTGCTGATGCGTGATCTACCAAACGCTCCAGCGAGGAGCTGATTGGATTTGGTTAATCCGGCTGCACTAGAAAAATATCGCTTTTCTAAAGCACTAAGACCTTTCTCTTTTCCTGTTGCGATCATTGCCTGTTTGGTAGGGATCGCAGCAGCCTACGCTGATGGTTTTTGGAATCCTTTATCGGTTAGTCTTATTCTTTTTGCCGGTGTTTTGCTTCAAGCAGGCGTTAATCTAATTAATGATCATGCTGATCTACCTCTTCTCTTTGGCGCTGATCCTTTGCTTAAGCTTTCCCGAGATAGGGTAGGATTCAATTTTAAGATAGGAATGCTGTGTTTTCTAATTGCTGCAGTAATCGGTTTTTATCTTATTTCTATTACAGGGCTATCATTATTGCTAATTAGTGTTGTGGGTTTGCTGGGCGCTCTTGGCTATACCGTTGCACCAATTAACTACAAAAATCGTGGACTCGGTGTGGTCATGGTATTTTGGTTAATGGGCGTGTTGATGATTACTGGTAGTTACTTAGCTGCGGGTGCATCATTTAACTGGTCAATTGTTTGGTTATCTTTACCCATCAGTTGTTTGGTGTCATTACTGTTACTGAGTAATGAGTTACGTGATTATGAAAGAGATATAAATGATGGACTCTCAACCCTCACGGTGAGGTTGGGTTATCAATCTAGTGTTTGGCTCTATTGGGGTTTACTGTTTAGCGCTTTGTTGATCAGTGTTGCTTTAGCTATGTTAGGCTATCTTAATCATGCTTGGCTTTTATTTTTTGTCTTGCTACTACTACCTAAGCCCTTTCGATTACTTCACGCAAAAGCGTCAGAGCGTAAGGCTTTGACCCCTGCAACGGCAAGAATATTATTAGGGTTTGGAGCTGTTTTCTGTCTTTTGATCCTGTTGTGATTTCATCCTGAGTGCCTGTTAAGGTCTGCTAATTACGACTAATAACTGACGCGATTCCCAGTTTATTTCAGGTATAATCAAGTTTTCATGTTTGTATCCTTGCACAGTAACCTGTCAATTCAAAAAATTCTGACCGGAGAGAGTCCACATGAGCGTAATTCGCCAAGACGATTTCATCAGCAGCATCGCCGATGCGCTGCAATTTATCTCGTATTATCATCCGATCGATTTTGTTAAAGGGGTGCATGAGGCGTATCTGCGCGAAGAAAACCCTGCTGCCAAAGATGCAATGGCACAAATTTTGATCAACTCTCGCATGTGTGCGGAAGGTAAGCGTCCTATTTGCCAAGACACAGGCATCGTGACTGTATTCTTGAAAGTCGGTATGAATGTTCAGTGGGATGCCAAAATGAGCGTCACTGACATGGTCAATGAAGGTGTACGTCGCGCCTATTTGAATCCTGACAACGTTCTGCGTGCTTCAATTCTTGCGGATCCTGCTGGCAAACGTCAAAACACCAAAGATAATACCCCTGCGGTTATTCATTACGAAATCGTTGAAGGTGATGAAGTTGAAGTGCATGTCGCTGCAAAAGGCGGTGGCTCTGAAAACAAATCTAAAATGGCGATGTTAAATCCATCCGATAGTATCGTGGATTGGATCGTGAAAACGGTTCCAACCATGGGTGCAGGTTGGTGTCCACCTGGTATGTTGGGTATAGGTATTGGTGGTACTGCTGAGAAAGCGGCAGTCATGGCTAAAGAATCCTTAATGGATCCTATCGATATTCATGAAATTCGTGAACGCGGCCCACAAAACCGCGTTGAAGAGTTACGTCTAGAGATCATGGATAAAGTTAATGCGTTAGGTATAGGTGCTCAAGGACTGGGTGGTTTGACGACTGTTCTGGATATCAAAATCAAAGACTATCCAACTCATGCAGCGTCTTTGCCTGTGTGTATGATCCCTAACTGTGCAGCAACGCGTCACGCTCACTTTACCCTTGATGGTAATGGTCCAGCAGTATTAACACCACCAAGTCTTGAAGATTGGCCAGAAGTCACTTTTGAAGTGGGTAGCAATACTCGCCGTGTGAACTTGGATGAAATCACGCCAGAAGAAGTTGCAGAGTGGAAAGTGGGTGAAACCGTTCTACTTAATGGCAAAATGTTGACTGGACGCGACGCAGCTCACAAGAAAATGATCGAGATGCTGAACAATGGTGAAACCTTACCTGTTGATCTAAAAGGCCGCTTTATCTACTACGTAGGTCCAGTCGATCCTGTCCGCGATGAAGTCGTCGGTCCTGCGGGTCCAACAACCTCTACACGTATGGATAAGTTCACTCGTCAAATTCTGGAAACCACAGGTTTGCTAGGTATGATCGGTAAATCGGAGCGCGGTCCTATCGCTATTGAAGCGATAAAAGACAGTAAAGCGGTTTACTTAATGGCTGTGGGTGGCGCTGCTTACCTAGTGTCTAAAGCGATCGTCGGTGCTAAAGTACTGGCTTTCCCCGAACTGGGAATGGAAGCGATCTACGAGTTTGAAGTTAAAGATATGCCAGTAACGGTTGCTGTTGATGTGAATGGCGAATCGGTTCACAATACAGGTCCTGCTAAGTGGAAAGAGATTATCGCTAAAAGCGCTTAATTACTAACTCCTCTTGCAATAAAAAAGACCTTGATAGTAAAGCTATCAAGGTCTTTTTTATGGTTTTGATTCTTTACAGATCTTCAAAACGTCTTAAAAAAAGGTTTTGAATAAAAGGATCTTTAATAAAGAGTCTTCAAAAAAGCACGCAACTCATCAGCGGTTTCTGGATGTTGAAGACCAAAGGCAACATTGGCCTGCAACAGCCCTGCTTTATTACCACAGTCATACAGCTTTCCTGCCATAGAGTAGGCTTGTAGTCCTGTTTCAGATAGCAGGGTTTGTAAGGCATCTGTGAGTTGAATCTCGTCCCCTGCACCCGGTGGTGTGTTCTTTAGCAGTGTCATTACGCTGGCAGGCAAAATATAACGGCCAACGATAGCGAGATTGGAAGGGGCATCTTTGGGGTTGGGTTTTTCAACCATGCCAGCAATATCAGCACTTTCGCCCGGATTAACGGCAACGCCTTTGCAATCAACGATACCGTAACGCTGAACTTGATCTTCAGGCACGCCTTCGACCATTATTTGACCTAAGCCTGATGCATTAAATGCCTCAACCATATTGCTCATATCACGACTTGAATTATGATTGTCGATCAACATGTCCGGTAACATCACCGCAAAATCATCATCACCCACCACTGGCGCTGCACAGAGCACTGCATGACCTAAGCCAAGTGCCTTGGGCTGACGCACGCTAATCACTTCTGCATCGGCAGGTAGTACATCGCGAATGCTTTCAAGCAGAGCTGTTTTACCTTTTCGTGCAAGTTCAGCTTCCAGTTCATAATGATGGTCGAAGTGATCCTCAATGGCTTGTTTACCACTACGCGTTACCAAAATGATTTGACGAAAACCCGCTGCGATCGCTTCTTCAACGACATGTTGAATCACGGGCTTATCAACAACAGTAAGCATCTCTTTTGGAATTGCTTTGCTCGCGGGAAGAACCCGAGTGCCTAATCCTGCAACGGGTATAACAACTTTACTTAACATCCTAGTTTTCCTTGTGAGTGAAATTCAGTGGCGTGTGGGTGATGGCATATCCATATCTGCTGAAGAAAAATCATCAATTTCAGCTTCGACAGGTATTTGATAGCCTTCACTTGCCCATTCCCCTAAGTCAATCAAACGGCAGCGCTCGCTACAAAAGGGGCGAGACCGGTTTTCCGGTGCAAAGAGTGAAGGTTTGCCACACTGAGGGCAGGGTATTTCACGTTTTGTCATAAGACTCCAACGGCTTCTTGCTTAGGTTTCCTGCTGTGAGCTTGAGCTGTTGATCAAGTGCAAAAACCTGCTGCTCAAGCTGATATAAATCTAAGCTATTATCCAGAATAAAGTCCGCTCTTTCCAGCCGATCTGCACGTTTTATCTGAGAGTTGATTATTTTTTGTGCAGCTTCTGGGGTTATATCGTCGCGTTGACAGGTACGTTGAAGCTGCAACGCTTCGGGTACATCCACCACAATAATCGCATCGACCAGCTGATGTTGATCAGTTTCAAGCAACAAAGGAGACGTCAAAAGTACGTAGTGATGTTGCTGTTGTTGAGCTAACCAGTCGAGAATGTTTTGTCTGATTAAAGGATGTAACAGGGATTCAAGCCATTGGCGCTCTGCTGGATGATCAAATACGGTTTGTCTTAACCAGCGTCGGTTAAGTGCTCCCTCCGTGGTAATCACATCAGGACCAAAATGTTCGCGAATGATAGCTAATGCGGGTTGACCCGGTTCTACAACATCTCTGGCAACTTGATCTGCATCGATAACGGGGACACCCAGCTTTTCGAAAAGATGACTTGCAGCGGATTTTCCACTACCGATACCGCCAGTCAGTCCAATGGTTCTCATGCTTGCGCTCTCTAAAATTGGGATCACTAGCCTAGCACTTTCAGGACTTAGGACAAACTGCATGTCACCGGTTTAAATGATAAAATAGATCTTTTCCTCCCGAAGAGTTGCCATCGTTTAATGAATCGCAATCCAGATTTGCTGCAAGGACCCATACGCTCGGTGTTAGTGCAGATGACTGTACCGATGATGTTTGGCATCGTCAGTATCATGCTGTTTAACCTTGCTGATATTTGGTTTGTCGGGAAGTTAGGCACGTTACCCATGGCTGCTCTTGCGTTTACCTTTCCAGTTTCTTTTGCAGTGGTTAGTTTAGCGATTGGTTTGGGGATTGGTACATCGGCTACCTTAGCGCGTCGAATAGGGGAGGGAAATGTTGACTCAGCTGCTCAACTGGCATCCTCTATCCTGCTGGTTACGTTTCTTTTACTGATGCTAGTGGGTATCGGCGGTCAATACTCGATCAAGCCAATTTTTTCGCTGTTAGGTGCAGATGAAGCACTGATGCCACTGATAACCGCTTATATGCAAATTTGGTTTGCAGGATCTGTGTTCATGGTAATGAACATGGTTTGCAATAGCATTCTAAGAGCGACGGGAGATGTTCGTGGTTCTGCAATGATTATGCTCTTGGCATCGTTACTCAATTTGATTCTCGATCCATTGCTTATCTTTGGTATCGGTCCTTTTCCTGCGTTGGGTATTCAAGGTGCTGCGATAGCAAGTGTGATTGCATGGGGTTCTACGACCCTAATAGCTGTGTTCCTGATTCATCGACGCCGTCGCTTACTCACGTATCGTTTACCCGGTATATTAAAGGTATTGGGTTATTGGCGTGAACTCTTCGCGATTAGTCTGCCCGCCGCCCTATCTAACATTACCACTCCGATTGCCAATGGAGTACTTACGGCGATTGTGGCGCGCCACGGTGCAGAAGCAGTTGCAGCCTTTGGGGTAGGGAATCGAATAGAATCTTTAGCTTTGTTGGTCTGTTTGGCGCTGTCGATGAGTTTGCCGCCTTTTATAAGTCAAAATTTTGGTGCGGCACAGATGGAGCGAGTAAAAAAAGCTTATGCAATGGTGATACGTTTTGCTATCGCTTGGCAGCTATTAATTTACCTTTTGTTGTTGTCTGTTTCTGCACAGGTCGCCGCGTTCTTTAGTGATGATCCTGAAGTCATTCGATGGATACAGATCTGGATTATGATTGTACCGCTAGGGTTTGCTTTTCAAGCGACGACTTTTTTAAGTGCGTCATCCTTTAATGCGTTACATCAGCCTATGTCTGCTCTTAAGGTGAGCTTGATACGGCTATTTTTAATGTATCTGCCTTTGGGTTGGCTAGGTAATCATCTTTTCGGTCTGGAAGGGCTGTTTACCGCTTTGGTGCTTGCCAATGTACTCACCGCCATCATTGCTTGGGTGTGGATGCGAAGAAACCTTACCCAGTTGATGGGTGCTTAAATGAAAATGCCGCAGTGACATGGCTGTGACTGCGGCATTTGTAGATCTTTTTAATAGCTATACCAATGTTATTGCATCAAAGGATCAGTAACCCCGATAACATGAATTGCAAAGAGCGTGATAAAGCCTGCCATCACTAGGTAATAGATCGTTGGAATGATGGTCATACGGATAGTTTGACCTTCTCGACCCAATAGTCCTACCGTTGCAGATGCTGCGACGATATTGTGAATGGCGATCATGTTACCAGCAGCGGCACCCACGGCTTGAGCTGCAATTAACATAGCACTGGACACGCCAATTAACTGTGCAGTGTCAAATTGGAACTGAGCCATCATTAAGTTAGATACTGTATTCGATCCAGCGATGAAGGCACCAAGACCGCCCACTGTAGCCGCAAAGAAGGGATAAACATCGCCTACGCTACCAGCGACTAACTCTGCCATAGCACGAGGCATAGAGGGAAGGTCAGCCATATTAACACCCGAATTGATTAAGATACGCACCATTGGGATGGTGAATAACAATACAAATCCAGCACCTATTAGCGTCTTAGAAGACTCACCAATCGCCGCTTTCAGTTCTCCGAACTTCATGCGGTGGAGTAGGAAGGTCGCTAAAACCACTAGGACCATAATTCCACCCGGCAAGTACAGGAACTGAATGCTACCTGACACACCCGTTTCGCCTAAGATATTACTCCAGCCTAACACTAGGTTTTGAGTAAAGAACTCTTTAACGCCATCATGCATACGTGACAGCACTAACAAGGCAGCTAGTAGAAGGTAAGGAATCCATGCAAGCATCATCGACATCGGAGCTTTAGCTGTGAGTGTGTCGAGCTTGATTTCAATATTACCCATCCACTCAACAGGCCAGTCTTTTGCTTCAGCAAAATCCCATTGTGTTTTCGGTAGTAAAAAGCCTGCTTTAGCGGCGGGAACGACAATCATTAAGCCAACTAATGCACCGATCATGGATGGAAATTCAGGACCTAAGAAGACACCTGCGGCAGCGTAAGGAATAACAAAGGCTAGACCCGCGAACAATGCAAACGGAGCAACGGCCAGACCTTCTTTCCAAGAACGATTTTTACCAAAGAAACGGGTTAGCATCATCACCATAAATAACGGCATTAATACACCGATGATGGCATGTGTAATGGCGACTTCAGAGGTAATGAGTCGATAAAAGGTGTCCCAGTCTGAACCGTTGGCGATGAGTGTCTCAGTAATTCCGGCGCGATCAAGGCCGCCAGTTACACCGACAACAATGGGCGTTCCTACTGCACCGAATGAAACCGGTGTTGATTGAATCATCATACCAACCATAACAGCACCTAAGGCTGGGAAGCCAAGTGCCACTAATAAGGGCGCCGCTACTGCAGCAGGTGTTCCAAAACCAGAGGCACCTTCAATGAAACAGCCGAAAAGCCATGCCACAATAATCACCTGAACACGGCGATCTGGACTGATATTGGAGAAGCCACCACGAATAGCGGTGATTGCTCCTGAATGTTTAAGCGTATTGAGTAACAATATGGCGCCAAAAATAATCCACAGGATAGAACCGGTTAAGATAAGTCCCTGAAGAGTTGAGGCTAAGACTCGATTGAACGTCATTTCCCATGCAGTGAGTGCAATGATCGCAGTCACCACAAAGACAACAGGCATGGCGCGTTTAGCGGGCCAGTTTAGGCCAACGAGTAAAATCGCTGCTAGAACCAATGGGGCAAAGGCTAGCAAAGGAAGAAGAGTTGAGTGCATAAGCGTTCTCTTTTAGATAATCTTATTTTCCGTAAAAGGTAAATTGGTATTACCAATTTACCTTTTTGTAGAGTCAAGATTAGGGATTCACGTAGAGTGAGTCAATCAAAGCTTCATAAAATTAGACTTTTGTCTAGCGTGAAATAATTACTGATCATTTAGTGTAAGAAGACTAGTCCCAAGTGAATTCAAGGGCTATGATTAATGTGAGTGATGGAACAGATTCATCATTTGCTTTTGTCTTTATGAAGATATCACTTAGGTGTCACATATTTAGGGCAAAATTGCAGTGATTAATAATAAATCTAAACATAAGAAATGGGATGTAAATTATGACAAAACGCGTAGCTTTGGTAACAGGTGGTACTGGTGGTCTTGGTGCAGCGATCTGCAGATCATTGGCTGATGCGGGTTTTCGTGTTGTAGCGGGCTATAACAGTGGTGGTAATCACGAAAAAGCAAAAGAGTGGCAAGAAGAACAGCGCCGTGATGGTTATGAAATTGATGTGGCCTATGGTGATGTGACTAACTCAGAATCCTGTGCAGCATGTATTAAAACCGTTGAAGAGCTGACTGGCGGCACGGTTGATGTATTGGTTAACAATGCCGGTATTACTCGTGACGGTATGTTCAAAAAAATGACGTGGGAACAGTGGAATGAAGTGCTATCTGCAAACCTAGATAGTATGTTCCACATGACGCGCTTGGTGATTAACCCTATGCTTGAAAAAGGTTTTGGGCGAATCATCAATATCTCTTCCGTTAACGCGCAAAAAGGTCAGTTTGGTCAGTGTAACTATTCTGCTGCAAAAGCCGGTATCCACGGTTTTACTAAGGCATTGGCTCAAGAAGTCGCAGCTAAAGGTGTTACTGTAAATACGCTATCTCCGGGTTATATCATGACACCGATGGTTGCTAAGATCTCTGAAGATATACAGGCTAAAATTTGCTCTACCATTCCTGTTGGTCGTTTTGGTACTCCAGACGAAATTGGTCGTGCTATAGCCTTCTTGGCTGATGAGCACTCTGGTTATATTACCGGTTCGGATCTATCCATTAATGGTGGTCTACACATGAGCTAAAATTAGCTCTGTTAACAAAAAAGCCCTTCACTGTAAGGGCTTTTTCGTAAGTATAAGATTTAAAAAATAGAAGCTATATGTGAAAACGCTTATGTCTCTAATAAATCAATGTTGATCCAACAGTTGATGAAAACGCTCATCTAAATCTGGATAGTGTTCACCATAGCCTTCTTCTTGCCACTGATTGACTAAGTTAGTTAGCTCAATACTTTGCTCTTCAGCGGAGGGCGTCTCTAGCGCTTCTTCTAAGCGCTCCATCTGATATTCCATACGCAGATATTGATCAGATTCGGGACTCGGTTGATTTAACAAAATTTCCAGCCTGACGCAGAGCAATCTGGCTGCTAACTCTTCCTGTGAGCGTTGATGTTGTTGATGTGCTCGTAAGCGAGAGAAAAGTAGATCGCCTTGCTCTCTGAAAGCCTTCCAGAGTTGGCGCTCGCGTTTATGCTCTGCAGAATCTATCTGTTTCCATTCAGATTGCAGTTCTTTAAATCGATGAGTGGCAGCAGCAAATTCCGATTCCTCAGAAGCAGCAAGCTTTGAGGCTTCCTCAACAATCGCTTGCTTGGCGTTAGCGCATTCTTGACGATAACCATTCAACGCATTATCGGCACGCTCTATCAAGGCATTAAAGCGTTCTTGTAGCGGCTTTCCTGGAGCTCGATCAACAGGAGAAAACTCTCGCCATTCTGTTTTTGCTTTCTTCAGAATCATTTCAATAGCTGACCAGTCAGGATTAGACCAGTCTAGGGATTCATAATAGCTTTCAATCAACTGGCAGATTTGCTCTCGTTGTGAAAGGTTCCATGCACGTATGCGACTTTGTTCACGGAAATGCTGTTCACAAGGAGCATAAGCCTGTTTAGAGGCTTTATGAAACCTGTCCCATAAGGATTTAACAGATACGGAAACTTTTTGATCAAGGTCTTTCCATTGTTGCTGTAATGCACGTATATGCTGGGCTTTTTCGTTAGCGGGTATGTCAAGATCAATTAGCGCTTCCATTGCTACACAAAGTAACTCTTTTTCTTTAAGCACGCTTTGTTGTTGCTGTTGCTCTTTTTCTGCAACTGCTTTCAGTTGCTCTCTCAAACGCTGGCGTTCATGTTGCAAAGTTTTAATACGTTCATTCAGCAACATTGACAGTGGATGCGGTGTAAACTCACTTGGCCAATTTTCAAAAACCTGACAAAGTAATTTGGCTTGTTCAATTCCTGAATCAAGCTGTTCAATAGAAACTGTTTTTTCTATCACTTCATCCAATAGCCTGAAAGCATCAGCACGCTCAAGGATAGTTGTAAGGCAATTAAGTATTTGACTAAGTTGATCACATGCCTGCTGTTGCGATGAGGATAGAGATTGTTGGGTGATCAATGCTAGTTGCTTGTGGTGCTGTTCAAGATGCTCTGGAGTTACGCTGGAATGACTATTGATAAGGTGGCTAATGGATTCTTTGATCGCGTGAATGTCTTCGCTTAACTGCTGTTGTTGCGCTCGTTTTTCTGCTTCAGCTACTGTTTTGGCTTGAAGGTCTTTTAGTTGTTGCTCAATTTGTTGTTGCAGCTGACTAAAAGTGGATTTTTGAGCGTCAGTCGCTAACCTTCCGTGTGATTGCCATTGTTGAATTAGATACTCAAACCTAATTTTAATATGGCGATCATCTTGAGCTTTTACCAAATCATTAAGCTGTTGAATAAGTTCATCACAATGGCATAGCGCCTCTTGTTGCTCTATTAACTGCTGCTGTTTGAGCTTTTGCTGATCACGAATAATTCGATAAACAGCTTTATCATGAATTTTTGCATAGATGTATACTTTAGAAATCAGGGGTTCTTCATCTAATTGCTTGGCAGCTATTTGTCGTGTTGAGGCTAGGGCTGCATGCATCGCTAACTGCGCTAACTGAGACTGAGCTTTAACTGCCATGACGAAATGATCATGAATTGTTGCGTTGGTGCTAGCACAAAGCAAACGTGTAATGGCTGGTGTATCCAACTCTTCAAGCTGATTCAGCGATAAAGATTGTGTGTCATAAAGTTGATCAATGCGACTCGAAACGGCATTGATCACAACATCATCTTCAGAATTTGTAATCAGTTCAAATAGCTTGGATTTATCATCAAGGCACAAAATAGCAGCAACACGTACATCCTGATCAGGATCATGCATGGCAAGTTGCCAAAGCTTTTCAGCATCTGACGGTTTGCTTGGGTTAAGTTTCGTTACTGCGTTGATGCGGATTTCCGCATTTGGATGACGCCATCTAGAAATGAACAGGTTTACAAACATCAGTCACCGTAACCGAACCTACATTCGGCAATCCTTTAAAATGGTCAACCTCCAATGGAGGGAGCTTATTCTAACGGTGGCAGGTACTGCAATAAAAGACCTGAAAGGAAATGAATCGAAATATAGTGGTTTAGATGCTCAGATCGACATGCTGGATAAGTCCTGCCTTACCCTGATCTGAAACGTAAATCCCAGTCGAACGGATCACTCCAAGTCGTTCATCACCCAGAGAATTATTGAGAGTGAAGGGTGTGTCAGCGTTACCTAAATAAATGGCACCAATACCGGCATCTCTCAAACTGATCAGTTGTTGGCTACCACCTGTTCCGGGTTTGAACCAAAGCTTCAAATGATCGAAGATGAAATCATTTTCATCAATCCAACCATTTCCATCATCGTCATACTGAGCTAATTCTTTAAAACCATCACCCGTTCTTGCGCCAAAAAGCTCACTGCCATCGTTGATTTTACCGTCACCGTTTCTATCTAAAGCAAGAAAAGCAGAGTGCTGACCAAGAGTAGGAATCCACTCTTTATTGCCATCTATGGTTAAATCGAATTCAAAACGCTGCTGACTTAACTCAGCTGCACGCCCATCAAAACTGATCACTAATGGATCTTTAAGTGCTGCACCTAAGCGTAATGAGAACTCTCTTTCTTGCAGTAGTTCTCTGCTCATGTTGAGGTTTATATCTATTTGAATATCTCGACCATCACTGGTTTTAATAATCCCTTGAGCTTTGAATTGACTGGTTTCTTGCTGATAAAAAGTTTCGCTAACTTGATATTCAAGACTTGCTCTTTCATTGGGAGTTATTGGCATTGCTTGATGGTTTGACGGAGTGCTAGGTGAGGCTTGGCCTTCAATGGGTATATTGCTTGAAGTATTAGAAGCTTTAGGTATTCTCAAATCCATAATGCTGAATTCGATCTCTTTCCCAGTCAGGCTATAGAGTAGTGTTTTTATAAGAGTGATACGCATCCTGTCTTCAGGAGAAAGCTCTAAAAAATCACTATCCTCTTCTGAATCAATGCTAGACGTTGAAGAAGCTACTTTAGCCGGTTGAGTTTCATTCAGACTATTTTGCAAGGCATTGTTGTAAGCCTCGACTTTTTTGCCTAGATTGTCAGCCTTGCCACTTAGCTGATTGTCACCCGCTTGTTTTCGAATAGACTCGTAGGTTACTAAGCTATTGCTTTCACTGATGTGTTGATGACGAAATTGCGTCTCGGTCATCTGCCCGTTGCGACCCGGCATGCGAATATCCAGTTGCTCATCGCGACTGTAGCGCGTTGTGGCTTGATAGGTACTATTTAACTGGAGTTGTGATGATTCGATACGCATGACCGATCCCTATAGTTACTTCAGGGGCTCTTATCTGAAGTAGCTATCGGCGGGGATGCGTATAACTTAAATGTTAAGCGCGAGAGTCAAAAATGGACTTTAGATCAGTCTATTTAGCAATTAACTCTAAATCGCCATCGACATAAAACCAGCGGTCATCATCTTTACGAAAGCGTGAAGTTTCTCGTAAAAGGCCATCACCCTCAGGGCTTTCAAAACTGGCTTCAAAGGTCACTTCTCCAGTGCTATCACTAGCTAAACCATCTTTGGTAGATAGAATTTTCAATTCAATCCAGTTAGTGATTTGCGTTTGCTCCATTAATAGCTCGTGATCTTCTTCACGACGATTTTCTGGGGCAGTAGAATCGACTAAATAATCGATAGCGCCCACTGAAAAAGCACTGTAGCGTGAACGCATCAGCGCCTCGGCAGTCTTCGCCGGGCGACTACCATTAATCGCTGGGCCACAACAAAAGTTGAAGGGTTTTCCTGACTGACAAGGACAAAGTTGATCGGTACTTGATTGATCCTGCAACATAGGGTGGTACCTATAGGGTGATACAAAATTGAATGTCTGATAGTCTTCAGCATAGCATGGCTGCTAAGCCATATAAACGATAAGGATAATCGACTTTAGCACGAGAGTTTTGCATGACCCAAGAACCTACTTTCTATTGGCATGACTACGAAACATCCGGTACGGACCCAAAAAGGGATCGTCCTATGCAGTTTGCCGGTGTTCGAACAGATATGAACTTCAACGTAATCGGCGAGCCTTTAGTGCTATATTGTGCTCCTGCGGATGATTTTCTTCCCAACCCCATGGCAAGTCTTATTACCGGTATTACTCCGCAAAAAGCCTTGCAAGAAGGCGTCTGTGAAGCAGAGTTTATTCAGCGAATACATGCTGAACTATCAAAACCAGGGACCTGTGCAGTAGGTTACAACAGTTTACGTTTTGATGATGAAATTACCCGATACACTCTCTATCGTAATTTCCATGATCCTTATGCTCGGGAATGGCAAAATGGGTGCTCCAGATGGGATATTATCGACATGGTTCGCTTGACTAGAACCCTTCGCCCAAAAGGTATTAAATGGCCCAATTATGATACCGGAGCACCGAGTTTAAGGTTAGAAGACTTAACCAAAGCCAATGGCTTATCCCATGATCAAGCCCATGATGCTTTATCGGATGTGTGGGCGACGATTGCGCTTGCCAAAATGATCAAGGAAAAGCAGCCCAGTCTTTTCAATTATGTATTTAAAAATAGAGGGAAGCAGGCAGTTAGAGAGATGCTGGATACGCAAACCATGAAACCTGTTTTGCATATTTCCTCTCGTTATCCGGCAGAATTGGGCAATATGGCTGTTGCTGCTCCCATTGCAGAACATCCCGTAAATCGAAATGCAGTCATTGTATGGGATCTTCGACATGATCCTGCACCTTTAATGGATTTGTCTGTAGAAGAGATCAAAACACTGCTATACACCCATCATAAAGAGTTACCTAAAGATGCACCCAAAGTGCCTTTAAAACTGGTGCATATCAATCGTTGTCCTGTATTAGCACCAGCAAAAATGTTGAGTCCCGGCGAAACAAAACGCTGGAAAATTGTTGGCGATCAGTGTCGAGTGCATTTAGCTAGCTTGCGCCAAACACGCGATAGTTGGCTGCCAAAATTAAACACTCTCTATGCTGAAAATGATTTGCCGATGGATAAAAATCCTGACCACATGCTATACAGTGGTGGCTTCTTCAGTGATTCGGATCGGCATTTGATGGAAGAGGTACGACAAACACCTCCTGAGCTTTTACAAGGTCTTAACCCACCGTTTCAAGATCCACGTTTACCAGAACTGCTGCTGAGATATAAAGCACGAAATTTCAGTTATGTACTAACAGAAGAAGAGCAGCAACAATGGGAAGAGTATCGTAGTCGACAGCTTCTTGGCCCTGACAATGATGGATGCTTAACTATTACACAGATGTTCGATGAGCTTAATCGTATAGCCACTGAAAAAGAGTTAAGTCCCACTGAGCAGCATATTTTGGAAGAGTTAGCGCTTTATGCTGAGTCAATCTATCCGATGGAGTTTTAACTGATGAAATGGGCGCCTGCTGGGTGTCTTCTGTTCACCTCAATCGCTTTTTCACTGACGGCTGATCCAATTCAGTACAATGTGGTGATACCGGATGATTATACCGGAGGGCGCTTTCATGGAAGAGATGTATTTGAGCGCCGCGAAGGCTGGCAATCCTTTGATCCTGAGGTAATGCCGGAAGTTTATCCATCGGAACCCTTACCCTTACCAGAGCCTGTTGTGATTATGTATTCACCGACTCTAGTAGAGCCGGAAGTACAAGAACTCATGAA
>REDB01000044.1 GCA_007693685.1 Oceanospirillales bacterium
TGACTTAATGGCACTGCTCAGGCGTGAATCAAGATCCCAAAATTTAGCAAGCGATCTTCAGATTCAGCTGATATGAAAGTTAACGGGACAGCAGTGGTTTGTCGTATTAATTGAGTTAGTAAACTCTGCTGTGGAGGCTGTTGTAGACAGAGCTGGTACTGAATTTCATGTGCTAGCGGGTAAGGCAAAAGATTTAGGATCAGCAGCTGTATTCCTAGCCCTCGTGCTGGTGTTGCTTATTTGGGGCGGGATTGCTTGGGATAACTTGAGCGCCTTCTGATCCTTAGGTGTTAACTCTGCAAGTAAAAAGAGGATATGTAATGAACAATAAAATTAGGTTAAGCCAAGAGGAAAAAGACGTAATAGTCTCTGTTCTGCATGAGGCGGATCCTGATGGTGAAATCTATGTTTTTGGCTCGCGCACAGATATCAAAAAGCGAGGCGGTGATATCGATATTTTTTTTGAAACCAAGAAAAAGTTGACGTTAAAGCACCGATTACTTCTGGAATACCGCATGCGATCGCAGTGTGATACTAAGATTGACTTGCTGGTTAAGAGCGCGGATGAACCCGATCAGCCTATTCATGATATTGCTAAGCAAGGTGTTCATTTATGAATTCAAATGCTAGGAAGTTGCTTAGATCCAACTTATTGGCTTGTGAGCAGAGAGTTCTGAAGCTTCAGTACTCTTTAAATAAAGTAACTGATCTATTTCCGCTAACACTCACCACAATTTCAGCATTAAATGATGAGCAAGAAGAGTCGATTGATGCTTTAATTTTGCGTTATTCGCAGTCAGTCGCAATGATTCAAGATCATATTTTTCGCGGTATTGCTTTAGTAGAGCAAGAGGATATCTCAGATAAATCTAATCGTGATAAAGCTCTGTTGATGGAAAAGTTGGGAGCAATTAACTCTGCTGAACTTTTCGGAACAGCGACCTTATTAAGAAATAAATTTGCTCATCATTACCCAGAGGAAACCGCTGAAAGGCTTGAGCGGCTGAATTTAGTTATTGCCGAGTCAGAGTACGTTATATCAACATTTAACCAAATTAAGGAATACTTACATAAAAAGAAACTCGTTGAGTAGGCTCTTCATACTTTGAATCTGCTGCGATTATTCATCTTACTTCTCTTCTCTCAACTCTGCATCAAAACGCACATTGATCGAAACGGTATCATCATAGTTAGTATCTTGGCCTATCCCTTCCATTCGAAAGAGATCGCCGCGAACTTCGCCGCTGACATGAAAGTTATCACCCTGTTGCTGCAGGCTAAAGTTGTGCAGTGATGCACTGCCATCTTCGCTGCTGTAAGAAGGAAACATGCGAGATTCGGGAAAGTAAGAGACTTCTGGATCACCTAAAAGGTTTCCGTTCATGACCGTGAGATTAATCGACAAAGTTCCCTGCATGGCGTAGCGGTTTTCTGCATGTCCTTGTATCGTCATGGTTTGCATGCCAGCACCAAAGCTGGAGTAATAGGCAGTTGAGTTGCCGCCTCTTTCTAAGATGTGCCATTGACGAGTTTCACCATCTAACTCACCTTCCAATGTATTGGCATGGATTGGAAAAACTAGGCAGCAAAGAGTTGTTAGTGCGAATAGGCTAGGTGCATCTAGTTTCATGTTTCCTCCTGCGAATATTTATTCTTTCAGAGAAGTATAGCAGGCTTGAGAAAAGATGCTTTTTAGTATGACAAAATCAAAATAATTTCCTGCCTAAACAGAAGAGACATTTCTCTGATCTCATTCATGAGAATAAAATTGCACATTTTCTAGTTTGTTTGCTATATTTTGAGAATATATTTTCTCATTTGGTTTGAGTATGGAACTACACATCGAAATCTTTCATTCGGAAAAATGGCATCAGGCTGCAACCTTGCAACTGCTCAATCCTGAAAAGGGGCGTTTTGGTGCTGTCCGTTTGATCTATCAACAAGATTATGCGCTGGATTGGATGTTCAGAGATGATTGTTATGCATGTAGTTTGAATTTGCCTATTGAGTTGATGGTTCATCATACATCAGATCGTTGGTTTGGCTTTTTGGAAGATATTGTTCCATCGGGCGCTAGTCGTCGTTTCTGGTTAAATCGGCTAGGCATCAGTCATATGCCGCAAGCAGCTCAAGATAGTTTGCTACTGGAAAAATGCACAATTGCTCCGGTTGGTAATCTTCGTATCAGCAACTCTTTGCCATCAAAAGATGACTACCCTGCCCTTAAACGAAAACGCTTTGATATTGAAGATGTAATTGAGAGGCAAGTTGATTTTTTAGATTATGCTCTTGAAATGGGCGCGGCTAGCGGTGGGGCCACAGGTGCAGGCGGTGAGGCACCAAAACTTCTTCTTAGATGCTCAGGTGATGATCAGGTTTGGATAGATACTTGGCAGGATGAACCATCAAACAGAGATGCTTATTATCTTGTGAAGTTTCCACGTGGAAAAATGACTTCAACTGATTGTGATATTTTGAGGTCAGAATATCACTTTTATCATGAGTTAACAGAGTTGGGCATAGATACGATCAGTATTGAGGGTATGCGGTTGATTGAAGGTAGCCGTTATCCTTCTTTATGGTTACCAAGATTTGATGTCAATGTTCAAAAGAATCAATTAGAACGATGTGGTTTGGAGTCGGTTTATTCTCTCCTTGAAAAAGAGGCTGGAAGTTTTTTGAATCATTTCGATGTGATCAAGCAGCTTGTCGCAAAGCTCTCTAAACAGCAGCAGGTAACTGATGGTTTCATTCAATTTAATCAGCAGAACTTTATCAGTGAATGGCTTCAGCGTGACTTGCTAAATTTGATTTTTGGTAACTCAGATAATAATGGCCGAAATATCTCATTTATTAAAAAAGAAACCGGTATTGCTCTAGCACCTGTTTATGACTTTGCTCCAATGAAGGCTGATCCAGAAGGTATCATAAGAACAATGAAGTGGGGTGCGCCTTTTGAGCAAGGTGGAGAGTTAGATTGGCAAGCTATTGTTAACGAGTTAGCTGAGTTTGGCGATCAAGAACTCTGGATGCATGATCTGAGAAATCTATCTGCTAAATTAGTTGGGTTAAAAGAAAGGTTAGAGGGCAGGGGTGTTTCTAGCGAAATACTCTTTATGCCAGCAATGGGAATGATGACCATTGAACGCCGCCTGCAACGATGGGGGTTGATATGAATCCTTCACCCGTTAAAGATCGCGAAGCTGCCTTGATAAATGCTCTTAAACAGCTTTATCAGGGGGAAATGACAGAAGGTGCTTTGCTACGCCATTTAAGAAAGGACATATTGGGATTGACGCAAGAACAATATGCAAGCTTGGTGGGTATCAGTCGACGTACCTTGTCAGATATCGAGCTAGATCGAGCTCAGTTAACCTTAAGTGTCATGAGCAAAGTCTACAAACCCTTGGGTTTAAAAGTCGGGTTATTACCTAGATCTTCAGCATTGATACCCAAAGTGTTGCTTGGTAATTCAGACTAACATCTAAAAACGGGGTCAGAGAGATGTTACCCTGACCTCGATCTTTTATTTAGCCGATCTCTTAAAGCTCCGTACTCCCCAACTCCAACAAGGTCGCATTGCCCCCCACTGCAGTGGTGTTAATAGTACGGGTTCTTTCCGTCACAAACCTGAGCATATGATCAGGCTGTAGCAGGTGTGAGCAGTGTTCTGAGTCGGTTTCGGTAACCAGTTGTACCAGTAAACCATTACGCTGAGCCAGTAACCGATTCATAAGGCGTGCATATTCTTTACTGCACACGGCTGCAACAATGGCGATTCCCTCGATAGCCATCGCTTCTTCCACA
>REDB01000265.1 GCA_007693685.1 Oceanospirillales bacterium
ATGGAAAAAATAGCAGTTTTCCCTATCCCCAACTGCGTAGCGTTTCCTGGTAACTCCATGCCATTACACGTATTTGAGCCCCGTTATCGGCAGATGGTAGATTATTGTGTAAACCAAAGATTACCACTAGGCGTTTGCCATGTTGAAAAAGTGCTGCAACAGGCTAAGACTGGTCAAACTGTTGCAGAGGCATTGAACTCCAATCAAGCTACTTATAAACCAGTGCCTATTCTTACTGCAGGTCAAGTAGATATTATTGAAACATTCCGAGATGGTAGATTGCTGATCGAAATTAATCTTAACCAGCGTTTTCAACTTTTTGAGCAACTGCAGACGCTGCCTTTTTTCATTTATAACGCCAACCGATATGATGATATTACACCGTCACCAGAATTGATCGAAAAGGCTGACATAGCAAAGAGCAAGGTATTGCACAGACTGCAAGCCTTAGCTGCCCAAGTACCGGAATTAAGTCAATTGCTTGCCTCGCCTGAATGGCAAACGAAAACACCTGAGCAACTGAGTTATGAACTATTTCAATTCATACAGCTAGATAGCGAAGTGATGCAAGCTATATTAGAAGAAAGAACAGCAGAACGACGATTGATATCTTTATTAGATGTATTGAACAAAATCACTCCACGTCGTTAAATGGGAAAGGTTCAATTTAACGACTGACTTTGGCAACTAACTTTAAAACATCATCACGAGAAAGTTTAGGTTTGCCAAGGGTTAATGCTTTCAAGGTGGCATCAGCAAGAGTCAAAGGTATTTGACAGAACTGCTGCGCAGGACCCTTGGGTAAAGACTTAGTATATGCATACCCTAAAGCAAGGTTGTAACGAGCATAATCATGCATATCTTCTAACTGCCAACCTTCAGGAAAAAAACTGACTCCTCTAACTTTATCCTCCCGATGGTTACGAAGAATATTTATTGCCTGTAATCCCCTGCCAAAACCGATAGCCTCTTCTCGATTTGTTTGAGTATTGTCATACCACGCCCACAAGTCAGACAAGAGCAACCCCACAGCACCCGCTACACTAAACGTATATTGATCCAAATTAGATTGAGTTTCGATTGTCCAATTCTTCTCAGACCAATAGGCCATCCTATCAGCCATTGCCGCTGTTGAATCCCATATTCTGCCACGAATGCTCGACGGTGCTAATAAAGCCCACTCTCCGATACGATAACTGACTTCAGGTATAAGTTTTTCATAGGATTCAAAAACCGCAATCATTGCTTCTTGTGTTGTATCTTGATGTCCTGCTTGTAAGGACAAACTAATATCTCGTAAAATTTTTGCCTTAACTTGGTTCTCTAGATCAGGATGATCTTCAATTTCATCGATAGCTCTCATACATAAGTAAGCTGACGTAACGGCTTCTTGAAGACCACTAGGTAAGCGACTAATGGGAATGTAAAAAGTTCTGCTGGTATCCTTGAGAACTTTTAAGACATCTTTATTAACACTCATTGATGTTTACTCGCATTAGTTAACAGTATTAAACAGTGGCATGGTTCAGAGTTCGATGGGTATGTGCGCATTGCTCGAGTACTAGATACCACTGATTCAAGAGTAACATTTACTCTTATGTACTCGCTAGATTTATCTCAAAAGCCGGTTCGGCGTGAGCTTGGGGTCAGATACCGTCTTGATCTACAAGCGTTAAGATCTCTCTTTCATCTGAAAGGTATAGTAGCGCAACCTATGGTAATCTATTGTCCAGTAAAACAGATTCAACTCTTTCAGTAACCAATCAATACTCATCAAACTTAAAACCTATTACTCATGTCATTGAACACCAATAATATAGATCCAAGTAAATTGCATCGGCTAGACAGGTATCTTATCTGGAAAGGATTTTTACAGCTTGTCCCCCTTTCCTTCTTTGTTATCGCCTTTGGTATCGCCTTTGGCTTAGCGGCAAAGCAAACGGGCTTGAGTAGCACAGAATCAATGGCAATGAGCACCTTGGTCTTTGCGGGAGCTTCCCAGTTTGCATCCCTGGAGCTTTGGGGACCGAAAGTATCACTAATCACCATTTTAATTACTGTGTTTGCAATCAATGCTCGCCACCTATTAATGGGAGCAACACTTTACCCTTGGCTGCAACATCTCTCACCGACCAAGCGTTATGGCGTCATGCTGTTAGCCTCGGACGCTAATTGGGCAATGTCGTTACAGGCCTTTACTCAAGGAAAACCTGGTTTTGGTATTCTTTTCGGTGGAGGAATTTCGCTTTGGCTCTTCTGGATTTTCGGTACATGGGTAGGATTGTACTTCGGTAATCTTATTCATGATCCCAAGCAGTTCGGTTTAGATATGGTGATGGGCTGTTTTTTGCTCGCAATGGTTGTAGGCGGTGAAAAAAACATAAGGATGTTTGTTATTTGGATAGTCGCAGCCAGCGCATCTCTGTTGGCCTTTTGGTTTCTGCCTGAGAATAGTCATGTGATTGTGGGAGCTATTGCAGGGGGAGCTGTTGGACTCTTCTGGATGAACCATAAAGAAGGTGAAAAATCCCATGATTGAAACAACTGGCTTAGGAGCCTTGCTTGTCATAGGTTTGATGTTTTTGGTTACACTGTCAACTCGATTAGGCGGTGTCTTTGTGATGTCATACATCCCTATTAGCTACCGAGTGAAACAGTTCATTCAAGCAATGTCAGGTTCAGTTTTGGTCGCCATTTTAGCCCCTATGGCTGTCACCGGTGACAATGGAGCAAGACTGGCGCTTTTAAGCACGGCAGTTGTCATGCTATTAGTGAAAAAGCCTCTACCAGCGATCACCGTAGGGATTGCCACAGCAGCGCTTTACCGAATGTTTTGAATAGACAGATGAACTTCAATTCCGTCACCTCAACGTCCCTAGATGATCCTCTTTACTACCTGCGTAATGCTCAGCAGATTATTCAATTATGCCTTGAGCATTATTCAGACCTTCTCCTTCAGGACGAAATCCATAGCTTGCAACAATTGCTATCGCTAGATGAGCCAACACAAGCACTGCTCATTCGAATGGTGATGCGAAAAGGACTACTTTTTCGTAAAGACAAATTACACTACAGCGAAGTACCCAATCTCGACGAAGCCATTTCTACCTTAACTGAAACAGGATATCTGGATGATCAACCTAGTATTTCCATATCCTCACTCTGTGATCTATCTCGTCGTGAAGAGTGTCTAATACTCCTAAAACATCTGCTACCTGACTTATTTTTATCGGGACCTACTCGAAAAATAGATATTGTTGATACCCTCATTTCTACCTTCGGGAATGATCTACCCAAGCGCATTGATGAATGGTGGGCTGACTGCCCTTTTACCATTATTGAATTACGCTGTGATGCTCTTTTTGATCGCTTACGTTTGATGTTCTTTGGCAACCTTTATCAAAGCTGGTCTGAGTTCGTGCTGACTGAATTGGGCTTACAACGATTTGAAAGAGTTCCGCTAACACCTGAGTCACGTCCTTTCCAAAGTCGATCTGAAGTAGATCTGTACCTTAGCTTGAACGAACTTCAACAACGCGCCAGTGAAGGAGAAGGGATAGACTTGCTATCTCAATACATTCCCCCTCCAGTTGAATGTAGCTGGATCGACTACCGGCGCAGAAAAGTGATTTTTCAACTTGGACGCGAAGCTGAGCGCCATCAACAAACAGAACTTGCCTTACAACTTTTTCAACAGAGTCAATATCAAGAAGCTCAGCTTCGTGCGTTGCGCATACTGGAAAAGACCGCCCCTGCACAGCAAGTTTTTGCTTTAGCTA
>REDB01000043.1 GCA_007693685.1 Oceanospirillales bacterium
AAAAGCTTTTTGGGCTAACGATTGATCCTTTCCATCTGGCTGCTATTCGCCATGAGCGTCGTCCTAACAGTCGTTATGCATCGTTAGAGCAGTGCGAATTTGAAGTTAGAGAAGTGGAAAGACGCTTGCAACAACTTAATTTGGGCATGATTAATACCACGCACTTTTCCGTTGAAGAGATTGCCACACGCATCATGGCAGATGCAGGACTTAAGCGCAGAATTGCCTAGTCCATGTTCAACTTTTTCAGTCGGTATCTTAGTGTACGAAACGAGATACCGAGCTTTTTGGCAGCAGCCGTTTTGTTGTAGTCAGATGCTTCCAAAGCTTTCTCTAAGATCTGTCTTTCAACGGTCTCTAAGTAGCTCTCTAAACCAACTTCACAAACACTTTCTATATTATCTACGACGAAACTATTGGCTTGAGGGGCTTGATTCTTCCGACCATCGGTTTGAATATCTTCCGCATCAATCACATCACTGTCATTGAGCGTGATAGCCCTTGCTAATAGATTCTCTAGTTCGCGAACATTTCCCGGAAAACAATGATGACTCAATCTCTTTAATGCACTATCAGAAAGCCTCGGAGCCGACCTTCCCATCTCTTCAGCAAGCTGACTAAGAAAGTAGTTAGCCAATACTGGAATATCTTCAGGATGATCACGTAAAGGAGGAACTTTAAGCTCTATCACATTGATTCTATAATAAAGATCTTCTCTAAACTCGCCTACTTCTACCTTTGCGGCCAAGTCCTCATGCGTAGCACTGACAATTCGAACATCAACAAACTCTTCCTTTTGCGCACCCACAGGACGAACCGATTTTTCTTGAATCGCACGTAAAAGCTTTACTTGCATATCCAAAGGTAGATCGGCAACTTCATCCAGAAATAACGTACCACCCTCTGCTGCCTGAAAAAGACCTTCTTTATTTTGCGTAGCACCCGTAAAACTACCTTTGCGATGGCCGAAAAACTCACTCTCCATCAATTCCGCAGGAATAGCGCCACAGTTAACAGCAATAAAGGGTTTATCACAGCGATGACTGCGATGATGAAGCATACGAGCCACCAACTCTTTACCTGTACCTGATTCGCCATGAATATGAACGGGTGCAAGGCTTCTTGCTAAACGAGTGACCAGTTGGCGAATTTTTTCAATAGCAACAGACTGACCCATGAGCTCAGGACCAGTGTCACAGGACTCAACTACTTGCTTTTGTTGATCTAGACGTAATGCAGAGGTGACAAGGTTTCTTAGGGTTTGAAGCTCTACAGGCTTGTTTAGAAAATCGAAAGCACCCGCTTTTAAGGCTTCAATTGCACTACTCATATTGCCATGCGCAGTTATCATCGCCACAGGGATTTGCGAATACTGCTTTTGAATACGGTAAATCAGTTCCATACCGTTGCCATCTGGCAGTCGCATATCGGTTAGACATAGCTGTATGCCACCTTCGCCATGCTGCTCAAGAAGCTGATTAGCTTCTGACAGTGTTTCTGCTTCTAAACAATCCACCTGCATTCGAGATAAGGTTAAACTAATCAATTCTCTAATATCTGATTCATCATCGACGATAAGCACTTTTGGGTGTTGACTCGATACCCCTTGATTAGTAGAGCTTATTGGCACAGTTAATCCTCTTCAATAACCGCTTGAGCACTAAAGCTCAATCTAAAGCAGGTATGATTTTTTTGCTGCTGATGAGCTAAATGGCATTGATTAGCCTGAGCTAATTCTCGCGACAAGTATAACCCTAAACCGGTTCCTTTGGCTGTAGTGGTAAAAAAAGGCTCAAACAGACGATCACGGTCTTGCTCTTTCACAGGCGGACCATTATTGATGACTTCAATAAACGTTGACCTAGCATGACCACCCGACAGCTTGAGAATAACTTCAGGTTTTTGCTCTGATAGAGATGCATAAGCACATGCATTACGAAACAGATTATTAAGAATTTGATGCAAGTGACCTGAATCAAAATAAACCCTAATAGGAAGTTGAGTTTGATTATCAAATACCACAAGTGATCTTATATCCGGTGTTAAATACTCCATTTCATCCAAAAACCGCTTAAGCCAAGTAGATAACTCAATTTCTTCCTTATGCACCCTATCGCGATTACCTAATTGCAAAACATCTTCAACAATTCGGTTAACTCGAGCTGTATTTTCTTTAATGATGTCAGTAAGACGAAGATCTTCTTCTGGCAAACTGGGCGATTCAGCTAGAAGTGCACTGGCATGCCCTATGGAACTTAATGGATTGCGTATCTCATGAGCAATACCAGCCGTTAAACGACCTAATGCAGCAAGCTTTAATTGTTGTGATTGTTCATCAACTGCAGCAGCATCTTCGATAAAAATAAGAACGCCCGCTTTGCGATCATCTCCACCGCTACTGATTTGAACAATTTGCACAAACAAACTTGCAGGTAAGGTATCAACACGTTGTTTTACATAAAATGATTTATGCTCGCTCATCCAGACTCTTAACTGAAGATTCAATTCAGTACTGAAATATTGCAAAGGTGTACCAATACTTTGAGAGGGTGCATCCAATAAGCGCCTTGCGGCTTCATTAATTAATCGAACCTTCTGCTGTTGATCTACTACTAATACACCTGTAGCCATTTGACTGATAACCTGCTCAGTCAACTCTGACATATTGGCAAGATCTAATCCACGCGCATGAGCTAAGTCAGCATTTTCTCTGGCTTGCTTGGCTAATACCGTTGCCAAAACAGAGGTAACCATTAAAGCCAATCCTAACAGGCCAGCCATAGAATAATTGTATTGACCAACCTGAACATGTATTTGACTGTAAAATTGTTCAGACAATACTGCTATTGCAGCCATTGCCGCGAAAAATACAGACATTCGCCCAGCCAACAGCATACTTGCGTTTGCAATACTGACAACTAGCAGCATACCTACACCACTGCTAATGCCGCCACTGGCATGCATCATCACGGTGAATAGAAGAATATCAATGCTGGTATGGGCATAAACCTGCCAAGTAAAATGGGGGGTTTTTAGTAACAATGGATATATTGCTAGTAGAGATGTGATTACATACAGAAACACTGATGTATTAAACAAAGCCGGATGAAATTCACCCAAAGGATCTGGTAGATAACCGGAATAAATCAAAAATACAAAAAGCAACGCCAACACTATTCGATAAAGTGCCAGTAGGCGCATGATTCTCCATGCTTTTATGGTTGAATCCATAGAGTGCTTTCCTAGAAATGCTCTTCATAAACTCTTGAGCAAGATCAAATCATAAGTAAATAATAGCTCTAAAACCTTCTAGAATAGCTTAGGTCATTGATAACTGTGATTAACTGTGATTTGATTGCTATGCTATAAGAATATCAATGACTAGGTTAACTTGGGAGTTACTGTGGCACAAGGGGTTCAACCACTTAGCGGTCTTGCAAAACGTTTGGTTATGGACGGTGTTTTTTCTGCTGAAGTCGCCACGGATGCAATTCAAAAGTCGCGCGATGCTAAGCAGCCGTTTGTTAGCTATATTATTAAACAAAGACTCGTCAGCGCCCATCGTGCAGCATCTGCTGCCGCTGAAGAATTTGGTTTACCACTACTTGATCTAGATGCCATTCCCGGAGACACCTTACCTAAAGAAATCATCTCTGATGCGCTAATTTCTAAGCATCATATTCTGCCTCTAATGAAGCGCGACAATCGCCTTTTTGTAGCGGTAGCAGACCCTACCAACATGCAGGGCATTGATGAGATAAAGTTTCAAAC
>REDB01000135.1 GCA_007693685.1 Oceanospirillales bacterium
CTTCACGGTTACCGCCTTGTGCAAAACCACAACCTAATAGCGCTTGATGAAGTTGTTTGGTGCCGCTCACGCGAAGACGTCGACCATTCAACTGTGCACCATTACCGCGACTCGCAGTAAATTCTTCGCCAGTGACTGGATTGATTACAACGCAGTGTTCGATTTTACCATTCATGCGTGCAGTCATACTAAGCGCATAAACAGGTAAGCCGTTAGAGAAGTTAATTAAGCTATCAACGGGCGTAATTTGCCAATCACAGGCTGTAGGACCTTCGCCAATCGCCTTATAAGCACCACTAAAAGCACCTTTAAGTGTATGGTGGGGATAGGCTTTTTGAATTGACTGAGCGATAGTGCGCTCAACCTGCGAGCAAGTTTCAGTGATAAATTCAGCCGCACTGGACTGTTCGGATTTAATCAGATCAAGGCGTTCTGCCGCGCGGGCAATCTGTTCTCCGCCAAGGCGGGCAGCACGAAGTGCGATATTAACTATCGGTTGCATCAGGTTAAGCGTCCAAAAATGTTCAAGAGCAAAAAATCTATTATACGTTAGAGGCGCTCTGTTATCTATTGAAGCAGGTCTTTTTCCTTCGTATCTGTTACTATATTCGCCTTAATTTTTCAGGGTTAGCTGTTTAACTTTTGTTTAGTGAGTTGTTTTGTTAGTCATTTTAATCGATGTTTGATAGCAATTTGTTTTTTAACTAGGTTGTCAGGAAGAGTTTAATCATGTTGGATCAGATACGCATAGTCATGATTCAAACCACCCATCCGGGTAATATCGGAGCCGTAGCAAGGGCAATGAAGAATATGGGTCTTAATGACCTTTGTATTGTATCGCCTAAGCGATTTCCCGATCCGGAAGCAGATGCGCGTGCCTCAGGTGCTACCGATATACTGGAATCTGCAAAGGTGGTTTCTTCCTTAGATGAAGCACTTGAAGATTGTCATTTTGTTGTCGGAACCAGTGCTCGTGGTCGACACATCCCATGGCCAATCACTTCTCCCAGAGAGATGGCGTCAGTAGCGGTAAACTTACAACCTGGAAAAAGAATGGCGATTCTTTTTGGTCGTGAAGATCGTGGGTTAACCAATGATGAATTACATCGTTGCCATCATCATGTACATATTCCAACCAATCCCGATTTTAGCTCATTAAATGTAGCAGCGGCCGTGCAAGTCATTGCCTATGAGTTACGAGTTGCGAGTTTAGAAAGCGCCTCCATAACGGCTCCTCAATGGGGTACTGACTGGGATATTGATTTGGCGGATGCTCGAGAGGTTGAGCTAATGTTTGAGCATCTCGAAAAAACCCTGGTTCAGGTTGATTTTTTAGATCCTAATAATCCTAGGCAGCTAATGACACGCTTAAGACGTCTTTTCTTAAGATCAGTACCTGATAAGGTGGAAATTAATGTTATGCGTGGTTTTTTGACAGCCATTAATAAAGCTACATCCTCTGCGATGCAAAAACCAACCCTCTTAAATGATCAACACCCGCCATCCGATAAGGAGAAACCGCATGTTTGATCGAATTCGTGAAGATGTTCGCTCGGTCTTTGATCGTGATCCAGCTGCTCGTAATTTTTTAGAGGTGATCACGAACTATCCCGGTTTGCATGCGATATGGTGGCATCGCTTGGCACATGCATTATGGAAGCGAAATTTTAAATGGTTAGCGAGAGTAATCTCCAATTTTGCTCGCTGGATGACAGGTATCGAAATTCATCCGGGAGCGCAACTGGGTAGACGCTTTTTTATCGATCACGGTATGGGTGTTGTGATAGGTGAAACGGCAGAGGTTGGGGATGATGTGACCATTTACCAAGGGGTGACCTTAGGGGGAACTAGCTGGAACAAAGGTAAGCGTCATCCAACTTTGGAAAATAATGTCATTGTGGGTGCAGGCGCCAAAATACTGGGCCCATTTACGGTAGGAGCTGGCGCAAAAGTTGGCTCTAATGCGGTGGTTACCAAAGCGGTACCTGCAGGTGCAACGGTAGTTGGAATTCCTGGACGAATTGTTCGTAAAGCTGAAGATGATCCCGAGTTTAGTGATGCACAGCGTCGTGAAATGGCGGATAAAGTAGGTTTTGATGCTTATGGTGTCAGCAGTGAAGTGTCTGACCCAGTTGCTCATGCAATAGGTTGCATGTTGGATCATCTTCAAGCGATGGATAAGCGTATGGATAAGATGGGCAGCGTACTATGCGAATTACGCCCTGAATATTGTGATGAGCAATTACCTGAGTTGAAAAAAGAAGACTTTGAGGGTGCGGTAGAAGAGGATCATCAGCGTTAACCTAAAATGCATTAATTCGAGTGATCTAAAAGCTGACTAAAATAGTAGGATAAATAGTTGACTAAAACTGTTGGTTTTAGCATAATCCTTACAGAATGTAAGCTATGAGAGAGGTCGATTATGCGGTTAACAACGAAAGGACGTTATGCAGTGACAGCCATGTTGGATTTGGCGCTGCATGAAGGTAAAGGCCCAATAAGTTTGGCAGATATCTCTGAAAGACAGGGTATTTCGCTATCTTATTTAGAACAATTATTTGCAAAGCTACGTCGTAATCAACTGGTTGCCAGCGTGCGCGGACCCGGTGGTGGTTATCAATTGAATCGCCCTAAGGCAGAGATTGATGTTGCTGAGGTTATCGATGCGGTCAACGAAAATGTTGACGCGACAGGGTGCAATAGGCGTGGTGATTGCCAATCCGGTGAGGTCTGCTTAACACATCATTTGTGGTGTGATTTGAGTGATCAGATTCATACCTTTTTAAGTGGTATTACACTTGCGGATTTGGTTGAACGTAAAGATGTTAAAGAAGTGTCCAGTCGCCAAGAATCGCGTCAATCAGGGAAAATGATTGCCTCAGATATTCGAGCGGCAAGCGGACTTTAAGTAAACAATGGCGGTGTGATGAGAAAACCAATTTATTTAGATTATGCGGCATCAACTCCGGTCGATCCTCGTGTAGCTGAAAAAATGATGGCTTGTTTGACAATGGACGGTAACTTTGCGAATCCAGCGTCACGATCACACCTCTATGGATGGAAAGCTGAAGAAGCAGTAGAAACTGCTAGACAGCAAGTTGCAGAGCTGGTGAACGCTGATCCTCGTGAGATCGTGTGGACATCTGGCGCCACTGAGTCTAACAACTTGGCGTTAAAGGGTGCTGCACATCACTATCGCAGAAAAGGACAGCATTTGATCAGCTCGATGATCGAGCATAAAGCGGTTATTGATACGCTTAAGCAGCTTGAATCTGAAGGTTATGAGATCACTTGGTTGAAGCCTAATGCAGAGGGTTTCATTGAACCCTCCCAGGTTGCTGATGCGATTCGTGCAGATACCTTGCTAGTCAGCTTGATGCAGGTAAATAACGAGATTGGCACTATCAACGCTATACAGGATATCGGTGAGATCTGTCATCAACACGATGTTTTATTACATGTTGATGCGGCACAAAGCTTTGGCAAGTTGCCTATAGACCTTCAACGATTACCTGTCGATTTGATGTCTTTTTCAGCACATAAAATTTATGGGCCTAAAGGTGTTGGTGCGCTTTATGTTCGTCAGCAGCCTCGCATTCGTTTAGAAGCACAAATACATGGTGGTGGTCATGAACGTGGAATGCGTTCAGGCACTTTGGCAACGCATCAGTTGGTGGGCATGGGTGAGGCAGCAAGTCTGGCTGCGGCACTGATGGAAGAAGAAGCTGAACGTATTAGCTCGCTACGTCAACGTTTCATGGACAGGGTATTGGATCTGCCCTATGTGCAGGTTAACGGTTCAATGCAACAGCGTATTGATGGGATTTTAAATCTCGCAGTGTCCGGTGTTGAAGGTGAGTTCTTGTTAATGGCTCTTAAGGATATCGCCATTTCTACAGGTTCTGCATGTACCTCTGCTAGCGTTGAGCCCAGTTATGTATTGAAAGCTTTAGGTTTGTCAGATGCCCTAGCTCATGCATCCTTGCGTATAAGTTTTGGCCGTTTCACGACCCTAGAAGAGGTAGAAGTTGCCGCTTCACATTTTCGTCAGGTGGTCAGTCAATTAGCAGGCGTTCCCGCCACCGCATAAAGAGTAATCAGAAGGTGACTTATGTCTGAACAGGTTGAACAGTTAATTAGAAAAGAGTACGCGGCAGGTTTTCATACTGATATAGAGTCTGAAACGCTTCCTCCTGGACTGAACGAGGATGTCATCCGCTTTATCTCTGCCAAGAAAAATGAACCTGAATGGATGCTCGAATGGCGATTGAAAGCCTATAAAATTTGGTTGACGATGGAAGAACCAGAATGGGCGCATGTTCACTATCCAGAGATAGATTTCCAATCTATATCTTACTTTTCTGCGCCTAAAAGTTATGAAGATCGACCAAAAAGCTTAGATGAAGTTGATCCCGATTTGATCGAAACTTATAACAAGCTAGGTATCCCTCTTCATGAACAGGAGATGCTGGCAGGTGTGGCAGTTGATGCCGTGTTTGACTCTGTATCGGTGGTAACGACCTATCGTGCCAAGCTAGAAGAAGCAGGCGTTATTTTTTGCCCAATCAGTGAAGCAGTGCATCGTTTTCCTGACTTGGTTAAAAAATACCTCGGTAGTGTTGTACCGCAGCGAGATAATTATTACTCCGCGTTGAACTGCGCAGTTTTTTCTGATGGCTCATTTGTATACATCCCCAAAGGTGTGCGTTGCCCTATGGAACTGTCCACTTATTTCCGTATCAACGAGATGAATACGGGACAGTTTGAGCGTACTTTGATCATCGCAGATGAGGGTTCACACGTTAGCTATCTCGAGGGTTGTACCGCACCTCAGCGTGATGAAAACCAGCTTCATGCTGCCGTCGTTGAGCTAATTGCCCTAGATAACGCTGAAATTAAGTATTCAACCGTACAGAACTGGTATCCCGGTGATGAAAACGGTAAAGGTGGTATTTATAACTTCGTGACTAAACGTGGTATTTGCCATACCCGAGCTAAAATCTCCTGGACTCAGGTAGAAACCGGTTCTGCGGTGACGTGGAAATATCCTAGTTGCATCTTGAAAGGTGATCACAGTATCGGTGAGTTCTATTCAGTGGCGCTGACCAATAATCATCAGCAAGCTGATACCGGTACCAAGATGATCCATTTAGGTAAAAATACTAAATCGACCATCATTTCTAAGGGTATCTCAGCGGGTAAAAGTCAAAACGCTTATCGCGGTTTGGTTCGTATGGGATCTTCTGCTGCCGGTGCGCGTAATTATACCCAATGCGACTCTTTGCTGATTGGTGATCGATGTGGAGCGCACACTTTCCCTTATATCGAGAGCGCTCATCCTTCGGCAATTGTCGAACATGAAGCAACCACCTCGAAAGTCAGCGACGACCAGATGTTCCTATGTCAACAGCGCGGCCTAGATCCCGAAAAAGCTGTCTCTATGATCGTGAATGGCTTCTGTCGTGAGGTGTTTAAGCAGTTGCCGATGGAGTTTGCGGTAGAAGCCGGCAAGTTGCTTGAAGTCAGTCTCGAAGGTTCCGTAGGTTAATTCCTGCGAGTGCGAATTTTGCGAATTTTGGAATAGATTATGTTAACAATTAAAGATTTGTGTGCCTCAGTAGAAGATAAAGAGATCATTCGCCAGCTTTCATTAGAAGTAAAGCCAGGTGAAATTCATGCCATCATGGGTCCAAATGGTGCGGGTAAAAGTACCTTAGGTAATGTGTTATCCGGTCGCCCAGGCTACGAAGCTACTTCTGGAACTATCGATTTCAAAGGCTTAGATCTATTAGATATGGACCCAGAGATACGTGCTCGCGAAGGTTTGTTTTTAGCCTTTCAGTATCCAGTAGAAATTCCTGGTGTTAGTAATATGGAGCTGTTGAAGGCAGCCGTAGATGCACGTCGCAGCCATACAGGACAGCCAGAACTATCCGCCATCGATTTTATGAAGATGGCGCGCGAAGCTAGCAAAGCGGTTGATTTAGATCAGAGCTTCTTAAAGCGTGGCGTTAACGAAGGCTTCTCCGGTGGTGAGAAGAAGCGTAACGAAATCATGCAAATGATGCTAATGGAGCCATCTTTGTGCATCCTAGATGAAACCGACTCAGGGTTAGATATCGATGCTTTGCAGGTGGTAGCACGTGGCGTAAATGCGATGCGTTCACCTGATCGTAGTTTTATTGTGGTTACCCATTATCAGCGCCTGTTAGATTTCATTGTGCCTGACTATGTTCATGTTTTGGCCAATGGACGTATCGTCAAATCAGGTGACAAATCACTGGCTTTAGAACTTGAAGCAAAAGGCTACAGCTGGCTCGAAGACGAGGTGGCGTAATGGCAGCTGAATTTCAACAACAAGCGATCGCTCTTGCTAAGCAGCAATCTGTTTTAGGTTGGTTAACTGCTGCCCGTGAACAGGGGCAAAGTGCATGGCAGTCTCATGCATGGCCGACTCGTAAAACAGAAGCTTGGCGATACACCTCTTTATTGCCGGTAGAAAATGAGCAATGGCAGTTAAGTGATGCTGCATCTGATGCATTACCCCAAACTGCTTTATCAGAATTGATCGAGATAGATGCTTACCGTTTGGTCTTTGTGAATGGTCAGCTTAACGCAGAATTATCCTCTGAATTACCGGCTACTCTGGTTTCATTCGCTGATGCTGATGCGGATCAGCAAGCTGTGATTCAGCAACATCTGAATCAAGTTGCAGACCAGCAAACGCATCTTTTTACAGCACTTAGTACCAGTTTATTGCAACAGGGTGTTTTGCTTCATCTGAGTAAAAATCAGCGTTTGGAAAAGCCGGTTTATGTAGCTCATATCAATGACAAGGCAAATGCTAAGGTAACCAATGCACGTCTATTAATAGTCTTGGAAAGTGGAGCTGAAGCACAGGTTGTTGAACACTTTTTTTCCACAGACGATCAAGATCGTGGTTGGATAAATGCAGTGACTGAATGCTCTGTGGGCGCTAATGCATCACTACGTCATCACCGGATTAATTTGGAATCTGAACAAGCCTTGCATACGGGTTCTGTTCATGTTGCGCTGGCGGAGAGTGCTCGATTTAATGGCTTTACATTGGCTAATGGTAGTCGTCTGAAGCGTATCGATTACCATATCAAACATTTGGGTAGCGGCTCTGATTTACAGCTTAATGGTATTTATCTTCCACGTCATAAACAACGTGTGGATTACCATACTTGTGTTGAACATGTTGTGCCGCATTGCACCACTACCGAGGTCTTTAGAGGTGTAATTGCAGACTCTGCGAAAGCGGTCTTCAATGGTCGTATTCATATTCACCAAGATGCGCAAAAAACCTTGGCTGAGATGAGTAATCGTAACCTGCTGACATCTGATCAGGCACAAGTGAATACTAAGCCTGAACTGGAAATCTATGCTGATGATGTTCGCTGTGCGCACGGCGCTACTGTCAGTCAGTTAAATGATGAAGCGCTTTTCTACATGACCAGTCGTGGTATCTCAGAAGCGGAAGCTCGCGTGATGTTGAGTTTTGGTTTTGTTAACGAATTGGTTGAAGGTGTTGAACTGGAAGCGCTGAAGCAGTGGCTCAGACCTCGAATTGCACATATGTTTGGCCAAACTGATCAGCTAACACGACATATTATCCATGAATAAGGCAGTCGCGGTGACAGAGCAAATCAAACCCTTTGATGTGATGGCGGTGCGTCAAGATTTTCCTATTTTGCATCAGCAGGTGAATGGTCATCCGTTGGTCTATTTGGATAATGGCGCTACCACTCAGAAGCCCCAAGCAGTTATTGATGCCTTGGTGAACTTCTACACCTGTGATAACAGTAATGTTCATCGCGGTGCGCACACGCTTAGTGATCGAGCAACAGAGAAGTTTGAAAAAGCGCGTATCACCTTGGCTGAGTTTATTAACGCTCCTGAAGCTCGTGAAGTGATCTGGACACGTGGAACCACCGAAGGTATCAACCTAGTGGCTTATAGCTGGGGACGACAAAACCTAAAAGCAGGTGATCGAGTTTTGGTTTCCATGATGGAGCATCACTCAAATATCGTTCCTTGGCAGCTGGTTGCAGCTGAAAAAGGCGCGACGGTTGAACCTATTCCTGTCACAGAACTGGGTGAAATAGACTTAGATGCCTATGCATCCATGCTTGATGATCGCGTTAAAATGGTGTCTTTCGGACAAGTATCGAATGCCTTGGGAACGATTAATCCCGTAAAGCAAATGGCAGAGATGGCGCACGAGGTTGGTGCTCTTGTTCTTGTTGATGGCGCACAAGGTGTCGGTCATTGGATGGCTGATGTTCAGGCGCTAGGATGTGACTTCTATGTCTTTTCGGGGCATAAACTCTTTGGTCCTACCGGTATCGGTGTACTGTGGGGTAAAGCAGAACTCCTAGAAGCGATGCCACCTTGGCATGGTGGAGGCGAGATGATTGATAGTGTTAGCTTTGCTGGCACTACCTTTAATCGTATCCCCTTTAAGTTTGAAGCAGGTACTCCGAATATTGCTGATGCGATTGCATTAGCCGCTGCTGT
This sequence comes from Oceanospirillales bacterium, assembly GCA_007693685.1. Classification (GTDB taxonomy): domain Bacteria; phylum Pseudomonadota; class Gammaproteobacteria; order Pseudomonadales; family Balneatricaceae; genus Nitrincola. Next base: position 8,542 of record REDB01000135.1, read on the forward strand.
TGATTATTTGAATAGCATAGATAAAGCCGGTGCCATGGCACACGAAGAAGCCCTGATGCATAGGGTTCAAGAACGTGCAGAAGCTTTTGAAGGCTTGCGCTTGGTGGGCTGTGCGCGTAATCGGGTTTGCGTCATGAGCTTTATTCTTGAAGGTATTCATTCGGCTGATATTGGTATGCTGTTGGATCAACAGGGTATCGCAGTCCGTACGGGTAATCATTGTGCTCAACCCGTTATGGAGCATCTAGGGTTAGACGGTACGGTGCGTGCTAGCTTTAGTTTTTATAACACGTTTGAAGAAATTGATCGTTTATTTGCTGGGCTTGAGAAGGCAAAAACCTTCTTGCTCTAATTGGTAGAGGTGAAAGCATGTCAGTAGAAGCGTTTAATCCAGCAACACAAGCAGTAATTGTGTTGCCTAGTGCTTTGGAACATTTTCGTAAACAGCTAAATAGCCAGCCTAATGCCAGTGCTGTACGTATTAGTGTTAAGCCAAGTGGTTGTTCTGGCTATATGTATATCTTGGATCTTGTTGATAAAGCGGCTGAAGAAGATCTAACCATGCATGTTGATGATCTGACTTTTTTAATAGATAAAGGCAGTTTACCGATTCTATCGGGTACTGAGATTGACTATGTTAAAGAAGGGATCAATCGTCAGGTAAAGTTTATTAATCCCAACGCAACCAGCGAGTGTGGTTGTGGTGAAAGTTTCACGGTGAATGACTAATGGAAAGACGGATGGTAGTCACTCAAACTGAGTGCCCAGCACGCATTGTACCCGCAGGTACACCCGTGACGATTCCCAAGGATACCTTTGTGACGATTACTCAGTCATTAGGTGGAAACTATACCCTAACCTGGAATGGCCAGATGGTTCGTGTCGATGGCACGGATGCGGCAGCTTTAGGTCTGCTACCAGAAAAGTTAACCTTTCCCGATCCTGAAACAGATGAAATTCTCGAAAGTCAGATCTGGGATGCGTTAAAAACCATTTATGATCCTGAAATTCCGGTGGATTTAGTCAACTTGGGCTTAATCTATGCGGTGAAAATTAATCAACAGGATAAGCGTGTTGATATTGATATGACACTGACCGCTCCCGGATGCGGAATGGGACCTGTTTTGGTCGGTGATGTGGAGTATCGCGTTGCTAAAGTACCCAATGTAAAATCGGTCAAAGTCGATTTGATCTTTGATCCACCTTGGCAGCGCGATATGATGAGTGAAGAAGCGCAGCTAACCACAGGTATGTTCTACTAAGCTGTTAAAATGAGTCTTACGAATAGACTTTCTAGTAAAACGGAATCATGACTAGCCTATGAAAACCTTTGGCACAGATATTACCACTGACGATATAGTTGATAGTCTCGCTTTTTTCGATACATGGGAAGATCGTTATCGCTATATCATTGATCTAGGTAAAGAACTTCCACCTATGGAGGAGTCTTTGCAAACAGAAGAAAATCAGGTCAAAGGTTGCCAAAGTTTAGTCTGGTTATCCGAGCATTTAGAAAATGATCGTCTGTTTTTCGAAGCTGATAGCAATTCACATATCGTTAGAGGCTTGTTGGCAGTGGTGCTGGCTGCTTACAACGGTAAATCTGCTGCAGAGATTCAATCATTCAATATTGAAGATTATTTTGAACAACTTAATCTGATCAAACATCTGAGTCCAAGTCGTGGTAATGGCTTAAAAGCGATGGTTGCACGAATTCGCGACACGGCATCACGTATTGCAGCGATGGCCTAGTTAATTCGCTGATATGATAAGCTTTATTGTTCTTTATTCGTAGAATTTTTTAAGTTGTAAGCAAAGGCGATCACTTCCGCGATTGCCTTATAGAGCGTTTCGGGAATTTCATCTCCCAATTCCAAACGAATGAGTACTTCGAGTAGTTCAGGGTTCTCATGAATATGAATATCATGCTCTTCCGCAAGAGCGATGATCTGCTCAGCAATTAAGCCTTTGCCCTTAGCAATGACCTTAGGTGCGGTTCCTTTCTCTTGATCATATTTAAGTGCTACAGCTTGTTTTTTGCTGACATCATCATTCACCGTTATTTTCATGTATGGATGTCCACAAGGCGTTTACTTAAGGGAGTCACTTGAGGATTTTCTAACTTACCTAAACGTGCATTCAATGGCGCAACTTCAAACCCTTTGGTTTTCAGCTCCTGCTCAAAGCTATTCAGTCTTTCTCTTAATCTTTCTAGCGTCTCAGGTTTCTCCACCCAAAAGTTAGCATTCAGCTGAAAGTGATCTTGCAAACTTAATTCCGCATCCATTGCTCCATCTTCTTCTAATTCAAAATGCAATCTAACGGTCCAAAGAGTCACAAACTCACCTTCTTCATTACGGCGACGATGTTCGGTAATGCGAAGTTCTGCATTTTCAAAACCTTGTTGCTGTTGAATAGGTAGATCAAGGCGATAGTGACGTTCTTGGCCGCCATCAGGTAGATCTCGCCAGCGTTGTAGACTGCTAATTTGTTGAGCGGTGCTACGAGCCAGTAACGCATTAACAAGTTGATTAAGCTGTTCTCTAGCCTGAGCAGGAAGTTGATCAGCCACCTTTAACAGTTGACCTAGTTGTTGTTTTAGATCTGTAGGTGGCGGTTGTTGTCCCGTTTTGCTTAATCCCGCCTCACTTAATAAACCACCTTGTTGCAGGTTTCTAGCTATCGCTTTGTCAGCATCTGCTGAACCTGGTTTAACACTAAACAAACTCAGCATCGACTGAATAAGTTGATTGAGTGCATTATTTTGTCTGCTGCCTTGGCGCTCGCTGATCTGCATCAGTTGATTCAAACCATCTGCTAATGGCAGTTGAACTGGCAATACTTCACGCAAGGCTTGTTGCATAACAGCTTGTACAGCAGGTTGCTGAGCTAGAGGTGTGGTAGGTTGACTAAACTGAATTCGCATTAGTCCTTGTTCGTTGCGTGTCACATCAACTTGTTGGCCCGATTGGACAGGCCTTGGGCTGACTAAATCAATCACTTGACCAGCTACCAATACCCTGACTGGAAATCCTTGCGGTCGATTTGCGCCCTCATTGCTATTGACTAAATTGGCAATGGGTGAGGGAGGGGGTGTATTGGCTGCAGTGTTTGGTGAAGCTGCTGTTGATGACGTTGTTGTCGAAGGTGCAGTAGATGCTGTTTGTTGTAAGGGTGTGGTATTCGCAGTTGTATTAGCAGTTGTATTAGCTGCACTGCTGTTAGCTAAATTAGTCGCATTAGCGTTACCTGCACTCACATTGGTCATATTCATCATTGCAGAATTTGCAGCTTGATTAGCAGTTGCTGGAGTATTGACCCCTAAGTTACCGGTAGTTGTGGGAGTTGCCGCTGCATTCGAGTTGGATGCTGTATTTCCTGTGGTTACTGCAGCTGGATTTGACGCGTTCTGAGTTGTGGTTGCGGGCGTGTTAGCTAAATTCACTGTGTTGGCAGGTAAGGAAACACTATTGCCTTGTTGTCCAGTTGTTGCTTGATTGGCAACTGCAGCTGATTGAGAGGCTGCTGGTTGAGAGGCTGCTGGTGCAGTTGCAGATTGGGTTTGAGTTACTTGCCCTGCAACCGGTTGATTCGGCGTCGCAGATGTCGTGTTACCCTGAGCTGCAGTTGTTCCAGAGTTTGCAGTTGGTACTGATGATAGAGCTTGATTACCCGATGTTTGGACGCTAGAGGAAGCTGAGCCTTGAGCTGAGCTATTAGTGCTGGCTGGCGCTTGGCTATTAACTGCTTGCCCCGTTGAGGTATTTGACGTGCTGGTGTTAGCAGTCGTTTGTCCATTAACAACAGAGGGTTGTGCTAAAACTATCCCTCTTTGTGGTTGATTCAATGGAAGATTTGCCGCTTGTTGCGATGAGTTAGAGCTAATTCGCATCAGTAGAGCTTCTGCGTCAGCTCTCGCCTGGGCGGGTGCATTTTGGATGCGACTGTTGTCAGCTGCTGCTGAGTTATTATTAACGGGTAATTGAAGCTGAATATTACCTTGAGCATCTCGACTCAGTACCACTTGGCTCCCTTGAGGGAAAGGACGTGGAGTCGCCACTTCAAGTGTACGATTACCAATTTGCAGTTGAATAATAAACTGTCCCGGTTGAGATTGACTTTGGCTAACTTGTACAACGGTCGCGCTTGTCTCACGGCCAGCAGGGATTGCACGAGACAGATCTGTGCCTCGTGAGCTTTGTGCAGCATCATTACCGACATTCATTGCACGAACGTTTAAGTAGGTTTGCACAGTGTTCCCCAGTTAACCTCTAACATGACCGTCCCGAACAGTTTATAATAATAGTCTTATTTATATCGGCGGCAATGTGGAAAGTTACAGTCCTCATGTCGAAAATCGCGTAATGTCAGATAGGGTGATGTGTGGCTGACCCACTTCTTCAAGTTGTTGATCTTTTCTGTGAGCGAGATGACAGAGTTCTGTTCAATAATCTAAATTTCAGTGTGTTCCCTGGTGAAATACTACAGGTTGAAGGCCAAAATGGTAGTGGTAAAACAACACTGCTACGAATTCTGAGTGGCTTGTCGCGTCACTTTGAAGGCGAAATTTTGTGGCGTGGCGTATCGGTTACTGAACAAGCAGAGCGTTTTAGACGTGAACTTTTGTATTTTGGGCACAATGCTGGCGTAAAAGCAGTCTTAACTCCTGAAGAAAATCTAGCCTGGTATGCGGCTCTAGATACAGATATTGATCTGCAACATATTCCCAAAGCGCTTAATGCAGTAGGCTTAAAAGGCTTTGAAGATGTTCCTTGTCACATGCTTTCTGCAGGGCAAAATCGTCGCGTTAGTCTGGCTAGGCTTTATCTTAGTCGGGCGCCTTTATGGATTCTGGATGAACCCTTTACCGCTATTGATAAAAAAGGTGTTGCGGCCAAAGAAGCTTTGTTGCTTGAGCATGCCGCTCGCGGGGGTACTGTTTTGCTGACCACCCATCATGAACTGGACTTAAGTCGCCATGTTCGACGTATTAATCTTGATGAGTTGTCAGGAACTTAATCTTTATGTCAGAAACTAAGCTACAACCCTTGGCTGAACTACAGCAAATTGAAAATGCTGATTATCGTCCAGGAAAAATATTTATAGCGACCCTAAAGCGTGAGCTGCAATTAGCCTTGCGCCGAAGAAGTGATTTGGTTAATCCGCTGATTTTTTTTCTGATGGTTGCCACCTTGTTTCCGTTGGGTGTCAGTCCTGAGCCAACCATACTGGCAACCCTAGCACCCGGTGTCGTGTGGGTTGCTGCATTACTGTCAACCTTGTTGGCGATGGATAGTATGTTTCGTTCAGACTATGAGGATGGCTCGTTAGAGCAGATTTTACTTAGCCCTCAACCGCTCTTTGTGGTGGTGTTAGGTAAAGTGCTGGCGCACTGGATGATGACAGGTTTACCCTTGACGCTAATGGCTCCTCTAATCGCGGTGATGTTATTTTTGCCGGCTGAAGGGATGAGTGGGTTGATGTTGAGTTTGTTGATTGGAACGCCAACGCTCAGTTTAGTGGGTGCCATAGGTGCCGCTCTAACTGTAGGGTTGCGAAAAGGAGGTGTACTAATTTCGTTATTAGTGCTGCCTCTGTATATACCGGTTCTTATTTTTGGCACAGCAGCTGTAGAAGCCGCTGTCACTAGTTTGCCGTTGGCAGGGCATCTTGCCCTACTGGGAGCGTTGTTAGCCTTGGGGATAGCTCTAGCGCCTATCGCCATCGCAGCAGCATTACGAATTTCAGTGAGTGGATAAAGAGAGAAATATGGCAGGAAAAAATTGGATGCCACGCTGGTTTTATCAGCTGGCTTCACCTCGTTGGTGTTATCAAATAACCGGTAAACTGCTACCAGGTTTCGCTATAGCGTCCATCTTATTGATTGTCATTGGAACTGTGTGGGGTTTGGCATTTGCGCCACCCGACTATCAACAGGGCAATAGTTTCAGAATTATCTATCTGCATGTTCCCGCTGCCTATATGGCTCAATCAATTTATATGACCATGGCGCTTGCAGGAGCTATCGGATTGATCTGGAAAATGAAAGTGGCTGATATGGTGGCGAAATCCTGTGCTCCTATCGGTGCTTCATTAGCAGTCCTTGCTTTAGCAACAGGCGCTATCTGGGGTAAGCCTACCTGGGGTTCATGGTGGGTTTGGGATGCACGCTTAACTTCTATGCTTATATTGCTTTTTTTGTATCTAGGCATTATTGCATTGAACTCTGCGATTGAAAGTGAGTCTACTGCTGCACAATCAACAGCAGTTTTGGCGTTGGTTGGATTGGTCAATATCCCCATCATCAAATATTCGGTTGACTGGTGGAATACCTTGCATCAGCCAGCCACCTTCAAAATTACTGCAAAACCGGCAATGCCCCCAGATATGTGGATACCGCTGTTGATATTAGTCATAGGTTTTTACTGTTTCTTCGCGGTAACCTTGATGATGCGTTTACGTAACGAAATTATTCGTCGTGAGCGTCGTGCTAGTTGGGTTCGTGAATTACTGATGCAGCAAAGAGGTTAATGTGAGTTTCGATAGTTTCTCTGATTTTCTTGCTATGGGTGGACACGCCTTCTACGTCTGGAGTTGTTTCGCTCTAGGCATGATCGTGTTACTCGGAAATGTGATTGCACCGATGTTAGAGCGAAAAAAACTGATTGCGGAGCAGTTGCGTCGTATTCGTAGAGAGGAGTCAAAATCATGAATGCACAACGTAAACAACGTCTAACGCTAGTATTGTTGATCGTTTTTGGTAGCAGTGTAGCGGTGGCATTAGTTGCTTATGCATTAAGTCAAAACATTAACCTGTTCTACTCTCCAAGTCAGATCTCCATGGGTGAAGCCCCAGCTGATACTCGTATTAGAGCGGGTGGAATTGTAGTTGAGGGTAGTATTCGCCGTGATCCGGCCAGTTTAAAGGTTGAATTTGATATCACTGATTATGCTCACTCTACCACCGTGCAATATGTCGGTATTCTGCCCGACTTATTTAGAGAGGGTCAGGGAATTGTGGCTCAAGGTGCTCTCGATGGAAGTGGTCGTTTAATTGCAAGCGAAGTCTTAGCAAAGCATGACGAGAACTACATGTCTCCTGAAATAGCGGCTGCATTGGAAGCTGCAGGTCAAATGCCACATATGCCCCCAACAGCGGGTAAGGGTTATTAAGTATGATTCCTGAGTTAGGTACCTTCGCAACCATATTAGCCTTATGTTTATCATTGATACTTTCCGTGGTCCCTATGATAGGGGCCTATACAGGTAACAAGCTTTGGGTAGATTACGCACGGCCTTTAGCTAAGGGTGTATTTTTCTTTCTAAGCGTAGCACTAGTTATTTTGGGCTATGCTTTTTTGACAGATGATTTCTCAGTGACTTACGTAGCTCAGGGGTCTAACTATAATACGCCTTGGTACTTTAAAATAAGTGCGATCTGGGGTGGGCATGAAGGTTCATTGCTTTTGTGGGTGTGGATTCAAGCCTTCTGGACACTAGCAGTTGCCGTAAAGAGTAAAAACCTACCTATCGATATTGTCGGACGTGTTCTGGCAGTGATGGGGATGATTACCGCTGCTTTCTTATTATTTATTCTATTTACATCTAGTCCTTTTGATCGTTTATTACCGAATTCTCCAGCACAAGGCGCTGATCTTAATCCTTTGCTACAAGATTTTGGTTTGATCGTTCACCCGCCGGCTCTATATATGGGCTATGTGGGTCTTTCAGTTGCTTTCTCTTTTGCCATTGCTGCCTTGTTGAGTGGTCGATTAGACGCTGCATGGGCGCGCTGGTCACGTCCTTGGACAAACGTTGCTTGGGCATTCCTGACATTGGGTATAGCGCTAGGAAGTTGGTGGGCATATTACGAATTAGGCTGGGGCGGTTGGTGGTTCTGGGACCCAGTAGAAAACGCTTCACTGATGCCTTGGTTAGTCGCTACAGCGTTGATTCACAGCTTGGCAGTAACTGAAAAGCGTGGTGTGTTTAAGAGCTGGACAGTACTGTTGGCGATTTCGGCTTTCTGTTTGAGTCTGCTAGGCACTTTCTTGGTTCGTTCAGGGGTACTAACATCCGTTCATGCCTTTGCTACCGATCCAGAGCGAGGCGTATTTATATTGGGTATGCTGATCTTTGTTATTGGTGGCTCCTTGCTGCTCTACGCGATAAGAGCAGGTTCAGTTAAAAGCGAGTCAACCTTCGCTCTAAGTTCACGTGAAAGTATGTTGTTGGTTAATAACATTATCTTCACGGTAGCTTGTGCCATGGTGTTGATAGGAACCCTTTATCCGCTAGTAATGGATGCGCTTGATCTGGGTAAGATATCTGTCGGCCCTCCTTACTTCAACGCGCTTTTTGTTCCGATGATGTCTTTAATGGTGATATTCCTAGGCATAGCTGCGTTCAGTCGTTGGAAGGAAACACCAACACAACTTTATATTTCTAAGCTATGGTTGCCAGCAGTTTTAGCGGTGGTCGCTGCAGTAGTTACTCATTGGATCTATAGTCAGTCGATTGAGCCATGGGTGCTTTTAGCGCTGGTGTTAAGTTATTGGATTGTCTTTACTTGGGGGCGAGAGTTTATTTCCCGTCTTCGTAATCGTGATGATATGATTACTGGTTTTACAAAACAATCCAGAAGCTATTACGGTATGATGTTAGCCCATTTAGGTGTTGCTGTAATGATTGTCGGTGTTGCGATGGTGACTGTTTTTGTTGAACATCGTGATGCCCGTATGGCACCTGGAGATCAAATTGAGTTCCGTGGTTATACATTCATTTTTGATGGTGCGCGTGAAGTTCAAGGACCTAACTACACCTCTGATATGGCACGTGTGCGAGTATTAAGAGATGGCGTTCCTTATCGTGAGATGTTCCCTGAAAAACGTATGTACACCGCTCGCGGTATGGTGATGACGCAAGTGGCATTGCAACCCGGCTTTACGAGAGATCTTTACATCGCTATGGGTGAAGAGCTTGAAAATGGTGCTTGGGCAATGCGTTTGCAGTTTAAGCCTTTTGTGCGCTGGATCTGGTTGGGAGCCTTGTTTATGACGGCAGGGGCGATGTTAGCTGCTAGTGATCCTCGCTATCGCAAGCAAGCGAAACGTGATGCCGCTCAACGCCAATTAGTGACGGAGTAGCTATGCGTAAGTTTTGGATGTTTACCCCTTTTGTGGCATTCATGGTTATGGGTGTATTCTTATTTAAGGGTCTATTTATGGACCCTAGTAAGCTTCCATCTGCCTTAATTGATAGGCCATTTCCAAGCTTTAGTTTGCCATCACTTTATCAGCCTGATCAGATAATGACAGAACTGGACTTTAAAGGTGAGATAGCTCTCCTGAACGTCTGGGCAACCTGGTGTCCAACCTGTAAGGATGAGCATGAGCAGTTAAATAAGATAGGTCTTGAAGAGGGCATTCCTATTTATGGTCTTAATTACAAAGACGACCCTCAATTAGCGCGTGCATGGCTCGAGCGCTATAAAGATCCTTACAGTAAAGTAGTCGTGGATCGTGATGGTCGCTTGGGTTTAGATCTAGGTGTCTATGGTGCCCCTGAGACTTATATTATTGATCAACATGGCATCATTCGTTACCGTCACGTAGGTGAGGTGACAGAAAAAGTCTGGCAACAGCTTAAAGGCTTAATGGAAATAATTGCTACTGAGGAAGATGTATGAGATCAATTAGCATTCTTCCGCTGCTGTTACTATTACTAAGCTTTTCGATACAGGCTTCATTCGAAACCTATGAGTTTTCAACTACACACAACGAAATGCGCTATTTTAAGCTCTCTAAAGAGCTCCGTTGCCCAACCTGTCAAAATCAAAACATTTCCGATTCAGATGCGCCGCTAGCAGCGGATTTAAGACGGGAATTGCACCGAATGATCGAAGAAGGTTATCAAGATGATGCCATCCTAGATTTTATGGTGAGTCGTTTTGGTGATTTTGTTCATTACAAACCTCGTATAGCACCTGAGACTTATTTTCTCTGGTATGGTCCTTTTGCTCTTCTTTTTGGAGGCTTGAGTGTGGTGTTCTTCGTTGCAAGAAACAGACGCTTGCGAGCTGCAGCTCAAGTTAGTGAGTCGCCAGCAGCCACTAATGATGTAGAAGACACTTCCGTAACGAGCGCTTTAACACCTGAAGAGAGAGCGCGCCTAGACCGATTGTTGCAACAGGATAAAAATCTATGACTTTATTGTGGGTAGGAATTGGTGTTTTAACACTGATCGCAGTGGCCTTTGTTTTTTGGCCTTTAGTTCAAAGTAGAAAGGCTCAGGTCCTTGAAACTGAGACAGATAGAACCGAACAAAACATTGAAATTTTTCGTGAGCGTCTTGGAGAGCTTGAAAAGGAAAAAAACTCTGGCACCCTAACAGAAGAAAACTTTCAGGAGCTCAAGGTAGAGTTGGAAAAAAATCTTCTAATAGATGCAGAAGTTAATCGTCGTCAAGCTCCTGTATTAAAGGTTGGTCAGTCTCAGCTCATCACAATTACATTGATTGCGTTGCTTGTGCCAACAGTCTCTTTCGGACTTTATGCCTATTTAGGTCGTGCTGACGATGTTGCAACCCGTATGGCGATGGATGCATGGCAACAAGCGCCAATGAGCGAGCTATCGGTTGATGAAGCGATAGCTCAGCTTGAAGAAGAACTAGCTCGTCGCCCTCAGAACGCAGAAGGTTGGTACTTATTAGCAACCACACGAATGAACATGAACCAGTTTGACGCTGCGGTCACTGCGTTTGAAGAATCACTTAAACACCTACCTGAAGAAACTCCAGAGTATCCGATGGTGATGGGACAGCTGGCTCAAGCAATGTTCTTTGCTGCCAATGGACAGATGACTGAAGCAGTTCTTCAACAGGTTGAAGCAACATTAAGTAGAGATCCAGATGAGCTAACTGCGTTGGGCTTGGTAGGTATTGCTGCATTTGAAATTGGTGAATACCAAACCGCAATAACCTACTGGGAAAGAGCGCTGCGTTCTGCTGATGGTCAATCGGCTATGTCCTTACAGACTGGTATTGAGCGTGCAAGACAGGCACTGCAAGAGCAAGGTGGTATTGAATTACCAGTTGAAACTCCTGCAACAGGACCCGGTGTTCGGATTGATTTAGATGTTGATACCTCAATCATGACAGAGATACGCGGAGATCAGTTTGTCTTTATCTTTGCCAGAGCGCCAGGAGAGCGAATGCCAATTACCGTTGAGCGTATCCGCGTAGCTGATCTGCCGACACAAGTATTTTTGAGTGGTGCCAGCTCGATGGTAGAGGGCGTAAGCCTTAATGACTTTGAAAAAGTTGATATTGTCGCTCGAATCAGTGTTTCTGGAATGGCAGAAGAACAGCCGGGTGACTTTAAAGCTGAGCTAAGCAATGTTAAAGTGACAGATGATGAGACTCCTATAAGTCTTATTATTGCAGACATAATAGAATAGTTTGCACTTTTACATTTTTTTAACATAGTAACAGCTTGGGAATCAGTTGAATCATGGAGATCAGTCTTCGCGAATGGTTAATAATCGGCGGCATACTAATGATCGCTCTGATTCTCTTTGACGGCTGGCGCAGGATTAGTGCTAGCCGAAATCGCCTGAAAATTGATATCGATAAGTCTCTCTCCGAGTTAGGTGAGAGCAACCATCACAATCCAGAGTTGCCTAATGGTGGAGCCCGTGTTCGCCAGTTCGACCAAGAGCCTTTTTTTTCGGATACGGGTTTAGAATCTGAACTTCAATCAGATAAACCAAAATCTAAGCTTGACCAGTCTAAGTCTAGCAAGCTAACTAAAGTAGCCGGAAAACTTGCTTCTTCAGTTTCTGCTAGCTCTGCTAGTATTAACAGAACCGATCGCCAAGAGCCTAAATTTAATCTTAATATAGATGTAGAATCTCAGTTCGAGAATGAAGATCCTATTGAATTGCAATCCGCCATGCTTGATGGGGCAGAGATTAAAGATAAATCAGCTGAAGTAGAAAGTGTCCAGAATTCAGAGCCTGATGAGCTAATATTTGATGAGCAAGCTGCAACCAATAAGTCTGAATTTGAAACTTCCGATGTATCAGGGCCTGAAGAGGCTGAGCTGCCAGCTATTACTCCTGAAGTGTCAATTCAAAAAGATCGAGAAGCAATTCAAGAAGAGTTTAAGCAGGAGGTTCAAGCTGAGTTTTCAGAGAACTTCGAAGAAAAGGTGCATGAAGAAGATGTTCCAGTAGAAATATCTGAAAAAACTCACTATTTACATGGAGAGCAAGAAGCTGAAACCTCGTTAGTTGAGTCTGAATCACCAGCAGCCGTCCCTCAAGATCTTGAATGGGACCCTGAGTTAGAAAAGCAATTCGATCATGTCGAACCAGTTGTAGAACCCCCTGTTCAAGCTAAACAGCCAGAAATAGAACCTGAAGACAAGACTCCAGATTTTGCTGATCTTGATCCCTTGTTTGATGATATTCCAACGGATCCATTACCACCATTAAAGGCTAACAATAGTGAAGCTAAAATAGGTGGTGAACAAACCAAAGGGTTCGTAAAAGACAAGGGTAAAGAAGAGCCAAATTTATTTTTGGATTTAGATCTAGATCAGCCAATTCATCAGTTGATGGCAAATAAGGCTGCTGAAGCTAAAGCTAATCGCGAAGCTACTCGTCGAGTTAAGGATAAACCCGCTGCGCGTGAAGAGCTTACTAGTTTGAGCTTACCACTAGAACCTGAATTAAAGAGTGATCTAGAACTTAATTTAGAACCTGAGTTAGATGATCTGTTTGCTGATTTTGATGGAGTTAATCCCCTAGAAGAAGCCAGCGTAGAGCCCATTAGAAAAAGCGCTGAAAAATCTGACACAAATAAAGTTACAGCTGAAAAGCCAGCTATAAAACCCATTGAAAAATCAAACGTTGATTCTCAAGCTAAGACTCAATCAGAAAAGCAGGCTGAAATTAAAGCTTCTAGTAATGCTCAGGATGTTGAGAAAAGTCGTTCCGCAGCAACGGCGGCAAGAAAAGCACTTTCTGATCTTCCTGATCCAGAAGAAGTGCTAGTGATAACCGTGGTTGGGAAAAGTCGTCAGCTACTCGATGGTGAGCGCTTGAAGCGTGTTGTTGAAGCCTGTGGTATGGAACATGGTGATATGTCTATCTATCATCGCTTTGATGGTACTGGGGCTGCAGCTTCACTTCAGTTTAGTATGGCTAATGCCGTCAATCCGGGCACTTTTGATCCTAATGCTATGGATAGACTGGAAACACCCGCTGTATCTTTCTTTATGTCGATGCGTGAGCCGCGTGACGCAATGACCGCTTATGAATGTATGTTGGCAACGGCGGAAACGCTAGCGAAGCATCTCGACGGTGATTTACTCGACGAAGATCGTTCTGTCATGCGTGAACAGACTAAAGAACATTATCGTCAGCGTATTCGTGATTTTGAGATGCAAACACGACGTCGTAATTTAACTCGCTAATCAAATATCTGACTAACGCGACTATTGATTAATTCTTCTATGAATCCAGCTATAAATCCAGCCGATGTTTCTGCTCGTCTTGAAGAACTTCGAGACGCTATTGATCAGCATAGTTATCGCTATTACGTCTTGGATGACCCAAGCGTCACGGATTCTGAATATGATCGATTATTCAAAGAGCTGCAAGCGCTGGAATCACAGCATCCTGATCTAATTACACCAGATTCTCCTACTCAACGTGTCGGTGCCAAACCTAAAGGTGGTTTTGCAGAAGTCGCACATGAGTTGCCTATGTTGTCATTAGATAATGCCTTCTCCAATGAAGATCTGAGCAGTTTTATTCGTCGAGTTGAAGACCGCGTTAGCCTGAAAAGTATCGATTTTGCTTGTGAGCCTAAATTAGATGGTATTGCCATCAGTCTGCTCTACGAAGAGGGGCGGTTTGTTAGGGGAGCGACACGTGGTGATGGTTATACTGGCGAAGATATTACTCTGAATATTCGCACCCTTCGCAGCGTACCACTGAAATTACGCGGAAAAGACTGGCCTAAGCGTCTAGAAGTACGTGGTGAAATTTATATGCCTCATCATGGTTTTGAGCAGCTAAACGAAATGGCTCGAAACGCTGGTGAAAAAACCTTTGTTAATCCACGAAATGCAGCAGCAGGAAGTTTGCGTCAATTAGATCCTACTATTACTGCTACTCGTCCACTCGTATTTTGTGCCTATAGCACTGGTGTTGTCGAAGGTGGTGAGCTACCTGAAAGCCACTATGATTCTTTGCTACAGCTTCAGCAGTGGGGATTTCCAGTTAACCCAGAAATGCGACGCGTTACCGGTATTCAAGGTTGTATCGACTATTACACCTCGCTGGAACAAAAGCGCCCATCCTTAGGATACGATATTGATGGTATCGTGTTTAAAGTTGATAGCCGCAGTTTGCAGCAACAGTTGGGGTTTGTATCACGCGCCCCTCGTTGGGCTATTGCGCGTAAATTTCCCGCTCAAGAAGAGATCACACTATTAAAAGCAGTAGAATTCCAAGTGGGTCGAACCGGCGCAATTACACCGGTCGCACGCTTAGAACCTGTGTTTGTCGGTGGAGTCACTGTCAGTAATGCCACTCTTCACAATATGGATGAAATTGAGCGTCTAGGCGTGATGGTGGGTGATGAAGTGATTATTCGCCGTGCCGGTGATGTCATTCCAAAAATCGTCAGTGTTGTCTTGGAGCGACGCGACCCTAATCGGGTGACTAAAATTGAGCTTCCCAAGCAGTGTCCTGTGTGTGGTTCAGAAGTTGAACGCAGTCTGCTCAATCGTCACAGTCAATCTAGTCAAAAATCCACAACAACCTTTGGAAGTATCTATCGCTGTGTTGGGCGTTTGGCTTGTCAGGCGCAAGTGAAACAGGCGTTATTGCATTTCGTGTCGCGTCGAGCCATGGATATTGAAGGACTGGGTGAAAAAAATATTGAACAATTGGTCGATAGAGAACTGGTTAAGACACCTGCAGATCTTTATGGATTAAGTGTTGAACAATTCCTCACATTGGAGGGTTTTGCACAGGTTTCCGCTGAAAAGCTCTATGCGGCTATTCAAGCCAGTAAAGAAGTGACTTTAGAGCGTTTTATCTATGCACTTGGTATTCCTGAAGTGGGTGAAGAAACTGCACGAGTATTAGCCGTCAGCTTAGGAAGTCTGAACAAGATTCGAGTGGCGTGCGCAAAACTCTTGGAGTTTCTGCCCGATGTGGGTCAAGAAGTGGCATCAGAAATTGAACACTTTATGCAGGACGAACATAATTCATCAGTGATCGATGCGCTACTAGAGCAAGGTGTCATTCCAACTGAAACCGGTGTGGTTGGAACCTCTTTGCGTGGCAAAATCAGCTTTGCTGAGGTGTTAAAACGCTTATCCATTCGCGCCGTCGGTCCAACTACCGCTAAATTGATAGCTAAACATTATGATTCGATGGATGCGCTGATCAATACAGATGCTGCACAATTATCGCAACTACCTAAGCTAAGCCATGCAGCGCAACTTGCCATGCAAAAATGGCTTGCTGATCAGCAAGCAGTGAAAATGGCACAGCAACTCAATCAACAGTTAGTTGAGTTTGGTATGTTGGAGGGTAGTCTTGTTGAGGAAGAGGCTAGCGCTGTTGAAGAAGCTGCTTTACCTCTAGAAAACCAAACTTGGGTACTGACAGGTACCTTAGAAAGCATGACCCGAGACGAAGCCAAACAACAGCTTCAACAGTTGGGTGCCAAGGTGAGTGGTAGCGTCTCGAAAAAAACTGATGTGGTTGTTGCTGGCCCCGGTGCTGGTTCTAAACTTACCAAAGCAGAAGAGCTGGGCTTAACCGTCCTTGATGAGCAGGCTTTGATAGCTCTGTTAGCGTCTTACCGTTAGTGAGTTTAACTATCTTAGGCTATGCCCAGCTCTCTACCTGAGCGTCATTAATCAATAAGCGTACTAGATCTGTTCTAGATATGATCCCTAATAGCTCATTTCTTTCGTTGATGACGGGTAATGCGGCGATAGGATAGTTCACAAAGGTTGATGCGATTTGCGATAGTTCGGTATCAGGAGTCGCAGCAACCATCTGTTTTTCATATACAACCGCAAGCGTGACAGTAGAGTCGGTGCCATGTTCTTGTATTTCAGGTCGAGAAATTAATCCAAGCGGCTTGTCGTTCTCGTCCACGATAACTAAATGAGCGATCTGATACTCTTCTAACTGCAACCAAGCTTGACGTAGTGACGCGGTCACTAAAATGGTTTGCACAGGGAAGGTCATAATTTGCTGCGCTCTAAGAGTGGGGCGAGATGCTTTAGGTTTCCCCGCAGTTCTGGTTTGTTCATAGGCAGCTTGAGGGCTTCCTGCTGACGTACTAGGACGACGACCAGACTCTGGATCAATACGAATCAGTCTATCTTCAGTGCGCTTGAAATTCTCCTCAGTGCCGGGCAGTGAAGATGAACCCTTGCTTGCAGCAGACGCGTCTACACTGCGTGATTTAAACAGCGTTTTAACCGGCGTTTGAATGCGATTGCCTTGATCAATAATTATCAGTGACATAGTTCAATAACTCCCCCATACACTATGAGTATATCGTCATTTTACGGAAAAGCATTAAATACGACGTCTCGTTAGGTCTCTTAAAATAAATCTTGCAGGATCAAGGCGTTCAATTAAGTCTTTTGGTAAGGGATTGGGTTGATTGAACATCATTGTGACTAATACACCTGCACTGATTGGACAGGTAATCAGCCCTTTAGATCCATGCCCAATATTAACGAATAGTCCTTTTAGTCTGGGAACAGATAGATGCTGACAACTTTGTGCATCATAGCGAAGGTTTTCAAAACGTTTCACTGTCTCAGAAAAATTGGCAACCTCGCCCACGATGGGTAAATAATCTGAAGTACTGCAGCGAAAACCTGTACGACCAGAACAGTGATTAAGTTTGATTTCAGCAAACTTAGGCAGCGTTTTAATGAGTTGATCGATGTTTTTTAAGTGATCACTGTCACGACACTCTCGCTCATGATAATGCAGATCAAAAGTAGCTCCAAAACAGTAACTTTGTTGTCGGGCTGGAGAGATATAACCTTCGCCGCAAACCACAGTTTTCAGTGCAGGTAAGTTATCAGTCGCGCTGACTTGGGTTGTTTGCCCTCGTATCGGTTTGGTTGGTAGATGATCAAGTTGCTCGAGTTTACGCGCATCGGCAGCGGTACAAATCACCACATACTCGGCATGATATTGGCGTTTATCTGTTGTGACTGTCCAGCGATTGTCCTGCTGCTGTAAATGTGTCACTGATTGGTTAAAGTGACACTTAATTAAAGGATGATCTAGCAAATAATGACAATAATCAGCTGGAGCTACCCAGCCCGCATTTGGAAAGAAGAGTCCCGAATGGGGCGTTTCAGTGCCACTTAATTGACTAGCTTCAGCTGCACCTACTAATTGAAACAGGCTGTTAGGATAAAGTTCGGACTTACAGAGTTGTGTCTGACGCTCTCTTTCCTTGTCACTGAGTGCAAGCTGTAAGACGCCGCACAAAGAAGCTAGTGGAGGATCTTGTACTGGTAGTTGCTTAATCTGATTGGCGCTGTAAAGCAGCCCGTGTAGGTGAAGAGCGGTTTCAGGTGAGGGCTTTACTGCTAGCTTGGCATAAAGGGCTCCCTGAGGGTTGCCAGAGCCTTCTTGTGCCGCTTTAGGATTAGATTCTAGTACCAATACCGATTGACCTTGATCTGCCAAAGCACGTGCAGTGCAAGCGCCCGCAAGTCCTGCTCCTATGATGATGACTGGAAGGTCAGGACATAATTCAACGGATATTTTAGCCTTATGGGTTAAATATTGACCGATTAACATCTCGCGTTTATTACCAAATCCAGAGCGCTTAGTCAGAGAAAAGCCTGCGGTTTGCAGCCCATCTCGCACTTGTCGTGCCACAGTAAAGGTTGCGAAGCTGGTTTTGGAGTGACTTAATCTTGCCATCTGTTGATAAAGCTCACTCTGCCACATGTCAGGGTTTTTTGATGGGGAAAAACCATCTAAATACCAAGCATCAATCATTGCTTCTAATCTAGGCAGTTGCTCTAGCAAGTCGCCAAAGATGAGCGTTAACTTTACCTTGCCTTGATCAAAAGACAGGCTATGAAACCCTTCGGTGGCAGGTGGATACTGTTGTAGTAATGCGGTGTTACAGTCATTCAAGTGAGGCCATGACTGCCACGCATGCATCATGTCTTCGGCACTTAGAGGATATTTCTCAAAGCTGATAAAGTGCAATGTGGCATCGTCAGGCGCATGTGCTAGCCAATGCTGACGAGTGATTAAAAAATTTAATCCGGTGCCAAACCCCGTTTCCGCAATAACGAACGAATCTTTAGGCATCAGTGCCTTAAAACGATCTACCAGTTGATTGCCCTGAATGAATACGTGATTGCTTTCATCAACTCCACCATCGGAGTTAAAGTAAAAATCATCAAACTTGTTCGAGATAGGTACCCCTTGATCCCAACGAAGTGAAGCTGATTTAATCCGTTGCATTGCAATCCTCAAGGGGTGTTAGCTGACCTAGATAGGTTTGCCAGTCAAAGTAGGGACCCGGATCGGTTTTGCGCTCGGGAGCGATATCGGAATGTCCGGTTATTCTTGCTAGAGTAATGTCGGGATAGTTTTGCATCAATGCTTGCGTTATCTCGATCAAAACTTCGTATTGCTGTGCTGTAAACTCTTGTTCATCAGAGCCTTCAAGCTCAATCCCGATCGAAAAATCATTGCACTGATCACGACCTTCAAAGCTAGAAACTCCGGCATGCCATGCGCGGCGGTCGAAAGGCACAAATTGAATCACTTCTGCATCGCGTCGAATGAGCAGATGTGCAGAAACCTCAAGTGGCGCAATGTCAGCAAAGCTAGGGTGTGCATCGGGATCAAGCCGATTACAAAATAGGTCTTCAATATAAGAACCACCAAATACACCCGCAGGTAAACTGATGTTATGAATCACCAATAAAGAGATTTCATCATCAGGGCGCTCGTTATGGTTGATACAATCGACTTGTCTAGCAAGGTTTAAACGGTGATTTTCTATTAGCAGAGGCGTATTAAAAGTTGGCACTGTCCGTTCCTGCTGGTTTAGAATGACTCATTATGTCATTAAAGTATCTATTCATTTTTTAAATTTGACTATCGGAAATCACTATTCTCATGCTTACTCTCCCTGAACTGCAAGCAGTAATCCAAGATAATGTCGCGGTAGCTCTGAAAGAGGATGTTGGTAGCGCTGATATTACGGCAGAACTGGTGCCAGCAGACCACCAAGCTAAGGCTCGCGTGATTACACGAGAAGCCGCCGTCATCTGTGGGGTGGAATGGGTCAATGAAGTGTTTCGACAAGTGGATAGTCGTGTCGAGTTAAGCTGGCTAGTTGCTGATGGTGACCATGTTGAGGCTAACACTGAATTACTGCGCTTATCGGGACCGGCTCGTGCATTATTAACGGGTGAGCGGTCGGCGTTAAATTTCCTGCAAACTCTATCAGGAACAGCAACGATCAGTGCTCAATATGCCGCTAAAGTGGCAATAACTTCGGTTAAATTACTCGATACGCGCAAAACCTTGCCAGGCTTGCGGTTGGCGCAGAAGTACGCGGTGAGTTGTGGTGGCTGCTTTAACCATCGTATCGGTTTATTTGATGCATTTCTAATCAAAGAGAACCATCTCATGGCCTGCGGTGGTGTTACCCCAGCCATTCAGGCTGCTAGACGCAATCATCCGACCAAACCGGTTGAGGTCGAAGTGGAAACCTTTGAACAACTGCATGAAGCCTTAGAAGCCGGTGCTGATATTATCATGCTAGATAACTTTACACCGGAACAAATGATTGAGGCAGTTAAGGTCACTGCCGGTCGTGCTCAGCTAGAAGCCTCCGGTAACATTACCGATGAAACCCTATTAACCTTTGCATCAACCGGCGTTGATTATATATCGATCGGTGCCTTGACTAAGCATTGCAGAGCGATCGATCTATCCATGCGTATCGACCTGTAATAGTTACAAAACCCTGTTGGTATTCAAATATTTACTGGTTTCAGCAGGGCCTGTGCCATCGGCATAAAGAGTGACACCCGAGCGTAAACAAATCGACAAATTATTGTGCGATGCTTCAGTTTCATCAGGTAATAAGTGATTAACTGCTTGCTTCTCTTCCAGTAATTCTTGCTCGGTATTACGCATCATTTTCAGGCTAAATTCGTTTAGACTCAGCCCCTTAACGATTTGATAGCGACCATAGTTACAGCGCACAGGAAAAGAATAAAAAATCCCTTTTTCGATGCCATAACTGCCATCACTTAGAATGCCCATGCTGACGACTTGCCCCGGTGGTGTGCCTAACGCCCAATCATGCATATGATGAATAACAGCTTGTGCTGCCGAGGCTGCGCTAGATACCCCTCTGGCATCAATAATTTGACTACCGCGAGTTTGTACCTTGGGAATAAATTCTTGGTGGTACCAGCTTTCATCGATCTGTTCGATAACAGGTTGACCTAAAGCAGTGGCATGATACAGATCAGGGAACTGAGTGGGTGAGTGGTTGCCCCAGATAATAATGCCGTCGATATCTCGTGGGTTGGCACCCGTATGATTCGCTAGAATACCTTTAGCACGATTATGATCAAGACGTGTTAAAGCGGTGAACTGCGAGGGCGACAACTTAGGAGCGTTGCGGCTAGCGATCAGTGCATTAGTGTTCGCAGGGTTGCCGACGACCAAGACTTTGACATCACGGTTAGCATAATCATTTAAAGCCTTACCTTGGCGACTAAAAATCTCAGCGTTAACCTCCAGAAGATCACGTCGTTCCATGCCGGGACCACGCGGACGCGCACCAATTAATAGCGCGTAGTGGGCATTGTTAACCCCATCTTCGATATTGTCATGCAGAGTAATAGTGTGAAGTAGCGGAAAAGCACAATCCTCTAGTTCCATTGCCAAGCCTCGCAAGGCTTCCATGCGTTCTGGCATTTCAATCAGTTGAAGTATGACGGGTTGATCATCACCTAGCATGCTGCCATCGGCAATTTGAAACAATAGGCTATTACTAATAGCACCAGCAGCGCCAGTGATGGCGATACGGACGGGACGTCTCATGAAGTGTTCCTTATATTATTTTGTTCTTATCTTATAATCCTAGACTAAAGGCTTAATGAATTGAAGTGTTTTTTCCCTGCATGACGTCGATCAAGTTTTTCAGGTCGTTGCGCTGCTATGCTTGGCCAAATTCTAGGAGGTCAGCATGGAGTTGGTGTGTCCGGCCGGAAATTTACCGGCATTAAAAAAAGCGGTAGATGAAGGAGCAAATGCAGTTTATTTTGGTTTTCAAAACTCAACCAATGCACGGCAATTTATTGGTCTTAATTTTACCGATAAGCGCGCTAAAGAGGGTATCGACTATGCTCAGAGTCGCGGTTGCAAAGTGTTTTGTGCCATTAATACCTATCCACAGCCTGCAGGCTGGAAGACTTGGACAGAAGCGGTAGATCAAGCCGCTGCGTTAGGCGTTGATGCATTGATCTTAGCAGATATGGGATTGTTAGATTATGCCGCGCAAGAGCATACCGATGTCTCGCGCCATCTATCCGTTCAAGGTTCAGCTACCAGTCATGCAGCACTGCGTTTTTATCAGCAGCAGTTTGGTATCAAACGTGCGGTGTTGCCGCGAGTCTTGTCGATTAGTCAAGTTGAAGATTTAGCTCGAAAAAGTCCAGTAGAACTAGAAGTGTTTGCCTTTGGTAGTCTGTGCATTATGGCTGAAGGGCGTTGTTATCTCTCATCCTACTTAACAGATGAATCTCCTAATACTCGGGGTGCTTGCTCTCCGGCTAAAGCGGTGCGTTGGCAGGAAACCGATCAGGGTCTTGAAGCACGTTTAAATGGTGTGTTAATTGATCGTTTTCAGCAGGGTGAAAATGCAGGGTATCCAACCCTCTGTAAAGGTCGTTTTGAAGTAGAAGGGGCTACCTATCACGCTATTGAGGAGCCAGTCAGTTTATCGACGTTGGATCTGTTACCCAAACTTGATGCCATGGGGATTTCAGCGGTTAAAATAGAGGGACGCCAGCGAAGTCCAGCCTATGTTGCCCAAGTCACCCGTATATGGCGTCAAGCCTTAGATGCTATAGATTCTCCTATCAAAACAGAGCAGCAACTTCACGCGTGGGCAGCCGAACTCAGTCAGCTTTCAGAAGGCAGTTTGACCACACTGGGTGCTTATCATCGGAAATGGAAATAGAGAGCAGATGTTAAAACTATCCTTAGGGCCTTTACTCTACTACTGGCCAGCTGAAAGCACACAGGCATTCTATCAACAGGTTGAAGACTGGCCGATTGATCTCGTTTATTTAGGTGAAACGGTTTGCGCTCGACGTCGCGATCTCAAACTGGATGATTGGGTGGCTATAGGGCAAAGGTTACAAACAGCAGGCAAGGAAGTCGTATTCTCAACGCAAACTTTGATTGAATCCGAAGGCGATCTAAAGCAACTGGCTAAATTAATCCAGCGAGCTGGCGAACTGGGTTGGTTGGTAGAGGCGAATGATCAAAGTGCTTTACAGCTTCTGATTGAAGCTGAACAACCTTTTGTCACCGGGCCTTCGTTAAATATTTACAATTTACGCAGTTTGAAAAAGCTAACTGACTTAGGTTTACAGAGATGGTGCTATCCACTGGAGCTAAGTCGTGAAACTTTGGTTGATTTTCAACGATCTCTTATACAGACGGACTCAAACTCTAGCTCTGAGCATAACAGACAACTAGAAACGGAAGTCTTTGCTTTTGGACATTTACCCTTAGCTTGGTCATCTCGATGTTTTAGTGCACGTTTTCATGATTTACCTAAGGATCGCTGTGGCTTTGTGTGTCAGCAATATCCTGATGGACTGATGATGCGCTCTCAAGAAGCACAAGATGTGTTTGTTCTGAATGGTATTCAAACCTTATCGGGGGGGCGATGTAATTTGCTGGATCAACTGCCCTTGATGCAACAAGAAGGCGTTTCCATTGTGCGCTTAAGTCCGCAGGCACAGGATATGAAATCTGTGGTGATGGCATTTGACGAGGCAAGAAAAAATCTACAAGCAGGCCTGTCGAACACCATAACTCAGATACCCTTGCATGCAGCTCAAGAGTGCAACGGTTATTGGTTTGGGCGTCCCGGGATGGATCAAATTAACATTGACCTAGAGTAAAGCTCATCGTTTTTAACGATTTGGTTCAGCAGTTTGATAGGTCGGCATTGCGCTAGTGAATCGCTGGCGCAACGATTCCAACTGAGTCAGTAACCAACCGACCTTCGAATCCTCCAAAGACCACTCCAGACTGTCCAGCAGATTTCTAACACCTAAACCTAGCTCTGTATCTCCTTCGATTAAGAGCTTTCGTTGAAAAAATAAACCATCCGCATCGACCTGCTGTTTAGCCAGTTGGATAAAGGTATCCAGTTCACCACTAATGGTCACTTCACCTGATTCATGGCTCAACTTTAGCTGGTCATCTTCAAGCGTTAGTGTGATTTGAATCTCAAAATCTCGTAATTTAAGGGTGATAAAACGCCCCGCTAGCAGATCAAACTCACCTTCTTCTATGTAAGAGCCAAAGAGTTGATTGAGTTGAGGTTCAAGCAACTTTTGCTTTATCCATAATGGTGTTCGCTGATCAAGCTGACGCAGTAAATGGCGTGCAAAAGAGGAAGGAAAAGGAGGCCGTGGAAATCTTGGTAAACTCAGCATGGAAAACCTCAAGGCAGTGATCAGTGTGAATCAATCATTAAGCTTTTGCATACTAAACGGCCTAGTCATCTTCTTTGTTGATGTGTATCAAGTGTTATTCAATAGGCTAATCGAGGCTCTCATCATAATTAATCACAGATATCATCTTAATAGGTACTTCAATAAGCTCTTCTGGACCATGAGGAATTTCAGCTTCAAAGGATAGGCTATCACCCGGTCCCATTTCATACAGGTGGTTACCGTGACGATAAACAATACGACCTTCTAAAATGTACAAAAACTCTTGCCCCGAATGGGAAAAGGTGGGGAACACCTCAGAGGCGTCATCCATGGTGACTAAAAACGGCTCATAACTTTTACGTTTGCCACGATGATAGCTTAACAGTTCATAACGATGGCCTTTGTCTGTACCTTGTCTGACCACTTCCATGCCTTCGCCAGCGCGGGTTAACTGGGCACCACCTTCAGGACGATCATAGTCACTAAACAAGGTTGCTAGCGTTAACCCTAGGGCATCGCACAGTCGTCCAAGTGTATCTAAACTAGTCGATACCTGAGCATTTTCAATCTTACTCACCATGCCTTGGCTGAGTCCGGCGATACGTGCAACATCGATGATTTTCAAACCTTGTTCCACGCGTGTACGCTTCACTTTCATGCCGATGTATTGCTCGATACGCAGTTTCGGGCTATTTAATTTATCAATGTTGGGCAGCATTATTTCATCCTTTTCTAGTTAGAATGGCATCAGGAAGACCCTTGGCAACTGCTTGAGCAACACTAGCGGCAATGACTGCTTTAACAAGATCACCGGGAATAAAGACAGCCATGACAGCGGCTGCGT
Organism: Oceanospirillales bacterium; assembly: GCA_007693685.1. Classification (GTDB taxonomy): domain Bacteria; phylum Pseudomonadota; class Gammaproteobacteria; order Pseudomonadales; family Balneatricaceae; genus Nitrincola. Next base: position 33,180 of record REDB01000135.1, read on the forward strand.
CCAACCATTCACGCCCAGAAATGATTTTGAAGCCCGTGATGCCAAATAAATAGAGTACTACTATGCCACCAAAAATAGCAGCCAATAAAGTCGCTGGAAAGATAGGTAGGCGTCTAAGCCAGATTGCCATATAGCCAGCGGCGAAAGCAGCAAAAGGAAATCCAATCGCAAAACCCGCAGTGGGACCCATGAAAACACCTAAGCCACCTCGACCTCCCGATAACAGGGGTGCACCCAAGGCTACCACAAAAATAAATAAGGCCATGGATAAAGCGCCGCGCCAAGGACCTAACATCACTCCAGCCAACATCACTCCTAATGTTTGTGCTGTGATAGGTATTCCCGTAACAAAAGGAATCGGTGGAATTAAGCCCATTGCAGCGATGAGTGCAGCATACAGAGCTATTTGGACTAAGGATTTATCTTGGCTCATGGGTAGAAACTCGTGGGTTAGTGATAGTAGATATGCCACCTCGTGCTGCTAGCGCTTCGGCGACATGATCAGAAAGACGGATCGATTGTATGGTTAGCGGAATAGCGAGTTTCCATACCTGACGTTTTCCTCCGCGTGCACGCCATGCTTCCATTAGGTGCTGAATAACTGCCATTAAAACAGGCACAAACCGAATTAATAAGGTTACCGCAAAAGCGATGCGCTTAGGATCTATGTTAAAGAGTTTTAAAGGAGCAAACATAGGCGTAATTGCCGACATCATATCATCCATGCGCGTCGTCAGGGTGATAAGATTGGCGAGTAAAATCAACACCAGCATTCGTAGTACTAGAAGGCTTGCTGATACCCAGCCAACAGTCCAAGTCTGCATTAAGAAAATAAGCAGAAAAAGCGGCGCTAAGGGCTTTAATATCAAGAGTTGTCTTAAGGCAGGTTTACCGACAGACGCATATAAAATAAGGGTAAATAGAAGCATTAAGCCCATCAATCCAAGATTGGCAACAGGATAGAGCAATACACTTAATAGCAGTAACCCAAGTAGCTTGAGTCCTGCAGGTAGCTTATGCAACCAGCTTGGATGAGCCATATACAGGCTAATCATGACCTAAACTTCCGAGCTGATGCATAATACTCTGGAAGCACTTCAGCAGGTGTACCATCTTGAAAAATTCGTCCACTCTCTAACCACAAGATGCGATCAAAGCTTTCTAAGGTTTCCAGTTCATGACTGATCATTACTAGTTGTTGAGGAAGTGAGTCTAATAAGTTCAAGAGTTGATAGCGTGTAATCAGGTCTAAGGCTGAAAAGGGCTCGTCCAGTATCAATACTTTAGGCTCCATCACTAGCACTGCCAAAATACAGACTAACTGCTTTTGGCCATCAGATAAGCTATGAATCGCTTTGGGTGCCCAATCAGAGCGTTGATGTTCAGCTAAAATTGCTAGGGCTTTCTCTTTGGCTAGCTGCTTAGAGTGGCCTTGATTGATCAGACCAAAACTTAGCTCTTCTTCAACGGTTGGAAAAATAATCTGATGATCAGGATTTTGAAAAATAAATCCGACTTCTGCAGACATTTTTTGTGGACCGACTGAGGGGGAGTTGCCATGCACAGAGATCTTTCCTGAGTCAGGTTGAAGCAATCCATTGATTAGCCGAACCAAGGAGCTTTTTCCGGAGCCATTATGACCAATAATGCCGATTCGTTGCTGATCAAGTTCAAAGGTTAAATTATTTAGAACGTTTGTATGATTTCTAATAAGGCTAACCTGTTCAAATTGAATGCTAAGTGTCTGTTTCTTTGGCTGAGTCATGATGGTCTGGAGTGATTAAGGGGTGTAAAGATTAACTGTTCTTCCATTCAAGGTGCAAGAATCAAATGATACTTGTGCTGTAACCTTCAATATTCCTATGCTATTCTCGTTTTAAAGCGTAAGACTTTAAGGAGTACTACTACTCTAAATACTTATTTTTTATAGGTATATGTAGTTTTAGAAGTCAAGCGAAGATCTGTGGCAGCGATATTTGTCACCGAGACTTTCTAAGCGTGGAGGTAAGGATGATACCTGATGAGAGTGCGGCAAAAAATGTTTTAGTCGTCGATGACTCCCCTGATGTTATTGATTTATTGTCAGGTTTGTTAACTCCGCAATACCGAGTCCGCGCAGCAGCTGATGGTGAAACGGCTCTCAAAATTATCCTAAGTGAAATCCCTGTCGATATTGTATTGCTTGATCACCTAATGCCGGATCTAACGGGCATAGATATCTTAAATCAATTGTCTACTACTGGTTTGCTGCAACGCATCCCCATTATCATGTTAACTGGAGCTGAAGACCATTTAATTGAGTCAAAAGCACTAGAAATGGGCGCTGTAGACTTTGTTCGTAAGCCTATCTCTGCTCGCGTACTCATGGCACGCGTAGCTAACCATCTAGAACTTAGTCGCATCCGTAATTTACTCGCTGAAGAAAAGGATTTTTTGGAGTCGGAAATAAATCGACGAGTTGAAGAGATTCAAAAACTTCAAGATGTCACCATCATGTCCTTAGCCTGTCTTGCAGAGATGCGTGATTTAGAGACAGGTAATCATATTCTTCGTACTCAGCACTATGTTCGACAATTAGCCTTATTAATGCGAGATAATCCTCGTTTTTCTGAAGTCTTAACTAGCCGCTACATCGACCTACTATTTAAGTCTGCTCCTTTGCACGATATTGGAAAAGTGGGTATTCCAGACAGAATACTGCTGAAACCCGGTCCTCTGACTGAAGAGGAGATGACCTTTATGAAAAATCACACCCTTTTTGGACATGACTCTTTGGTTCGCGCTGAAGAGATGATGAACTGTAGCTTGCCTTTTTTTGATGTAGCTAAACAGATCGCACTTTGTCATCACGAAAAATGGGATGGCAGTGGTTATCCAAGAGGGTTGAAAGGAGAAGAAATTCCTATTTCCGCGAGATTAATGGCGATTGCGGATGTCTATGATGCATTGGTTAGTCGGCGCTGTTATAAGGAACCCATTGCTCATGAGAAGGTTATTGAAATGATTGCAGATCTATCTGGCACTCATTTTGATCCAGAAATCACACAGATTTTTATTGAACACGAAGTGTTATTTCATGGAATCGCCTTAAAGTATCAGGATGAACCAGAACATGAAGCCCAGTACACCCAATAAGTATGGATACCAGTTAGGTCAACCTTTCGACACTAAAGATGTCAAAATAATAGTCAATTGTTTTATTCAACACACAGAAGCATTAAAGCAGGCGCATCAATGTCAGGGTATTTATGGTGTCTTAACTCCACAGGATTTTGTATTTTCAGACAATGACCAGCTAAAACTTCATTCTCCTCATTATTATGAAGTATACGAGCTAGAGCAATTACGCTGGATTGCACCAGAAATGCTATCGCGTCATCAAGCACCGATGATTTGTTCTGATCTCTATTCATTAGGAGCTATTTTTTACTTTTATTTGCTTGGAAAACCTCCTTTCACAAGTGAAACACCGCTCGAACTTGCGCATCAACACATGGCGGTGGAAGCAATGCCGGTTAATAAATCATGTGAAGGGATTCCTAAAGCGATTTCAAACATCCTTGCTAAGTTGTTATCCAAACAGCCTCAAGCAAGATATGCCTCAGTTGATGGACTGCTTCGTGATTTACATGAGTGCCTTAGACAGCAAGAAACTGTTGGAAGAATTGAACCTTTCGAACTGGGTGTAAGTGATCGAAGAGGTCAATTTCTAATTCCAGATAAACTTTATGGGCGAGAAGAAGAGATTGCCATATTAGATCAAACCTTTGATCGTGCTTTGTCCGGAGAAATAGTTTTATGTATGGTCGGAGGCTATTCCGGGATAGGTAAGTCTGCACTAGTGAGGGCGATGAAAACCCATATAGAGGAGTGCGGCGGCTGTTTAGTTGAGGGTAAATTTGACCAATATCATCGTGAAACGCCTTATTCTGCTTTAATTGAAGCTTTTCGTTCCTTACTACGTCAATTATTGTCACGATCTCGAACCGAGATAAACAAATGGAGTGAACAAGTCAAAAAAGTCCTTGGTGAAAATGCCATGGTCATAATTGCTGTTCTTCCCGAGCTAGAGCGATTAATTGGTGAACATCCACCTGCTCCCGAGTTAACTGGCGAAGCCGCAAGACAGCGCTTCAATATATTGTTTTCTGAGTTATTAAAACTATTTTCCAGTGAAGAGCATCCTTTAGTGATGTTTTTAGACGATCTACAATGGTCCGATTTTGCCTCTTTAGATCTGGTGAAAAGTTTTGTCAGAAGAGGGGCTGGAGCACATCTCTTATTGGTCGGTGCCTACCGAGATAATGAAGTAGGTCCAGCTCATCCTATGACTCAGATGCTAGAAGATCTTCGTCAAGAGAATGCACTGATTTACGAACTACAGGTGCGACCTTTAAAAAAAGAACATGTTGCAGAAATTCTCCAAGACACCTTTTATGGATTTAAAGAAGTTTCCGCACTTGCTGATTTAGTCATGCGTAAAGCAGAAGGTAACCCTTTCTTTACTCGCCAATTTATCACTAGTTTGGTTCGGCAAAATGACTTTTTTTACGATGTCATAAAACAGCGCTGGTGCTGTGACCTGTCCAGTATTCGTCTTAGAGATGTTTCTGAAAATGTTGTTGAACTGATGACTCGACGGATAAGTTCGCTGCCTAATCAAATTCAGTTATTACTCAAAGTTGCAGCATGTATTGGAAAGCGGTTCGACCTTGAACTCTTATCCATGGTAATGAGAGCCGACGAAGATACTGTGCTTAATGATTTGTCTTTGGCAGTAAATGAAGAGTTTATCCTACCAATAAATGACTTGTCAGAAGCTAAAGCTTTTCAATTCGCCCATGATCGAGTTCAACAGGCTTCTTATTTGTTAATGGTTGGGGAGTCGCACAAATCATTGCATCTTCAAATAGGAATGTCACTCTGGTCCAAGTGTGTCGATAACGTTGAGCCCGAAGTGTTTACCATTGTTGATCAACTGGATCAGGCTATTGAACTATTAACCAGTCCTAGTGAGTGTATAGAGGTTGCAAGGCTTAATTTAATTGCCGGTCGTCGAGCTAGATCCTCGATGGCCTATCGAGCCGCCGCTAAATATTTACAAATTGCACGCGACCTTCTTCCAGAAGGTCATTGGCAGTCTCATTATGAGCTTTCTTATGATATTTACTTGGATCTTGTAGAAGTTTATTCAGTATTAAATTTAGAAGCTGAATTCAATGTTACTGTTGATCAATTGATGCAACAAGTAACGGGTGATCATGATCGTTTGCAGGTTCGCATCCGTCAAACAGCGCATCTTTGTTTATCCAGTCGAATGTTTGAAGGCCTAGAGATAGGTTGTATTGGTTTAGGAGAGATAGGGATTCAAATTCCTCCTCAAAGTGATCAAGCAGCGTTAATGCGTGAATTTGAAAATACCCTAGCTGTTTTCCGAGAAAAAACACGGGGCTTAAATTTGTCTGAGCATCTATTTAACTTGCCCAATGCAAAAGATCAATTTAGCGAAGATATTATGCGGCTAATAGGCGCCATGGGCGACGCTGCGACTATCACCAATACACCCCTATTAAGTCTTCTAGCTGCCATCGGAGGGTTACGAAGTCTAGAGTATGGTAATACTTCATTATCGCCCTTGCTCTATACCTTGCTAGGTCAAGGGGTCATTGCGCATGAGCGTGCTTATATAGAAGGGCGTGATTTGGCTAATGTTGCATTGCGCTTGATGAACGAAAAACGATTGGATCTATGGTCATACGGTAGATCTAGGGTTCATCAGTTCTGGTTTATCTTACACTGGTCAAGGCATATCGAAAAAAGTTTACCTGAGATAGAAGAAGCCCTAGCGGTAACACGTAGAGCTCATGATCCTTTGTACGCAGCTTACTTGCTCAATATCATTGTCATCACGAACTACTTTTCTGGTCGCAGTACCGTGGATGTCATCGCAGCCCATGAGAGGGTGTGCGAGCATTGTAAGCCTTACTCTATGGATGTCATTATAGGCTTTACTCAATGCTATGCTGGCGCTGCTGCAGCACTTAGAGGAGAAACGGCGGGTCTTACCATCATTGATGGAGAGCATGTCCGAGAAGCTGATTTTAAAGCAACCTTTAAAGATATGCCGATGGTCATGGGCCTTTCCTGTGGTGCACGTATTCCATTATTTGGTTTGGCTGGTCAATGGAATCAAGTATTGGATATAGCTGAAGATACCAATCTACTGCACTCTCCTCCATTTTTGCCTCATACTATCATTCAGTTTTGGCGAGGTGTTGCGGCTGCAGCTTTAGCTCGAGATGCATCAGGTCTAGAGCGCGATAAATATTTAGATCATTTAGCACAGGCTCAAGCGTTTCTTAACTACATTGCCAATCAAGCCACATCTGAAAATGTGTTGCATCGTATCGCTTTTCTAGATGCCGAAGCTGCTCGACTGGAAGGTGATAAACGTATAGTGACAGCTCGCTATCAACGAGCAGAGCATCTTGCTGAAACACATGGATTTATATTGGAATCTGCGTTTATTGCAGAAACCCTAGCAGCATGGCAGGCAGATAGCTGGTTTGATGATCAGGAAGTTTACGACAGCTTAGAGCGTGCAATTGAAAAGTACGGACGAGTTCAGGCATTTGTCCTAGAAAGGCGCGCAAGCGCTCTTCTGAAAACACGAAAAAAACGCATTCAAGAAGATCAACTTCCGGTCCTAGATTCCAGCGATACACAGGCCTTACTATCTGCAGTTCAAGCTATTACTGGCTACTCTGACCTTAATGCTCTGCTAGTTCACTTAATCAAAATTATTATTGATTCATCTGGGGCTGAACGAGGTTGTGTTTTAGAACGCAAAAACGATGCTATTTCTGTTGTTCTATCCGAAGAATCCGGCTGTTATCAGGATCGCTTTCCTTTAAGTATTGTCCGTTACGTGATGAATACAGGTGAAACCGTTGTGTTGGACTCTGGAGCAAGATCAACCGATGGTTCGGAGTTTTGGGATAATCATAACGATCCTTATTTAATGGAGTCCATGCCAGCATCGCTATTATGTCAGGCAATCGACCGCCAGCGACCTGTAAGACGTGTGCTCTACTTAGAGCATCAGCAGATAAAAGGCGTGTTTTCGCCTAAGCGTCGTCGCATGCTGGAGTGGCTGATAGGTCAAGCTGCTATCTCCATTGAAAATGCCGAGCTTTATAGTGATTTGGAATCAAAAGTTGCTGAAAGGACTCGTAAACTTTCTGAAACTAATGAGATTCTCAATGCTCAACGTCAAGAGTTGTTAGAAGCTAAAGAGCAAGCACTTAAAGCAGCCGATGCTAAAGCTTCTTTTTTAGCTAATATGAGCCATGAGATCCGAACTCCAATGAACGCTATATTGGGTATGACTCAGCTGGCGTTGAAAACAGAAGTAAACCCAAAAACCAGAAACTATCTATCAAAAGTAAATGATGCAGCAGAAAGCCTGTTGGTTATATTGAATGATATATTGGAATACAGTCGATTTGAGGCAGGTAAGGTGAAACTTGAAACAGTCGAGTTTGACCTAGATATGATTATTGATCACTTAAGAAATGTCTGCTTGTCATGGTTAAGTGCAAAATCTGTAGAGCTTCATTTTGATCTGGATATTGATGTGCCCCGATTTTTGATAGGCGATCCACATAGATTGAGTCAAGTATTAATCAACTTAACCAGTAACGCTTTAAAGTTCACGGAAGAAGGCGATGTGATCCTTAAAGCTCAGGTATTGGATGCTAAAAAAAATGAAGCAGAACTCAAGTTTACCGTCGCAGATACTGGGATAGGTATTCCCAGTGCACGATTGTCAGCATTGTTTGATGTCTTCGAGCAGGTCGATAGTTCAACAACTCGAAAATACGGCGGCTCTGGCTTAGGACTTGCTATTAGCAAGCGTTTAGTTGAAGCCTGGGGTGGTAAAATATGGGTAGAAAGTGAGTTAAACAAAGGATCTCTATTCCATATTACCGGTCGTTTTGGTCTTCCGCAGAATCCATCCAGAAGTAAAAGCATGCCTATAATGTCTCAGCTGGAACGGCTTCATGTATTGGTGGCTGATGACAACCCTATCGCCCTCGATATTATTGCGCAAACCTGCTCTCGCTTCGGCTTTACTTCGCAAAAAGCATACACACTTGCAAATCTAGAAGATCTTTATGGTCAAGCAATACAAGACAGAAAACCCTTTGATGTCGTGATTATGGATAACCGTTTGACAGAAGATCATGGTCAAGGATTTATAAATCACATTAGAAATTTATGGCCAAAGCACAAAGCCTTTTTTCTGGTAACAGTCAATGAGTCAGTAGAGCATTTTGATGATCATAGCCTGACAAACATGGAGTCTGTCGAAAAGTTAGCAAAACCTATTACCGCTTCATCATTATTTGAAGCGCTGGGTAGCGTGTTTGCCAAACAACTTCAGTTTGAAAGTAGTCATAACCAAACTCAAAACATCGATTTTCGGGATAGTGAGAAGCGACTTGAAGGCATCAATATCTTGCTGGTAGAAGATAATGAAATGAACTTGGAGTTAGCGATTGATTTATTAGAAGGAGAGGGTGCTCAGGTTTTTCCCGTCAGAAATGGCGTTGAAGTATTGAGGGCATTGCAGACTAAGTCACATTACGATCTAGTGCTAATGGACTGTCAGATGCCTTTAATGGATGGTTACGAAGCTACTCGCAGAATTAAAGGTGAATTGGGTCTTAAAGATCTCCCCATTATTGCCATGACAGCCAATGTGATGCCTGATGATCGGCAAAAAGCAATGGACGCTGGAATGTGTGATTATATATCCAAGCCTATTCATCCAAAAACTATGTTTGAGACCATTGCTCGCTGGGTTAAAACCACAGAAAATGACGACATCGAAACCTCTTCAGAGAATGTAACCACCATTACAACTAATGCCACACTTTTATTAGCCGATTTAAAATTAACTAATATTGATACTGTTAAGGGATTAGCTTTCTGTAATGGTCAAGAAATAATCTATCTTAAGCAGTTGCATGCATTCAAAAATCATTTTGCAGATTTTCAAAAGAGACTACCTGATCTTTTGGAAACTCAGCAACTTGAGGCTGCACAAAGATCATTTCACTCTTTAAAAAGTGCATCAGCAACGATTGGAGCGCAGGAGATCTCTTCAATTGCCGCTGAAATTGAAATGCAGCTTAGGAGGCAGCAGAATATTAATCAGCAACAACTTAGTTCAATCTATGGACTAATTAATCGGCTTTTATCTGAAATTCAATATCTGCCTGACCTAAAGGAAATCGCTGATAAAACTACGAAAAGCAAGGAGCAACTTTTACTGTCCTTATCAGAGGCTATTGATGATTTTGATACTGCCGCAAAAGCGATCGCATTATCTTTCAATGAACTACTCAGCGAGACTGAAGCTCAGGAGTTTACACCAGTCATCATGGCGTTAGAAAAGTACGATTTTGCAAAGGCAAAAGCTTTGTTTAAGCAGTTTCAGGAACCGTAAATTGAGTAAGCTAGACTCTAGCATTGTTCGAATCGAACTCTTTCATAGGGCTAAGTTTGAAAGTGTGTTGAAATAGCTTAAGCCACAAGGGCTTAAGCTATTCTCACCCATCAATCAGACATCAAGCTTGCACGACCTACCACTAACGGGTCGATACCACCTATGGTATTGAGGTCTCTTCCAGTGTAATCCAGTTTGTGTAAAACGTAGCGCATAGCATTTAAACGAGCGCGTTTTTTACAGTCTGATTTAACCACTGTCCAAGGTGCTTCTGCCATATCGGTATGGAAAAACATCGCTTCTTTTGCATCCGTATAAGCATCCCATTTGTCTAACGATGCTAAGTCGATGGGGCTAAGTTTCCATTGTTTTAGAGGATGGATTTTACGTGCTTCAAAGCGCGAATGTTGCTCTTCGCGACTAACAGAGAACCAGAACTTAATCAGGTGAATACCACTACTGACTAAGTGTCTTTCAAACTCTGGGACTTGGCGTAAAAAATCATCATATTCTTGATCGGTACAGAAACCCATTACACGCTCAACACCAGCGCGGTTGTACCAAGAGCGGTCAAACAGAACAATTTCTCCAGCGGTTGGCAGGTTTTGCACATAGCGTTGAAAATACCACTGACCCTTTTCAGTTTCGGTGGGCTTCTCTAGCGCAACAACTCTCGCACCCCTTGGGTTAATGTGCTCCATAAAGCGTTTAATCGTTCCACCTTTACCGGCTGCATCGCGTCCTTCAAAAAGAATCACAACTTTTTGACCTGTCTCTCGAACCCATGCTTGGAGCTTAAGTAATTCAACTTGAAGATGATATTTTTGTGTCTCGTAAGCTTTGCGAGATAAGCGGTTTTTATAGGGGTAGACAGCGGTACGCCAGTTATCAACCAGCTCTTCGTCTTTATCAATTTGTTGTTGATCTTGAGCAGGGTCATGCCAACGAGAAAGAGCCGATTTTAGGGCTTCAGCATCATCAGGAGAGGCTCCTGCGAGAATGGTGTCGAGGGTTTTGACAACAGCCGCAGCATCCACTGATTTAGCTTTTTCCTTTTTTAAAATATCATCCGTTGACGTCTCGGTAGATAATTGAGCGCCCGACACTGCTTTAAGAACAGTAAACGCTTCAATAGGATCAATTTTATTTTTGGTTTTGCGCGGAGTTTTAGCTTTTGATGTGTCGGAGCTTTTCATATATCGTCCCTCTTGTTCTTCGTCTTTATATGTCAAATATATTACCACGAAAATAATGGGTATAGGTCAAAATATGCAGGTCGTTTTTTATAGTTCGCAAAGCTACGATAAAACTTTTTTTGAGAAAACTAATGGTCATTTTGATTTCACTTTACGTTTTTTAGAAACCTCTTTGCGACATGAAACAGCGTCTTTGGCAAAAGGTGCAGATGCGGTGTGTGTTTTTGTCAATGATTGCCTTGATGAAGCGTGCTTAACTGCCTTAAAAGAGGTTGGAGTCAAGTGGATTGCACTGCGCTGTGCGGGATTCAACAATGTGGACTTGAAAGCAGCTAAGGACTTAAATCTTCCGGTTGTCCGAGTTCCTGCTTATTCACCAGAAGCGGTTGCTGAACATACCCTTGCGCTTATCCTAACACTTAATCGACATACCCATCGAGCCTATAACCGAGTAAGAGAAAGTAACTTTCAGCTACAAGGATTACTTGGATTTAATTTACATAAAAAAACAGTGGGTATCGTAGGTACGGGCCAAATAGGTCTCGCGACAGCAAGAATTTTAACCGGATTTGGTTGTCATTTGATTGGTTATGATCCTTATCCTAACCAAGCCTTCAAGGAGTTAGGTGCAGAATACGCAGACTTGGAAACTCTTTATCAACGCTCCGATATTATCAGTCTTCACTGTCCATTGATGCCAGAGAATCATCACTTAATCAATGGCGCTGCCATCGCATCGATGAAGCGAGGCGTCATGCTGGTTAATACTAGTCGTGGCGGGTTGATAGATACTCGAGCAGCTATTATGGCGTTGAAGTCAGGACAGTTAGGTTACCTCGCGCTTGATGTGTATGAGCAAGAAAGTGAATTTTTCTTTAGAGATCTTTCGGATGAAATTCTCTCTGATGATGACCTTTCGCGCTTAATGACCTTTCCCAATGTTCTGATTACAGGGCATCAAGGATTTTTTACTGAAGAGGCGCTGACCCAGATTGCTACCGTGACACTCACGAATCTTCAAGAGTTAATCAATACCGGAAGTTGCTGCAATAATATCACCGAGTAACCACGTCATAAAAAATGGCGCCTCACAATATTCACATTGATGGGCGCCATCTGTTTTAACGTTTTAGCAGACTGTTTTTACAAACAGCAGGAGAACGAATCCTTTCTGCTAAACGTTAACCGGTTATGCCTGCAGATCGAATCGGTCTGCATTCATGACTTTGGTCCATGCGGCAACAAAGTCTTTAACAAATTTCTCTTTCGAGTCATTTTGTGCATAAACTTCTGCGTAGGCTCTAAGGATTGAGTTAGAACCAAACACTAGGTCAACACGTGTCGCAGTGAATTTCACATCACCTGTTTTGCGCTCAACAATGTCATAGCTATTTTTACCGGTAGGTTTCCAAGTGAAACGCATATCGGTTAAGTTAACAAAGAAATCATTGGTGAGCTGACCCACACGATCAGTAAAGACACCATGAGCAGAACCACCGTGGTTAGTGCCTAATACGCGCATACCACCGATCAATGCGGTCATCTCTGGGCCGGTTAAGCCCATCAACTGTGCACGATCTAACAAAAGTTCTTCAGGGCTAACTGCATAGTCTTTTTTCACCCAGTTACGGAAACCGTCATGAACAGGTTCTAGATACTGGAAGGATTCAACATCGGTCATCTCTTGAGTGGCATCGCCACGGCCTGGTGCAAATGGAACACTGACGTTGAAACCTGCAGCTTTAGCGGCTTTTTCAACACCAACATTACCAGCCAGAACAATCACATCAGCAACACTTGCGCCTGTTTCTGCAGCAATGCCTTCTAAAACACCTAGCACTTTACTCAGACGAGCAGGCTCGTTACCTTCCCAGTCATTTTGAGGCGCTAAACGAATTCGAGCGCCATTTGCTCCACCACGCATATCTGAACCACGGAAAGTTCGTGCACTATCCCAAGCCGTTGACACCATTTCGCTGATGCTTAAACCACTGGCTTCAAGCTTGGCTTTGACTGCCGCAACATCGTAATTGCTATTACCTGCAGGAATTGGGTCTTGCCAGATCAGATCTTCTTGCGGCACTTCTGGGCCAATGTAACGTGATTTTGGACCCATATCACGGTGAGTCAGTTTGAACCATGCACGGGCAAAGACTTCATCAAAGTACGCAGGGTCATTGTAGAAACGTTCAGAGATCTTGCGATACTCTGGATCCATCTTCATCGCCATATCTGCATCTGTCATCATGGGATTTAAACGGATGGATGGATCTTCAACATCAACCGGTTTATCTTCCTCTTTGATGTTTACGGGTTCCCATTGCCAAGCACCTGCTGGACTTTTGGTCAGTTCCCACTCGTAATTAAGAAGCAGATGGAAATAGCCGTTATCCCATTGTGTCGGATTAGTGGTCCAAGCTCCTTCAATACCACTGGTAACCGTATTTCTGCCCACTCCACGCGATGTTTTGTTGTTCCAGCCTAGACCTTGTTCGTCGATGTCAGCACCTTCTGGTTCAGGACCAAGTAGGCTTGCATCACCATTACCATGTGCCTTGCCCACGGTATGACCACCTGCCGTTAGTGCAACCGTTTCCTCGTCATTCATCGCCATGCGTGCAAAGGTTTCACGAACATCTTTTGCGGTCTTCAGTGGATCAGGGTTGCCATCAACCCCTTCAGGGTTAACATAGATTAGTCCCATCATCACTGCTGCAAGTGGATTTTCTAAATCACGATCACCTGAATAACGACTTTTTTCATTATCACTAGGCGCTAGCCACTCTTCTTCAGCACCCCAATAAATATCTTCTTCTGGATGCCAAATATCTTCGCGTCCAAATGAGAAACCATAGGTTTTGAATCCCATTGACTCATAAGCAACGTTGCCCGCCAAAATCAACAGATCTGCCCAGCTAACTTTATTGCCATACTTTTGCTTAATCGGCCAAAGTAATCGGCGAGCTTTATCAAGGTTGCCGTTATCTGGCCAAGAATTTAATGGAGCAAAGCGCTGGTTACCGGTTCCTGCACCACCACGGCCATCAGCAACTCGATAAGTACCGGCAGCATGCCATGCCATACGAATCATTAAGCCACCATAGTGCCCCCAGTCAGCTGGCCACCAATCTTGGCTATCGGTCATTAAGTCTGTTAAATCTTTTTTCAACGCATCTACATCTAAAGACTTGAGTTCTTCGCGGTAATTAAAATTGTCACCGAGGGGATTAGTTTTGCGATCATGTTGATGAAGGATGTTGAGGTTTAGCGCATTAGGCCACCAGCTCATCGTGGTTTTGCTAGCTGTTGAGTTGGCACCATGCATGACTGGACACTTGCCCAATGCACCACTGTTTTTGTTATCCATATCCATCTCCTGTTATTAGCTTACACGCCTAAAATTCACCCTAAGTCAGACAGGTGTTTTAAGTTCATAGTTAGGATAGTTGAAAATATTGAGCTTCGCCTTATTTGCTTAATTTTTTATAAGCATCGATTTGATAGCTATTAGCTATAGATAAGTTGATTAGGGTCAAATCAAGGTTTCAAATGTGCTTAAATCTTTAACTAATACATCGAAAGCGACTAATATAAAGTCAGACCTAACCTGGAGATCTTTAGATGAAGTCAATCAGCCTAAGCTATCGTATGACAATTTCTTTATTAGTCGTAGGTTTAGTGTGTTTAAGTATTGCAGTAATCTATGCATTTTATGTGCGCTCTGGCCTAGAGCAGCAGGCCATTGATCGTCGCACTACGGAGATGCTTCAAACGCTAGATAACCGTTTCGAAACCAAATTTGATGTTGGTATTACCAACGCGGTGGCCCTAGCAAGCGATCCAGACCTGCGTATGGCAATGATGAGTCGTAACAGAGGCTCTGCTGAATCAATCGTCACTCAGCTTCGAGAGTCCTATGGTAAATTTACTAACTACCAGGGCATTCACGTTCATCTGTATCTTCCAGATGGAACCACGCTTTATGAAAGTGCTCAGCGCTCCCAACCGATTGATACCAATTTAGGTGGTTTTAGAGCCGCAAGGGCTGATCGACAGGCACAAGCAGCCTTTGAACCCGATCCCAATGGCAATGTATTGATTCGTGCTTTTGCGCCTGTGACTTTTCAGGATCAATTAGTCGGCATAATTGAAATGACACAGGGGGTGGGAAGTATTAGTCGTGATTTTGGCAACGAGAATATTAACTACTTGATGGTTCTAAATGTTGCCCATTTACCCTCTGGAGCTCCAGCTAGAAACAATACTGAAGTTAACTCTGGTTGGGTACTAGCTAATGATCGTTGGTTTACCGAAGAGGTTGTTAACTTTTCCAGGACAGTCACATTACAAAACAGTTCGTCTGTTATCGCTAATTTAGATGATCAGTGGTTTTCAGTTAATCGCCCTGTCATTAGTGCTAACGATCATGTTTTAGCAATGCATATCGTAGGAATTCCTGCAGAGGTGTTAAGGCAAGATATCAAAGGTGCTACGACTCTTGCTGACTCACTTTTGTTTGCTATGGTTGTCTTAGTTCTTGTGATGGTTGCTGTAGCCATTTTCTTAACCAGACAGCTTGTTACCCAGCCGATCAGTAAAATTGCTGATGCCTTGGCGGATATTGCGGATGGTCGTGGTGACTTAACACACCGACTTGAGGTCAAGCGTGAAGATGAAATTGGCAAGGTGGCTTTAAGCTTTAACCGCTTCGCAGATAATATTCAAAACTTGGTGAAAGGGATTGCAGAACAGGGTGTGCAGATCGAAAAGGCGGGAAGAGAACTAGAGGCTTCCACTGATGTCACTTTTGAAGGCGCTAACACTCAGCAGGCTGAAGTCACTCAGATCGCCGCAGCTATCACGCAAATGAGTGCAGCAGTCAATGAGGTTGCGCAACATGCCCAGCAAACCTTGGCGACCAGTGAACAGGCACATCAAGCAGTTAGTCATTCAAAAGATACGATGAACTCTTTACTTAACATGATCGAACAGCAAACCCGAGAAATTCAGCAGGCTGCTGATGATATTCTTGCTCTGGAAGAGGAGTCTAATTCGATAGGTGAAGTGGTCAGAGTGATCCGTGATATCACCGAACAGACAAATTTACTGGCGCTAAATGCGGCGATAGAGTCTGCTCGTGCAGGTGAGCAAGGGCGTGGTTTTGCGGTTGTAGCTGGAGAAGTTAGAAATCTAGCGGCTAGAACGCATGAGTCGACACAAACCATAGAAAGTACAGTCGTCACACTTCAAGAACATACCAAAGTGGCTGTCGCAAGTATGATGCGCAACCGTGATCATGCCTTTGAAAGTTTGGAGTTGGTGAAGAATACTCATCAACAGCTAAACCATTTAGCAGAGATGATGACAGAAACGCGTGATATGAACACTCAAATAGCGGCGGCGACCGAAGAGGAGACAGCCGCGACAAATGAAATTAATCAAAGTATTACGCGTGTTCAAGATTTGGCTGTCAGTGCAGCTCATAATGCGGAACAAAGTGCACTGCATGCAGATGGTTTACTTAAATTATCAAAAGAGATGCAAAGTTCAGTATCACGTTTTACCTATTAAATTTTGAAGGCTTATTTACAAAATATATAACTGTCATAAATGAAAGGTTAACTTGTTTGATACACCTATCTTTAGTATGTATATCAAACAAGACTAAGAATAATAAACGCTATGTTTGTTGTGGAATTTTCAAATTTTTAAACATTTTAATTTTACTTCTCATGGACGAGTATAGCCCCTTTTGCTAGGATTAATAACGAATCCTTCAACGGAATGAACGCTATGCCTGCGAAAATAGAGTCACTCCGAATTAGTTATTTACAGCAATTAAACCTGCTTGATACAGATGCTGAAAAACAGTTCGATCAAATTACCCAGTTAGCAGCAAGCTTTTACGATGTTCCTATCGCCTTAGTCTCTTTGGTCGATTCAAATCGTCAATGGTTTAAGTCTAAGAAGGGTCTAGATGTTTGTGAAACAGATCGTGATATTGCTTTCTGTAGTCATGCCATTGCCTTTGATGAAGTGATGCTGATTAACGATGCCAGAGTAGATCCCCGCTTTAAAGACAATCCGTTAGTGATTCATGATCCTCATGTGGTGTTTTACGCAGGCGCTGTGCTTCGTCCTGATCATATAAATGCGATAGGGACACTTTGTATCATTGACAACTCTCCACGTTCATTTGTGCTTGAAGATATGGCTAATTTACGTTTATTGGCAGATCAGGTTGAAGAGTTAATTCGTTTGCATCAAAAGCGCCAGCAGTTAGAACAAGCAAAGCAAAGCTCAACTTACTTCAGCAAACGCTTATCGGCCATAGTAAATAGCCTTGCTGTTGGTATTTTAAGAATCAGTGCTACTGGTCAAATTCTTGATGTGAATGACTTCGTTTTAAAACTTCTGGGCTATACTCGTGATGAGTTATTAAACCAGAATGTTAAGCTATTAATGCCTTCTCCTATTGCAGAGCAGCATCATCGTTATGTGCAGAATTATTTAGACACAAAACAATCCAATATAATGGATAAAGGTCGTGAAGTTCTAGCTAAACATAAAGATGGACATACCTTGCCAGTACATTTGTCAATCAGTTGTTTCGAGTTTGATCAAGAAGAGATAGAGTTTGTTGGCGTTTTGACGGATCTTACAAATTGTAAATAATCATTTAACCCAATTGAGCGTGCAACATGGATAACAAAAAGGATTTAGAATCAGCGTTCGAAATCTTTCCTTGGGATGATCACTTCTGTACAGGGGATAGCCTGATAGATGAACAACACAAACAGATTGTTATCTATCTGAATCAACTGGCAGCCTATTTTGTGCAAGGAAAAACCGCTGAAAGTGCCTCTGGCCTGGATGATCTTTTTCAAGGGTTAATTGATTACTCTCATTATCATTTCAAATCTGAAGAGGCGATTTGGAAAGATACCTTCAAGCAAGACCCAGACTTTATTGAACATTGTGAGATTCACCAAGAGTTCAGGCTCAAAGTTAGCGAGTATGCTAAACAGGACCATCATGAACCAGGAGTTCTAGAAAGCTTATTCGGGTATTTAGTTCACTGGTTAGCTTTCCATATTTTAGACTCTGACCGTCGTATGGCTTTATGCGTACAATTTGTGCATCAAGGTATGCAGCTAAATGAAGCAAAAATTTTAGCAGATGAGACAGTCAATGGATCGCTTGAAAAGTTGATCAATACTGTTTTGGGAATGTATAGCAAGCTATCAGAGCGTACTGTCGATCTAATTCGAGAAGTTCATGCTCGTGAGAGAGCGGAGATCGCTTTAAAAAATGTCAGTCAGGTATTAATTGAAGAGCGTTTACGTAATAGTGAAGAGCGATTTCAAGCGCTATTCTTTACGATACCCGAAGCAATCTTTGTTGTGGATAAGTTGTCAGGATCTCTAGTAAATATGAATCCTGCGGCTGAAGAGATTTGTGGATTTACTGTTGATAAGTTGTTGGGAAAACCTTTTTTTACTCTTTTTCAAACTCACGATGGTGTGAAATTTAATCAACATTCGGTAATTGAAAACACAAGGCACGGATCCCCCTTAGAGTGTTTGTTAATGACTGCTACTGCAGAGCAGAATGAGGTGGAAATTAGTATGGGTTCTTCCTTTGAAGAGGAAGGGGTTGCTTATTCAATTGCGGTTGTTCGTGATATATCAGAACGAATAGAACACAGAAAACAACTGGAATTTATAGCCTTTCATGATGCCTTAACCCATCTGCCAAACAAAGCTAAGCTGATACGAACTCTTCCCGCGTTGATGAGTTGTAATGATAAATTTGCTTTAGTCTATTTTGATTTTGACAACTTTTTACAAATCAATGATCTGTATGGTGTAGAAGCAGGTGAACAGGTAATTAGGAAAATCGCCAGTCGCTTACAAAAGTTATTTTTAGAAGGTGAGCATATCTATCATTTTGGTAGTGATGAGTTCGTTATACTGCTCAACCATTTCAGCGATATACCTGAGTTAGAACAACAGATTTCGATGCTTTTTGATGAGATTTCACGTGCTGTTTATATAGGTAAAGCTGAAGTCATTATTACTTCTAGTGCTGGCGTTACAGTATACCCACAATCAGAATCCTGTGATCCAAATACGTTAATACGCCAAGCATCGCAATCTATGTATCAAGCTAAGTTAAAAGGAAGTCTTCGTTTTCATCTGTTTGATGACAAAGAGGAGAAGAACACCAAGAGCTACTATCAAACACTCGAGCGTATTCAACAAGGGCTGAAGCATAATGAGTTTTTGCTCTATTATCAGCCTAAGGTCGATTTGATTGAAGGAGAGGTGGTAGGTTTAGAAGCGCTGATACGTTGGAATCATCCTGAAAAAGGAGTGATGTTACCTGGTGAGTTTCTTCATCTCATTGAGACCTTTCCTTTATCAATCGAAGTAGGTTTCTGGGTCATTGAGACCGCTTTAGCTCAGATGCAAAGTTGGGTTAGACAAGGTGTTGAAATGTCCGTTAGTGTCAACTTGGATGGATTGCAACTTCAAGACTCTCAGTTTGCAGAGATGCTAGAACAATTGCTAATAAAACATCCTGAAGTTAACCCAAGCAATCTTCAGTTAGAAGTGCTTGAAACCACTGCTTTAGAGGATCTATCCAGCGCCGTTCGAACTATGAAAGCCTGTCGTCAGTTAGGCGTCAGCATAGCATTGGATGATTTTGGTACAGGGCATTCATCTTTATCCTATTTAAAGCAATTGCCTGTACAAGTTTTAAAAATAGATAAAAGCTTTGTTAAGGATCTTCTTATCAGTCCAAGTGATCGATCTATATTACAAAGTGTGGTCGGCTTGGGTAAGGCCTTTGATATCGATGTTTTGGCGGAAGGATTAGAGTCTAATGAAGCAGGATGCTTATTGATTCAGATGGGATGCCATCTAGCTCAGGGTTACGCTATTGCTAGACCTATGCCAGCAGCAGAGGTAGCCGATTGGCTGCAAAGTTGGAAGGCTCCTGTTGAATGGTTTCAATGTAAATTATGATGAGTTCGCCAATAAAAAATAGTAACTAGGTTCCAGTAATGTTGCTGACTGGTCGATTATGGTGCATTACTGGTAAAATCCGCGCTTCTTTTAACTGTCTTCGGATATCACTGAGAGCGTCGGATAGCTATGAATTCTCAACCTGTTCACTACCCCTGGTATAAGAAGGAAGATACTGACGCCTTCTTTGCACTTTTCCAAAATAATATTGCTAACTTTGTCATCATTGCCATTTCGATGTTGGGTATGGGATTTTCGCCTTCCATCGTATTTGGTCAAGTACTTCCTGGAGCTGCTGTTGCGGTCATGGTAGGTAATTTCTACTATGCCTATAGTGCTGCCCGTTTAGCTCGTAAAGAAAATCGAGCAGATGTGACCGCGCTTTCATACGGTATTAGTACCCCCGTAATGTTTGTCTTTCTCTTTGGTGTATTGCTTCCAGCTAAAGCTCTAACGGGTGATGAAATCCTTGCATGGAAGATTGCTGTAGCTGCATGTTTTATCAGCGGCTTAATTGAGCTATGTATCAGTGTTATAGGTCGTTGGATACAATCTCATCTACCTCGTGCGGCTATGCTGGGTGCTGTTGCCGGGGTTGCGTTAACCTTTATTGCCGGTGAAATGCTATTTAAAACTTTAGAGATTCCGGTGATTGGCTTATTAGTCATGGCAATCATCATCGTTGGCTTAGTGGCAAGGGTTAGCATGCCATTCAAGATTCCAGCCTCTTTGTTTGCGATTATTGTCGGCACAGCGATGGCATATTTGATCGGTGCTGCGGATACCGCTAAGTTTAGTGATGCCTTTACCCATCTTGGTTTTTATCCTTTGTTACCAGGTATGGCATGGTTTGAAGGGCTTGGTTTGTTGTTTACCAGCATGTTAGCCATTTTGACCGTGGTTTTACCTATTACCCTCTACAACGCTATTGAGACTATGAATAATGTTGAGGCGATGGAAGCCGCGGGTGATAAGTATGATGTACGTGAATGCCAGGCAGTTGATGGTGCAGGAACTATGATTGGTGCAGTGTTTGGTGGCGTGTTTCCCACCACAGTTTATATTGCAACGGTCGGTTCAAAATGGATGGGTGCGGGTCGTGGATACAGCATTCTGAATGGTGTGGTCTATGGTCTAGCCACTATGTTTGGTCTGATTGCAGCCCTAGCGGCGATCATTCCTGTTTCAGTGGTTGCGCCAATTCTCGTATTTGTCGGTATGTCGATGATCGCTACCGCCTTCCAAAGTAACGAAACTCGTTACTATCCTGCCATTGCTTTAGCGATGCTTCCATATTTCGCTAACTATGTCATGACGCGCTTTAATCGTGGTGCAGGCGAAGTGGTTGATAATATTTCCAGTGCAATAGTTGTGTTGGGGCAAGGTGCGATGTTTACCGCTATTTTGCTAGGTGCAATGACGGTTTCAGTCATTGATCATAAATTTCGTCAGGCATCTGTCTTTGCGTTGGTGGCTGCAGCTTGTTCTTTTATCGGTCTGATGCATGCACCTGAGCTATCTTTTAACGCCTCACAGGACTTCACATTGGGTTATTTAGTGATGGCAGCCTTCTTTGGGTGGTTTGCCTTCAAGTCTTCCAATCAGGGGGTTTAATGCATATATGATTAGTTTATGCTAATATGATACTTAGTTATACTAAGTAATCATAAGGAGAAAAGCATGATGAAATTAAAACTAGCCGCTTGTGTTTTGGGTGCAACTTTATTGGCACCACTAGCTGTTCAAGCTGACAATCACAAGCATTCAGGCGAAAAAGCATTAATTATGCTGAACAGTGATTCTTTGATGACTCAAGGAATGGCCATGGTGCTAGGTAATGCTATGCAAGGTCAGGGTGTTCAAGTTGATGTGTTGTTATGCGATGCAGCGGCTGATTTGGCTTTACAAGACACGACTAGTGAGCTGTTAAAGCCAAATGATGTTACCCCAGAGCAGTTAATGATGCGTCTACAGCAAAACGGTGCAACCGTCAGTGTATGTGCACTTTACTTGCCTAATAGTGGTAACACTCAAGAAGCGCTGCGTGAAGGTGTAGAAGTTGCAGCTCCACCAGCGATGGCTGAGAAGATGATGGAAGAAAACACTCGCGTGTTTACTTTCTAATATTTTAGGTATAAAAAAACAGGGCTTTTTAGCCCTGTTTTCGTTACTAGATTACTTATCAGTTTTCTTGAACAAGTTTACTGGCACCTTCAAATATACCTGACCATTCTCTTCGGCTGGTGGCATCTCTCCTGCACGCATATTGACTTGCACAGATGGCAAAATCAGCGTTGGCATTTTCAAAGTCGCGTCACGCTCAGTTCTCATTTTTACGAACTCTTCTTCTGAGATACCGTCATGAACATGGATATTGTGCTTACGTTGAGCTGCAATCGTGGTCTCATGAACATACTCATCACGACCTGGAGCTTTATAATCATGGCATAGAAAAATGCGAGTTTCAGCAGGTAGGCTAAGAACCCTCTGAATAGATTTATAAAGTACTTTCGCATCACCGCCAGGGAAGTCGCAACGCGCAGTACCATAATCTGGCATAAACAGAGTGTCGCCAACGAAAACAGCATCACCCATAACATAGCTCAAACAAGCCGGTGTGTGACCTGGAGTGTGCATGACATAGCCTTCTAGTTGACCAATCTTGAAGGTATCACCCTCTTTGAAAAGTTGATCGAACTGGCTTCCGTCGCGAGCAAATTCAGTTCCTGCATTAAAAGCTTTGCCAAAAGTATCTTGAACAACGGTGATCATCGCGCCAATGCCAGTTTTACCGCCCAGTTGTTCATGTAAATAAGGTGCAGCAGAGATATGGTCAGCATGCACGTGGGTTTCAAGAATCCACTCGACCTGTAACTCGTTACTTTTTACGTACGCAATGATTTCATCGGCGGATGCGATATCTGTTGTTCCACTGGCGTAGTCAAAATCTAAAACAGAATCAATAATTGCACAGCTATTCGATGCGGGATCTTTAACGACATAACTAAAAGTGTTGGTCGGCTCATCAAAAAAAGTTTTTACAATAGGTTTGATAGTGTTACCGACTTGTACATCATTGGTTTGATTCATGAGGTGTCTCCTTAAAAACGTAAATAGGCAATGAAAGGATTCATGCTCCTAGCCTAGCGAAAACTGTTGATGCAAATAAGAGATTGATGCAGTTTTCTTTATGTAAAGCTAATATAACACTTAAATATCTAAATGGAATAAAGGTATAACTATTATTTCAATTGTCTATAGCTATAGGTTATGAATTTTAAGTATGTCTTTAGCTATTTATGATTAGAGCTTTAGTAATTTGTTTATCTCCAGAATTCCTATTTACAAAAGGATAAAACAGATCAACATACTCAAAAACAAGCATGGCATTGACCAGAGGTGGAAATTCCAGAAGATTTTGTATTCTTTACCCAATCGTAAGGCGATCAGGTTTGCCAAAGAGCCGATAGCTAGACCAAATCCTCCAATGTTGACACCCCATGCTAAGGCGTACCATTGATCGGAAAACTGACTTAAAAAAAGTGTTGCAGGAACATTTGAGATAACTTGAGATAGCAAGATGGATGTTGTGATCTCTGCACCTGGAAGATCCATCAAATTATCCACTAAATTCGTCATTGCAGGTAATTTTGCGAGTAAACCTAAAACGATAAACATCAATACAAAAACTAGCAGTATTAGCCAGTCGACGGTTAGTAGAAGCTTTCTCCATAGTATCAGAAAGAGTATCAGAACCATGATTGCCGCAATAACGGCAAAGCCTTGTTCAACGACGAGTAGAAATATAGGGTAGCTAATCGATACGATTAAAAATAATGGTTTTGATAACAGTCGTTTGGATTGATGTTGAGCGATTTCTATCCTTTTTCCGTTGAAAGCTATTGATGCTAAAAGTAATACGATGCACAGCATGGCAAAAGCGATGGGCAGCATTTCAAGTGTAAAGGCGAGAAAACCATCACCACTCAACTGCCAAAGGTATAGGTTTTGTGGATTCCCAATAGGACTTATTGCAGAGCCGGCATTAACAGCTAAGGCTTCAAAAATAATGAGCTTTCCTACAGGAATATCTGCATAGCGTCCAATTAGAATCGTTAAAGGAACCACAATAAATAGGGCGACATCGTTGGTTACAATCGCCGCCAATAATGCTGAAAAGATAATAATGGAAAAAGCGAGTTGGCGCTGTGTATGGGTTCGTGATAGAAGCCAATCACCGGCGAAGCTAAGTGCACCGCTGTATTCCAGTCCGCGACTAAGCAACATTAAGCCAGTTAAAATCGCGATAGTTTTCCAGTCTACTAGCTGATGAAGTGATTTGATTTCTGTTGGCATCATTAACAACAGTAACAATAAAGCCAATATTAAGCTGGTTAGAAGCCTATCATTACGAAGTTTTGCGTAGATGAATTGAAGATACTTCAAGTTGAGTGTCTCATAGAAAAAGTCGA
>REDB01000042.1 GCA_007693685.1 Oceanospirillales bacterium
GGCAAATCAATGAAGCTCAGCAAATCGCCGATGCGCGTTTACCTGCATTGCGTGACAAAGCCTTAAGTACCTTAATTTCTGATAGAGATGCTGCATATCAACGACTGGAAGCCTTAGCTAAGATTAACCCGGCTATCGATGAATCAGAACTGACTGCACATCAGGAAGCAACGCAGATTCTTAGAAAAGGATTGGAAAATGCTCGTTTGCGTCTCGATGCGGTTAGGATAATTGTGGTTTCAGAATAGAAGGCAAAAGAATTAAAGGGGGTCGAAGCCCCCTTTAATTCTTATCAATAAACACCTTCTATGCGGTTAAGCTTCTCACTAAAACGATCAAGGGTAAGATCGGGCAAACAAAGCGAATATACCAAGGCCATACTTTCCAGAAAAAGGTTGATTCGATTTCAGGATTGCCCTTACGTAGCTCTTCAAGTTTTGCATTACGCGAAACTACCCAACCAAAGAACAGACAGATCAATGCGCCAACGATAGGCATACTGTTGATCGTAAAGCTAATCACCGCACCAAACAGAGCATCAAAATTCAACAGAATAATGATCGTTACCAGTGCAATAGTGCCTGCTACCACAAAGGTTGCCGTTGAACGCTTCATCTTTCCGGTTTCTTCAATAGCAGAAACTGGAACCTCAAGTGCAGGAAACATAGACGTTAAGGCTGCAACAGAGAGAAGGCCAAAGAAGACAAACTCAAGCAGAAGACCGGTATCTCCCATTCTTTCAAACATCGATGGCATGACACTGAATAGAAGAGTTGCAGAACTTTCTAAATCACCATTGGACTTATAGATCTCAACCCCTAAATTATGTGCAACAAACATCGCAGGGATCACCAACAAACCTGCAATAAAAGCGATACCCATATCGATGAAAAGCACTTGGGCACCCGTCACAGGCAAATTAGCTTGGCGACTTAGGTAAGATCCATACACCACCATGGCACCGATACCGATAGACATGGAGAAGAAGGACTGCCCCATCGCATCGAGCATTAATTGTGGTGTAATTTTAGATAGGTCTGGAATCAGATAGAGTTTAAGACCATCTAACGCGCCATCATAGGTGCTGATGATAGCAATCAGGATTAAAATCATCACAACCAATAAAGGCATCAAGCGCTTTGACCAACGCTCTATACCCTGATTTACACCTGCCAGAATCACTCCAACACACAAAAGTATTGCCAGCATCGACAAGGGTAGATCGCGAACCATTCCAGAGTGTGTTAGCCAACCATAAAGGCTATCTAACTCAAATTTACGTGCTATTGGCTGCCACGTTTGACTCATTAACCAACCCGTGACAATTGAATAAAAGGTTAAGCCAATGGCCGCTAAGAACAGCGCAAAGAAACCAATAGAACGACCCACTTTTTTAGTGGTTTCGGTGGTGCCAGCATCACCCAGCGCATTCATAACGCCTTTTTGTGAGTAGCGACCCAGCGTTAACTCTGCCATTAGTGCAGGGTAAGCCAGCACTAATGACATAATTAGATATACTAGTAAAAAAGCTCCACCGCCATTATTGGCAGCCATTGAGGGGAAACTCCACACATTACCTAGGCCAACAGCTGCACCGGCTGCAGCCATTAGGAAACCGAAACGTGAGGCAAACTCTGATCTTATTTTTATCATAGAGATTAATCCTTATCTTCGTTTTATATGTTTACTGAAAATGCCTTTTACTTTCAGTAAAGGGGATATCAATTGAATTGCATTAAGTCACCGAAGAACGCACCTGAAACTCAGGTTTTTTGTATTCACCGCTCTCTACCACTTCACAGAAATGTCGTGCTGCTTGCCACACATCTTCGTAGCTGAGGTATAAAGGTGTGAAACCAAATCTTAATAAGCCGGGTTCGCGATAATCGCCGATGACACCGCGTGAAATCAGTGCTTGAACAATGGCAAAACCATTTTCTTTGTTAATAAGTGATACCTGACTGCCTCGTAGCGATGCATCCGATGTGATGTCTTTGATCGAGTGGCGTTGAATGACATCTGCGATACAGTCTCTGAAAAAATCGGTCATTTTTAAGCTTTTATTGCGAAGTTCTGCCATATCAACGTCTTTCCACAGTAGCAAAGAAGCTTCTAACGAACTGTAAATCAGGGCAGAGTGGGTTCCCGTTCTGAATTGCGTGATACCCATTGCAGGAGAGTAATCCAGATCAAACACAAAGGGAGCAGAGTGACCATGCCAACCTGTTAATGGCTGCCATCCCTTATCTTGCATTTTTTTGCTGACATACAAAAAACCAGGAGAACCAGGGCCTCCATTCAAATATTTGTAGGTACAACCGACCGCGAAATTAACATTATTGCCTGCTAGATCGACTTCTAATGCACCAGCAGAGTGGGCTAAATCCCAAATAATTTCCGCGCCATGCTGATGTACTTTTTCAGTAATCTTCTTCATATCCCGAAGAACGCCCGTTCTATAGTGAACATGGCTCATGACGACGACAGCTACTTGATCATTTAGGTAGTCTTCAACATTGCTGCCTTCAGGGAAAAAGCGATGTTCAAACTCAGAAAAATGACAAAAACCCTGTGCGATATAGCCATCAGTAGGGAAGTTACCCCCTTCACTGAGAATGACCGGGCGCTTACGTTGCTGAGTTTCAGTGACGTAACCAATTAGCTTGTAAATATTCAAGGTGATATTGTCTGTAACCAGAACCTCACCTTCCTTAGCACCAATCAAAGGTGCCATTAAGTTACCCAGTCGCTCCGGTGCATCAAACCAGCCTTGATTCCAGCCTTTAATTAACTCTTCGCGCCATTGAATCAGTGTTTTTTCGACTGCATTTTGGCTAGCAATCGGTTGAGCACCTAATGAGTTTCCATCCAGATAGATGACACCTTCAGGAAGATTGAAGCGTGATTTGAAGTGAGATAGTGGATCTTGTTGATCCAGTTGTTTGGCATGTTCAAGTGAGATAGTCATAGCGCAAGCCTCTTTTGCTACGGATTATGTAGTCTCAGAATACGTGAATATTTCTGAAAAGTGCTTGCGTATATTTGTTCATAAATGATCAAATGTTATTCATAATTTCAGTTATGAATATAATGTGCAAAAAAATTGCACATTACTTTTATCTTATGAAAAAGAGGTTTCTATGCTGCTTGATAAGTTTGATCTTCAAATCCTTTATCACATGCAAAAAAATTCACGTGTAAAGCTTGCAGAACTAGCTGAAAAGGTATGCTTGTCGATCAGTCAGTGCTCTCGACGAATTACACGAATGGAAGAAGAGGGCGTCATTAGAGGATATTCGGTTAGGCTTTCTTCTAAAGATTTGGGATTAGCGATCACCGCCATGGTGTTTATTTCATTTGAAAAGCGGATGATGTTGTCGCCGCGTGAAGCGATGTCATGTTTGTTAGCCCATGATGAAGTGATCGACTGTCATGTCATTACTGGAACCTATGACTTCATTATTAAAGTAAAGGTTGAAAGTATGGAAGCTTTATCAAACTTTTTATCGAGAGTCGTTGGTAGTGTCGATGGAATTCGAGACATAGCATCTCATATTGTCATGGAGACACTGAAAGAAAATGGGCCGCAGCCCATCTATGGAATTAACCCGCGTTAAAGTGATCTATGCTAATGAGTTTCGATGATGTCTGGTCTGACTCAATGCCACTAGAAGCATCGCAATACCGATAGCGGGCAGCATGATTAAGTTAAGCATTTGCCAACCCAGC